>JABMNN010000069.1 GCA_013204545.1 Chloroflexota bacterium | reverse complement strand
GCAAACAACGCTGATATGGCGTCTTGACCCAGATCGACTGAAGGTGCCGGGTCGTTCGCAGCAAACAACGCTGAAATAGCATCCTGACCCAGATCGACTGAAGGTGCCGGGTCGTTCGCAGCAAACAACGCTGAAATAGCATCCTGACCGAGGTCGACTGAAGGTGCTGGTTCGCTCGCAGCAAACAACGCTGATATGGCGTCTTGACCGAGGTCGACCGATGCTTCCTCTACAGACTCCGATGTGGCTGACTTAGCCAAAGAGTTACTGCCCGCCATACCTGCAAGTGCCGCTGCCACTAGGTCAAAACCAGGCCCTGAGTACATATCCTCGTAGACTTCTGCTGTCGACTCAACATCAGCAACATCAGGAGTCGCATCACCTGTGAGCGAAGGAATGCTACCGGCAGCCGGTGATATATACGGCTTCAACACTTTGAGTTGCACGGGTGAATCCGACTCTAAGTCTTGATTCCGGGCAATGCGGGCAAGCTGCTCTCCTTCTTTTACCGCGACTGTTCTGGTTGAAAAACGTTCTTCGATCAGATGCTGTCCTGCCGAGCCTATACGCAGTGACCAGTCTGACCAACGCCTCAGCAATTGCAGGCTAAATGCCACTGCTTCGTGGCTGTCGGCTTCGACGCCCATGTAGTTCAGTTGGTTCTTAAACCCGTATTTCTCTTCGAGTTCACCCAATGAAATAAGCGGCACCCCTGCAGAGGCAGCGTACATTGCCAGATTATGTGGCATCCCCTTAGATGGCGCGGTAACACACGCCCAACTACGTTCTATGAGGTCGACCAAAGGTTCCACTTCACCTATATCTGCAATCGTCACCGGCAGATCATGTTCTAGAACATCAGATCGTAACTGTTCTGTCTGATCTCTAGGTGCCACCACGACAAATTCGACGTTATCGATCATCTGCTTGGTTGCTATCGCTGATTCTTCTAAAAGACGGATCGAATCCTCATTCGAAACCGGAGCCGCCCACAATACGACGGGGTGCCTATTGGGATCCGTCGTTCCAACTGGAGTATAGATATCTGTTGCCAACCCTGTGTTACCCAAAAGCAAGTCTCTTGTGTATCCAGTCTCAGATAGGTACTCAACTTCCCAATCCAATGTCGCAGAAAGCACATTTGCCCTCAACAACCCTGTCTTATTTACGATTGTTACCGGTGCTGACCGCCAACCAGTTCGATCTCGCCAAGTGTTGCCTGTCAGATCGTCGGACGATGAGACGTGAGGCGATTTAGTAAATTTCGATAGTGCATTGCCCACTACTCCCGCTCGAGGTCCAAACGTCCGAACTAGTTCTATACTTTCGAACTCGCCTCGGTTCGATAGCACCGACCACCAAAGACCGTTGGTTGCCGACAACCAGCGTGGTCCGCTATGCCAGACAACTCTATGACCCTTAACCGGTTTTACAACCGCCTCGCCGCTTGGTGAGAAAACGTGAACTTTCGCAAATGAAGATGCGTATCCGTCGATCAAGTCTTCGAATGTCGCGTAATGCCCGCTCTCGGCGATCACAGAAATGGGCGCGGAGGTTACAACCGCAATGCCAGTTGGCTGCGGTCGGAAATCTATTTGCAGTGCTTCCTCGGTCATAGATCTCTTGCGTCGATCTTTATAGCAGCATTCCGTCTCATCGAGAGATACCCCAGTCAAGACCGATATGTTGGATATCCAGCAAATTACGCAATGCCGAACACCCACCAGATAACGTTGATCTCTAGTTTCCATCGTGACTGACATGTCCGATGTAGTGAGTTCACACACTGCGTCGTGGTTGCATCACACCAACCTCGCTACCACAAGTCTGAAACCCGGTGTGACAATAAAACTCAATTCAGTGAGACAAAAAATAGGACAAACTTCCTAGAACTCGCATCAAATTCTCAACGCTTTGGTAACACTGAACAGGGTAAGTTTTAGATATGGCAGCAGACATCCTCAGATTCTTTCCTGAGAAAGACTTTTTCTTGATTACCGGGGGGCACACTGGAATGAACATCGCAGGCGAACTTCTCGTAGCTCTTGGCCAACTTGCAGTTGCGCAGGAACGAGGCGGTTCACGCGAACATTTAGCCAGCCTAGGGCAAAATGTCGATGCTGCAGTCCGACGAATGAGCGAGATATCAGACATCGAAACAGCAGCCTAATTCCTACAGGAATTGCATATCTCTCTGCTGTATAATCCCAGTTCGATTTGAACTGCCGCAATTTTCATTGTTATCCGAATGTTGGTTTGTTACCGACTAATGGATTAAACACCTGAGCAATTGCGGTGCTAAATTCATTGGGATCTTCAACTACACCGCTTTAGCGTAGGCAATCGTTAATTTGTGCACCCGGTCCGTGGCATCTGGTATCAATAACCGTGCCATCTGTACTGGACTGGCGAACTAACTAACGAACCACTTAAACAATCGCCATGACACTCCCCATCGCATCAGTGCCTAACGGCACAGTTACTTCAGCCAAAGGCTTTTCAGCTGGAGGCGTTTTTGCAGGAATTAAAACCCCTGGCGCCGATAAGAAGGACATAGGGCTTCTCTACTCAGAACGCCCCTGTGCAGTAGCCGGAACGTTCTCACAGAACAGCATCGTTTCTCCGACTGTCACGCTCGACAAGCAGCGTGTCGGCATCGACAAACGTGTGCATGCGGTAGTAGTGAACAGTGGCTGCGCAAATACTGCAGTCGGCGACCAAGGTATGGTCGACGCTAAGGCAATGACTGAGTTGGCCGCTGCTCACCTCGGTGTATCCGGGGAGCAAACTCTAGTCTCATCTACAGGTGTGATCGGTGTTGAAATACCGATGGCTCTCATGCGTGAATTTATTCCGAAGATCAATGTCACGGCCAACGGCGGTGGAGAGTTCGCCAAGGCAATTCTCACGACCGACAAGCGCACGAAAGAGATCGCCGTATCGTTCGATGTAGATGGCGTAACGCATACCGTGGGTGGTGTATCGAAGGGTTCGGGAATGATTCACCCGAACATGGCAACTATGCTTGCCTTCACTACGACCGACGCGAACGTCGACCCAGCATTTTTACAAGCAACGCTCTCAGAAGCAGTAAAGCTGTCATTCAACCAGATCGACGTAGATGGCGATCAGAGCACCAACGACACTGTTCTGCTCTTAGCGAACGGTGCAGCAGGTGGCACCATCATTTCAGGCGGTGACGAGGCTTCCGAGGCATTCACCACAGCTGTGCTTAAGGTTTGTCAGCACTTGGCAATTGAGATTGCTCGCGACGGCGAAGGCGCTACCAAACTGATCGAGGTAACTGTCAACGGTGCTACCACAACCGACGATGCTCTAAAGGCTTCTCGTTCTTGTGCGGCCTCTCTTCTGGTTAAAACCGCCGTGTACGGACGTGACCCGAATTGGGGTCGGATATTCATGGCGGTCGGCAAGGCACAAATCCCTCTAGATGAATCGAAGATCGATTGCTTTGTGAACGATATTCAGATCGTTGCCGAAGGAAAGGCAATTTCCTATAACGTCCAGAGCGTCGTCAGCGCACTTGGTGGCGATGAGGTGCGGCTTCGAGTCGATCTCAACATCGGTGACGGAACAGGCGTGGCATGGGGTTGTGACCTCACTGAAGAGTATGTGGTCTTCAATTCGGCCTACACGACGTAATCGTCATCAAAGGGACATCGTTGTGACAGGTGCAGGCCATCTCCATATCGGAGAGTTTTTTCTCATCAACCCCAATCACTCGGACTCTTGTAGTTCGCCGAGTTTCGGCACAAAAGCGGTTACACGGTGACCACTTCGAATAAACGCGACGTTTCGGGCAAGACTATCGTCATAAAAATTGGCGGCAGTACTCTGGGCGAAGGTGACAGTACTGTCCCTGACATCGTCGAGCTGTGGAAACAAGGCGCACGCCCTATAGTGGTCCATGGTGGCGGTAAGGTCATTAGCGACTGGGTCGGCAAGCAAGGTATCCAACCTGAATTTATTCGCGGTCTAAGACGTACCGATCGTGCAACCCTCGATGTTGCAGTGGCTGTTCTTGCGGGCCTCGTAAACTCGCAGTTGGTGGCCGAGTTTCAGGCAAACGGTGCCAGCGCAATAGGAATTTCCGGTGTCTCGAGCGGTCTTCTTCAAGCAGAAGTGCTCGATCCTGACCTCGGCTACGTTGGCAAAATTGTAAAGACGAACGCCGAGCCTGTAGAGACGATACTCAACTCAGGCAGCATTCCGGTAATCGCGCCTACCGCGCTTCACCTCTTCCCATCAAGCACCGGTGAAGATCGAATCTTGAACGTGAATGCCGATACTTCCGCGGGTCATATAGCCAAAGCAGTTCGGGCTGATCAACTTGTGTTCCAAACCGACGTTGAAGGTGTACTCGATGCCCGCAGGCGGCTCATTCCCAGAATGACTCGTGGGCAGGCTATGGATTTGATCGCAGGCGGAATTGCTGCCGGAGGGATGATTCCCAAGATCGAAGCCTGTGCTGATGCGGTATCGGTCGTCGGATCTGGTCATATCATCGACGGTCGACTTGCAGGGGCATTGTTAGCCTGTGCTCGCGGTGAAGATATCGGTACAAGAATTACGTAATTCGTAAGTTGTGAATATCGTGGCTTAATCGCCGATACTACTGGTTCGTCAACGAGGAACTCAATATGGATACAGCCGGTCACGTCATAGCGATGCTGATTTACGGTTACCTGTTGGGTTCGATTCCGTTCGCCAAGCTTCTTACGATGCGATCTGGTGTCGATCTATTCGAAACAGGGACAGGCAACCCAGGCGCAGCAAATGTATTCCGTAAAGTCGACCGACGAATCGGCGCAGCGGTATTTCTCGCAGATGGACTGAAGGGCGCCTTGCCTGTTCTGATCGCATGGGCGTTAGGTGCACCTCAAGATCTTTGGTTCATCGGAGGCTGGGCAGCCGTCGCAGGGCATTGGTACCCGGTATTCAACCGATTCCGAGGTGGTGCAGGGCTAGCGAGCGGTGCTGGTTGCGTAATTGCGCTAATGCCCATCGCAGGTTTCGCTGGGCTCGCTCTTGGAATGCTCGTTATAGCGAAGATGAAAAGCAGCGGACACGGAGCTTTAACCGGGCTCATCGTAATCATTGGCGTTTCAGCAGCGATTAGATCAGATTGGCCTCTGAGTGCAGAATGGCCAGCCATGGCGAGTGCTGTGGGGCTAGCCATACTGCTGTTCGGAAGAGCAGCGGCACGCGGTTGGAAGCCCGGACGAAAAGAGTAGTTCCCTATTACATAGGCGGACACCCCAATCTCGTGACCTCTGCGATATAGTTCACGTTCTGCAAATCACGAATTGTGATTGGCAAACGCTGTCGCATTGGCAGCAATTTTCGTTGTAGAGGACGTTCCACATTGTCATCTGGAACTAATACCTCTGAAGAATAAGAATAAAGAGAAGAACAATGACTAGCTCGTCTGAATATAAGGACCTCGAAGCCAAGTACTACATGCAAGTGGTTAATCGAATGCCACCTGTTCTTGTGCGAGGCGAAGGCACCCGAGTATTCGACAACGACGGGAAAAGCTACCTCGATTTCACCGCCGGTTGGGCAGTTCTGAACTTAGGACACAGTCACCCAGCGGTTACCGAGGCCATTCGAGATCAAGCAGGCAAAATTCTGCAAATGTCGAACTTGTTCTACACAACCCCTCAACTCTCGCTCGCCAAGATCATCGTTGACAACTCCGATATTGATCGCGTTTTCTTCTGCAACTCTGGTGCTGAAGCAAACGAAGGTGCTTGCAAAGTCGCTCGCAAATGGGGCAAGACCAAGCTCGATGGTGCGTACGAGATCATCACGACATTCGATTCGTTCCACGGTCGTACACAGGCGATGATGGCGGCCACAGGCCAGCCTGCATATCAGGAAAAGTGGACCCCGCTTATGCCGGGATTTACAAACGTTGCTTATAACGACGTTCAAGCGATCAAAGACGCTTACGTCGAAGGTCGAACATGTGCGGTTTTACTTGAGCCTGTTCAGGGTGAGGGTGGAGTAAACATTCCTTCCGAGAATTACCTGAAAGATGTGATGGACTTCTGCCACGAGAAGAACATTCTGTTCATGCTTGACGAAGTTCAAACCGGCATGGGGCGAATCGGAACTCTCTTCGGCTACCAGCAGTTTCCTGGCGTTGAGCCCGATGTAATGACGCTGGCTAAGGCACTTGGTTCAGGCGCTCCTTTAGGGGCGTTCGCGACCAAGGAGTTCTGCTCAGTTCTCCAGCCCGGCGACCACGGATCGACGTTCGGAGGAAATGCCCTCACGACTGCAGCGGGTGCGGCAGCGGCCAAGGTGATCGTCGACGAAAACATACCAGCGCTTGCCAACGAAACGGGTGCTTACTTTCAGGGAAAGCTAAAAGCTTTGGCTGAGAAGTACGACTTCATCACCGAAGTTCGAGGCATGGGTCTTCTTATCGCTCTTCAAATGAACAAAGAAATCGCTGGTGCGACAGTCACAGCCGCATTGCCAGAGGGACTCCTCATCAATGCAGTTCGACCCAATATGATCCGCTTTATGCCGCCCTTGAACACGACCCGCGACGAAATCGACGAAGCAGTCGAGATTTTAGACAGGGTCTTGGAACAAACCGGCGCATAGGTGATTCATTTTCACACGACGGTGAATTAGCAGCCCCGACCATTCAATGTGTCGGAGTTGTTGTTTTCTGAATCAATGTTTAATCGTGTAGATTACAGAATTCGCAGATTATGCGGAACTAACAGACAACAATTCATCATTCGCTGCTCCCAACACTCCGGGAAGTTCCAAAGTAAATGTGGCACCGGCGCCTACAGTGCTTTCGATTCCAATGTGCCCATCGTGTAGCTCTACGATCGACTTGACTAGCGACAGGCCAATTCCCATACCCGGAACAGTTTGGGCGTATTTATTCGGAGCTCGGTAAAACATCTGAAATATCAGCCGTTGTTCTTCGTCGCTTATCCCGGGCCCTTCATCGGTAATTGAAACATGAAAATTCTCATTTTCGACTTTGGATTTCAGGGTAATTGTTGAGTTTTCCGCAGAGTATTTTTAAGCATTCGAGAGAATGTTTGATATGACTTGGAAGATTCTGCTCCGATCAGCACTGACTAATCGACCACTCGCCAAGTTAACTACCAACAACTTCTGCGATTTCAACTCAAACATACCTTGCAAACTCTCTGTCAAATCATCGAAGAGATCACTGATCGGTACGTCACTAAATTCCAGTGAGAAATTACCTGTCTCGATCCGAGATACATCTAGCAAATCTCCTATCAGTTGGTCGAGCCTTCGTCCGTTTCGTTTAACCAGATTTAGGTGCTTGATCTGTCGTTCGGTCAATGGATCGCTGTGTCTCGTGAGAATATCCGCGAACGCCAGAATCGAAGTCAGTGGAGTTTTGAGCTCATGCGACACAACAGAAAGAAATCTCTTGCGCTCTTGTTCCACTATCGCTAATTCCTGTACTTGGGCCTGTGCACGTATCAATTGCAAATCGGCATCAGCACGTCTACGTTCTTCTTCGATACGATGACCATGAGCACGCTTCCGAAGCATCTCAGCGACGAAAACGACGGTAATCAACAGAACGGTGATAGACGTCATTATCTTTACCGCTGGGTTCAAAATGTTCGAACGAGCCTCAGCCACTGAAACAATGTATTCGTCGCCGATATCTACATAGGTTTCTAAAACACCAATTACTTCATTATCAGTGTTTGAGAACACTGGTAAGTGAGTTTCAACAACCTCCGCAATAATCGGATCCCCGTTTGCATCCGTTATCTGAAAATTGTGTCTGAGTTCTGAAATTAAGGCGCCCGACAATGCGATATCAAATGCTTTGTGATGGTGATCACTCGTTGCTTCCTCTATCAGACGAATAGATCCGTTCGTCCAAACCGGTGTTCCCATCATGTCGTACAGCGCGAAGAACGAATTACCTAGATCCACTGACGTGTGCTCATACCATCCGTCCATCCGACCATCAACAATCAGGTCGTTAATATCTTGCAATGAATCATCAGCACTAAAGCGGTCGAACTCTCGTGCTAGATCAGTGCTGATCTCATTTTCAAATGATCGAACGAGCTGTTGGTCAACTCCGTGGCTAGCCTCCCGAATCAGCAAATTGGTGCCTATTACCACAATGATCACAGTCACTATTCCGAACCCGAGGGTAAGCGGGTACATCATCAGGTTTCGAGCGACTCGCCTGAGAGGATTATTTGAAGTCTTTGAACTGACCAAGCAACACACCAAATTAATCTGCGAAGTGAGTTAACGGCAAAGGGCTCACTACCTGACAACGAGTCTGCATCTTGACCAGTCAAACCGAGGCATACTGTAAGCATCAGAACTGATTGTTAAGGATCAGCAAAGATTATGCACTAGGGACTTCACCAATTGAACCTAAAAAAACCTCTTACGCCAGACGCGCAATTTCTATATGGATAATGTTAGGTGGTACTTACTGAACGTTACGAAACCGCTGGAGCCGGGTAGTTAAGAATTACAAGCGGATATTGTTAGTGCTGCTGTAGGGAAGGCATTTATCGGCTAAAAGGGTAATCGCTTGTTTGTGCCATTGGAGACCGGCCTTGTCTTTGTGGCACATGTTCAATATTGGATATTCGATCGAATTCGTCTAGATGGGGATGTCACAGTTGGTACGATGCCGATTGATCCATGACCAGACTGAACGGCATCAAGTTCGAAACTAAAGTCAGGGTAATCGTTGAATAATTCTCATCGAATGAGTGATCACTTGCTTGAAACGCCGCAGTTGACCACAGGCGCAAGGTTACTCAGGCTGGGCGAGGAGATGGAGTTCCATTTCTATCTTCCAAAAGATGTAGAGAGCGGTAGCTTCGCTATATTCCCTCGGTATCTTGAACGCTCTGGTGCTAGCGATGAATTCCAAATCGGGGAGGGTCTCGATTGGCTGCTAAGCCAAACGCCTGATTCGTTCGAGTTGAACCCGATCGATGGTCGCGCATTTTTCAAACACCAACCAATGTCGGTCGGCAATTACATCGCACGATGGGACGTTGGTGACGAGGCGTTACATCGGTACTTTGCAGTAATTGAAGATGATTCGATAGTGTTGCGCTTTAGTTCGTTCATCGAACTGGAGTCAGAGCCATCGCTACACTCAACCGGTATTCCACTCGACTATCGCCTTCCGACTGAGCAATTTGAGCGTCATAGCGAACCTTTCGACACGTTGCTGAGTTATCACCGTATGTATGGGGATTCAGTCATCCCTGCCTTCGCAGATACCCCACCCGATGGCGAAACAGAAAATATGACCACCAATGACCGGGTCAGTTTTTACAGCGATGTACTAGAGAACGTTCGGGCTTTACTGCCAGATTCGAGTGACGCGAGATCGGCACGTGTGGAGATGCATCACCCGATCGACCCCGGATACGTTGAGGTATTCGAACAGCTTGGCCTGAACGATCACTTTGGGCTTCAAGAGTCCAACATACTTCCATGGCTTGGCATGCCTGAATTTCCATACTTTGCATCGCCAAATGATTTCCGAAAAACCAATCAGAACCACCATGGCGAAGTTATTTCACACACATGGGATTTTTGTGCCGGCTTTCATTTCATCGGTCCAATCAGCTGGCACTACGCAGCATCCGAAGGGGATTTCGCCAGTGCGGCAAACTGCATACGCCAGGGAATGGACGAGCTGAAGAATATGGCCGAATTAAGCGGATACCCGGCATTTGCCAACCCGCTATATGACGGCGCTACTAAAAATTACGGCTACCCAAACGGTGTGTTCAATGAGGGTTATGGAGATGAACCGATTCTGGAGTTCGTAGATAGCTGGCAACGTTTGATCGCATTCGAATTCACCAGTGAATACAAACTCGTGTTTGCTCGGTCGATCGACATCGCCGACTATTATCGAAGGCATTTTGCCGTCACACCTCGTTCGGTGTTTTCGAGCAAGACTGATCACGCCATGTACGACATTTGGTGGAATTGCGCATGGGGCAGGAACCAGACCATCACGACTCGTGATCGACTCCCGTGGTCGACACGAATGTCCTCGATCATGCAAGAACGCAGATCTCACAAGACCGTGACCTACACCAATCTTGTGAGTGGTAGCGAGGTCACCAGATCTGCGATTACTAAAGATCCGATCTCGACCGAGCACCTTCTGATCGAGGATCAACATAGATCAATCAGATTCGAGCGTGAGAGCCCAAATCCAATCTGGTGGTTCGATTATTCTGAGCAGGAACGTGGCGACAAGGGAAGCGAGATCGGACACACCGAAACGCCAGATGTTGACGTCATACGATCTGAACGGTCGGATAAAAATGGTATTACGATCAAGTTGAAAATGGTCACCGACGCTGTGTTCAAGCAATATGCAATTGCACTGTGGGGTGTCCCAACGAAGTTCAGTCTAGACCGTTCGAGAATTAAGACCAACGCAACTGATTTCGTTCTGGCGAAGAACGTCGATAACGAATTCCACATCGTGCTGTTCTTTGATTTAGAGCCTGATACCGAGCTTTCCCTGACTGTTATTCAAGAGTGACAGTCGAAGACATGTTACTAATAAAATGTTAGTAACTATCCCTGAATGAAAATTCGTGTAGGGTTGAGATATGACTCAGACCGAACAACAACAAGAGCACTCCACATCGAGCAAGATGTGTCCCCACTATGAGGCGGCGATGGAGTTACTTGCCCGCCGCTGGACGGGTTTGATTTTGACTTCTTTGATGGAAAAATCAGCTCGATTCTCCGAAATCGGCGTAGCCGTCGATGGAATAAGTGATCGTATGCTTTCACAACGATTGGTCGAGCTTGAAGATATTGGCATGATCCAGCGAAAAGTCGATGCCACTCAGCGACCGGTCCTCGTCGAATACAGCTCTACACAGATGGCACGTGAGCTTGCCCCGGTGTTTGATGCCCTTCAAGGCTGGGCCGAAAAGTGGATGCCTGTTCAGGTAGAAGATTAGAGTTCCGTCAACCGCTCTCTCAAATGTCGTTGCGTGGTCGAAACAACGGATGACATTGGCGGATCATCGAGCTTAGCTCGAATCATTTACGTTTTCTCGCGGCGATGATCAACATTATTCACCTATCTCTCACATCGACGACCCGTTTTTTGCACCCGAATACTGTCAAAAGGGATAGTTTCAATGGTGGTATCTGCTGTGAAGTTGACTTCAGAAATTCGTGATCGTAGTTTATGGGCTGGAGATAGAGGAATCTGTGTCCAGCAAACTTGTTTCTACAGTCGTCGTAATCCTAGTGATTATGATCGCCACTGCATGTACCGCGGTAGAAAATTTTGCTACCACGACAGCACCGTCAGCAACCGCTGAAGTGGTTACCGCTACAATCACAATTGATGCGACGGAATTGCCTTCAAGGACCGCCGTACCTGATGCTACTTCAGCACCTATGTCGACTTCGACCACGGTTCCAATTGCTACGCCTGCAGTTGCCCCTACCCCGATTACATCACCGGCTATTGTTCCTACTCTGACACCAACGGCAGCACCATCCTCCACTCCTACGCCAGATCCCACATCGATACCGAATCCGACCAGTACTCCAACACCATCGGTTCCAAACACGCCGCAGTCAGATCTGCATGGCGATGAACCTGGCACAGCGACGCTAGTTCAATCGAATCTCCCGCTTTCGGGCCAAGTTGAGCCGGTTAATGATGTCGACTGGTTCAAGTTCGTAACTATCGGTGGATCTGCGTATCGAATATCGGCAGACGGTGATTCGCAGTCCGATCCGTTGCTACGGCTTGTTGATAGCAACGGTCAGTTGACTTTAATAGTCGATGACAACCAAGGTTTTGGAAATAGTGCCGCCATTGATTGGGTAGCACCGGATTCCGCTACGTATTTTTTCAACGTTGCGGTCGGTGCAACAGGAAACACTGGTGGATACACAGTTCTGGTTAATTCTGAAGTGAACGATCACTCCAATCAAGCGGCCGGAGCTACAGCTATTACTGCTGGCGGTTCGATCAATGGACAGATCGAATCTGTAGCTGATCGTGATTGGTTCACGTTTGAAGCGGTAGTTGGAACAAAGTACAACGTTGATGTAACTCCGACCACACTCGTCAATCCAACTCTTCGATTGATCGATTCCGACGGAATTAAAAGATTAGTAACAACGAGTGGCATCGATGGCAGCAACGCGTCGATTGAATGGGTAGCACCGGCTTCAGGATCTTACTACTTGTCTGTGGGTGCAATCGGTGATTCCACGACTGGGACATACGAAATCGGTCTTACCAGCCAACCCGATGACCACGGCAGCAGATCTGGTGAAGGAACACTAATTACACCGGGTTCGAGCGTGACCGGCATACTCGAATCAATTGGAGATCAAGATTGGTTTGTTCTTAGTGCTTTGGCAGGTACTGAATATCGACTGACCCTGTCAGCCGCACCAACAGGCACTCATATGGATTTGTTTGCCCAGAACGGAACCACTCGCCTGATCGGGAACAGCGATAACAGTGGTGGTTCGCCAATAATCGTTTGGACAGCACCTGTGACTGCCTCCTACTTCGTCGCAGTGGGAGCCCCTTCAACCGGTGGTCTCGGGAATTACACGCTTACAACTGCGGCAATTTCTGATGACCACTCTGACACTTCTGTAGGAGCAACTTCAATTACCGGTGAATACTCGGTGATCGGAGATCTGGAAACTGCGGGAGATGAAGATTGGTTCACATTCGATGCCGTTCTAGGTGTTCGATATACGTTCTCGACTACTCTCGGCACGCTCGCGGATTCAACACTCACCCTGTTAGAAAATGATGGGGTTGTACGAATTATGGCCAATGATGACGGCGGGAGTGGACAGGGTTCTTCGATCGAATTCATCGCACCTGCCACTAGATCATATCTCCTTAAAGTTCGATCGCCTGGTGGTGTATTTACCGGCACCTACACGTTGTCGCTGACGTCGACGACAGATGGCAGTTCCAATAATACCGAGATCGTCGTCAATGGCGGATCAGTCAGCGGTGTCCTCGAAGTTTCGGGGGGCTCCGATTCGTATGCATTCGCGGCCGAAGGTGGGCGTGTATATCGATTCGAGACAACTGCATTAACGCTCAGTGACCCAGATCTGTACATTCGCGGCATTGATGGGACAACTGTGGAAATTTGGGATCTTGACTCGGGTGAAGGCAAGGCAGCCAGAATCGAATGGACTGCTCCAGCCAGCGGAACCTACTGGGCAGACATTTCCACGCGGAACTACAGTGGAAACAACCGCACTGGATCTTACGAACTGGCAATCACGTCCGAACCAGATCCCCAAGGAGAAGGAGCAACCGGTGCACAGGTGTTGTCATTTGGATCCAATGGCGCAAATTTCGTCATGGCAACAGGTGATTTGGAAACGCCTGGTGATTCTGATTGGTTCGCCTTTGCCGGTATAGCTGACCATGTGTACAGGATCGAGGCGAACAGTGTTTCGCTAAGCGACCCCGACGTAGAGGTGTTCGGGATCGATGGCGTGACTCTCGAAGTCTGGGACTACGACTCAGGTGAAGGCTTAGACGCCCGGATCGAGTGGATCGCACCGTCCACCGGGACATATTTCGTCAAAATACACAGCCGAAGCTACAGTGGTAACCCACGTGTTGGCGGATATACGTTGTTCCTTTCCAGTGAACCTGATGACCATGGTGACACGACCGCCGATGCAACCACTCTCGGAGCTGGATTCACGACTGTGGGCGGTGATCTGGAAATAAAGGGAGATGAAGACTGGTTCTCACTTGATGCGATCGGCGGCAACGTTTATCGAATAGAGTCCATTGGTATTTCGCTCGACGATCCAGATATCAATATACTTGGCATCGATGGAGTGACCCTAGAGGCATGGAACTACGATCCAGGTAAAGGAAACAATGCCCAGCTTATTTGGCAGGCACCGGCGACGGGGACGTACTTTATAAACATTTTTAGCCGCAGTTATAGTGGAAACCCACGCACTGGGACGTACCTGCTCAGCATTTCCTCGGAATCTGACGATCATGGCAACAGTTCAAGTGGAGCAACGGTAGTACAGATAGATCAGGTGGTTGCAAGCTACAGAACTTTGGGCGGGGACCTAGCCATGAGCGGTGATTCCGACATATTCGCGTTCGTAACTACTGAAGGGTGGACATACTGGATCGAATCTCGGGGAGTGACTTTGAGTGATCCTGATTTGAGAGTATTTGACATCGATGGCACAACCGAACTGATCGTGAACTACGATTCAGGTGAGACAAAGGCGGGTCGACTAAAGTGGACTGCTCCGGCGAGCGGGACGTATTTTTCCGAGGTGTTCACTCGGAACTACAGTGGCAATACTCGTGTTGGGGCATATACGTTGACCATTTCCGGTGAGCCAGGGTAATGGTGCAGGGGACAAGGTTGTGAGACGCAGATTGTCGTTGGCTGAGTTTATTAGTGGAAGCTCAGTGCATGACCGTATTGGTAGCTTTCACAGCACACAAAGCCTTGGGTCCATTTCCTTGCTAAACGACTGCCATCCTCAACCACATTTCCTTCGGAAAGGGGTTCGAGGAGCGTTATAGAGTGGGAGAACTGCTATGCGCGACCGAGTACTAAGGCATGCCAGAAGCCTTTTAGGATGACATCTGCACTAACTCGCGAGAGAATGGTGAGGTTACATTTCGACGTTATCGCAACGCCGGGCTTCTCGAATCGTTGAACCTCAAAGGGAATCGAACTTAGATATGGCAAGGGAAAAGTGCGTCCTCGCTTACAGCGGGGGTATGGACTCGACAATCTCCACCGTTTGGATCCAAGAGAACTACAACATGGACGTTGTAACTCTCACAGTCGATCTCGGTGCAGGACCCGAAATCGTCGGAGTGAAGGAACGAGCAGCTCAGGCTGGTGCCATCGACTCGCTGATTTGGGACGTTCGAGACGAGTTCGTGAATGAATATGTATTCCCTGGCCTAAAAGCCGGAGCGATGTACGAAGGGGTGTACGCGCTTTCGACAGCACTTGGCCGCCCGCTGATGGCGAAGAAGCTGGTTGAAGCCGCACGGGAAGTCGGAGCCACCGCTGTAGCCCACGGTTGCACGGGTAAAGGAAACGATCAAGTTCGTTTCGACTCGGGAATCATGACCCTATCCGCACATGGCGAGCCCCTCAAAATCGTCGCTCCTGCCCGTGAGTGGGGCATGACCCGTGACGAAGAGAAGCTATATGCCCAGAAGGCAGGACTTGAGCTTCGCGAGGTCGGTAGCGACCAGCGGGTGTACTCGATCGACCGCAACCTGTGGGGTCAGGCCATCGAGGGTGAAGACCTTGAAGATACGTGGTTGGCTCCGCCAGAGGACGCATTCTCGTGGACCCGTCAGATCAGTGATACTCCTGATGAGCCAATCGAAGTCGTTGTTGGTTTTGAAAAAGGTATACCAGTGTCTATCGACGGTTCGCTGAAGGGCGGCGTTGAACTGATCTCAATCCTCAACGATATGGCTGGCGAGCACGGTGTAGGTCGAGTCGATCACATCGAGAACCGTCTTGTGGGCATCAAGTCACGCGAGGTTTACGAGACTCCGGCAGCGATCGTTCTGCACACGGCATTGAAGGCGCTTGAGACCTCGACGATGTCTCGTGAGCAGCAGCGTGTGAAAGAGAATCTTTCGCAGGTATATTCAGACATGGTTTACGACGGTCGCTGGTTCACAGAGCTTCGCAGGAACATCGCTGCGTTCATGGACAGTGCTCACGAGTTCTCGACAGGTGAAGTTCGTCTACGCCTGCACAAGGGCTCATGCATCGTGGTGGGTCGACGATCGCCGTTCTCGCTGTATGACTTCGATCTGGCGACCTACTCGACGACCGATTCATTCGATCACAATGCAGCTACCGGATTCATCGATATCTATTCGCTGTCAGCACGAACTCAGTCACGAAAGCAAACCAACTCCGAAAAACGATAGCGAGGTGGCTTTTTCTGTAGTTCTGGGTTGTCCTTCAGAAGTGTGAAAATAGCGCTTTGTTAGTGCGATCCAGCTCGGCTTTCAGAAAAGTTTCTCGTTAACAGCGATAATGTTGCACGCAGTACATTTACGTACGCCCGGCAACGCCAATTCAAAGACCAGTTCGAATGACCAGCCAAAATAACGGCAATAAAGAAAACAACAACCCTGCTGCTGCTGCACGCGGCAGCAAGCTTGCCAGTGATTTCACGGCGTCGATTCACTACGACAGCCGGTTGTACCGTGAGGACATTACCGCATCGATCGCACACGCTCGCATGCTGGGTCGCCAAGGGATCGTCGAATCCGACGATGTAGAAAAAATCGTTGGCGGGCTGAACTCGATCGCTACCGAAATCGAAAATGGTGAATTCGAGTGGAAATCCGAACTCGAAGATATCCACATGAACGTGGAATCTCGCCTCTATGAACTCATCGGGGAGGCTGCTGGACGACTTCACACCGCACGTTCTCGCAACGATCAGGTCGCCACTGACACGCGTTTGTGGACACAGGTTGCCTGTGGCCGTGCATTCGATGCTGCCGTTTCACTTCAATCGGCATTGGTCGAACTCGCAGAAAAACATATCGACACAATCGTTCCCGGCTACACACACATGCAACGCGGTCAGCCGGTGGTTCTGGCGCATCATTTAATGGCTTACTTCGAAATGTTCGACCGCGATGCCACTCGTTTTGCACAAACCGCCGAAAGTGCCGACGTTATGCCTCTCGGCTCGGGCGCCATGGCTGGCGTTCCGTATCCGATCGACCGTGAATGGGTTGCTGACCAGCTTGATTTCAGTGAAATCTCGCGCAACTCGATGGACGCCGTTTCGGACCGGGACTTCATTGTTGAATTTTTAACAGCGGCCTCTCTGACGATGGCACACCTTTCACGTCTTTCAGAAGAGATGATCATTTGGTCGTCCGACGAGTTCGGATTCATCAAGCTATCCGATGAATACACGTCTGGCTCCAGCATCATGCCGCAGAAACGCAACCCTGACTTCGCCGAATTGATTCGAGGTAAGACGGGTCGCGTGTATGGATCACTTATGGGATTGCTAACGACGATCAAAGGTCTGCCGCTCACTTACAACCGTGACTTGCAAGAAGACAAAGAAGGTCTATTCGACGCCTCCGACACAGTGATCACATCGCTCGAATCAGCAGTAGGAATGATCTCAGGTATGACGGTCAACGGCGATCGTATGCGTCAGGCTGCCGAGAATAGCTTTGTGCTGGCGACCGATATTGCTGACTATCTCGTTGCCAAGGGCGTGCCGTTCCGTGAGGCGTACATTGCTGTGTCAGACCTCTCTAAGCAATGCATATCCAATGGCATCGGGTTCAGTGAACTCGAACTAAGCGATTTCCAGAAGGCCTCATCGTTGTTTGACGAAGGAGTGATGAAAATAACACTTGATTCTGCCGTCGCAGCACGTGATGTACCCGGTGGAACCGCTCCGAATCGCGTTCGCGAAGCAATCAAAGAAGCTAAACAACTGATCGCAGACGCGGGTCAGTAATTCTGGTTTCAGTTTGGTGAGACGTTGCCGATACTGGCTGACGATTCCTTAATTAATCCACTCTAGGTAGATATGACCAACCCAATAATCATCGCCCACCGTGGTCTCGACGAGACCTACCCTGAGAACACCATCATCGCTTTCAAAGCCGCTCTCGAAATGGGCATGGCAATTGAAATCGACGTGCGCGGCACCAAAGACGAAGAACTCGTTGTGATACACGACGATACAGTCGAACGCACAACTGCTGGCGAAGGTCGAGTCGCACAGATGACTCTTGCCGAGCTAAAAGCGCTAGACGCCGGAAGCTGGTGGAATAAAAAGTTCGCAGGTGAACGAATTCCGACACTCTACGAAACTTTCGACGCGGTAAAGCAGTACGGAACAGCCGAGACGACCCTGATTATCGAGATGAAAACGCTCGATCCTGGCTCCATTGAAAAAATCTGTGACGGGCTCGCAGAACGAGGGCTTTTAGGCAGCACTGTTGGTATCGGAATAATCCACCAGTCGGTCGATGTTCGCAGACGGTTCTACGGTGGAAGTCCTGATTTCCAGTGCGCATCGGTGGCAAACACGGCTGCTGAACTTCTAGGTGCCATTGCTGACCCGTATTCGTCTTGGATCTACGTTCGATACCTTATGAACGCAGAAGACGTTCTGACAGCCCACGACGGCGGCAAAAAGGTCATTGCGTCGGGACCTGACGTGATGGAAGATGTCGATAATATGGTCGCAAGCGCCAACGCTGGCGCCGACACGATCATGGCGTACCACCCAGAGGCACTACACAAGCGCCTCGCCACATAATCGAGAAGCTCGCCTGATTTTCTGTAGTCGAAGTATCCCAATCTCCATTTCAGCAAGGATCAATAAGAAAAAGTGGCCAGCCACATCAAAATTTCACCTTCATTGTTAGCCGCTGATTTCGCGCATCTCGCCGACTCGATTGCAGCGGTTGAGGAAGCAGGAGCTGACGAGCTTCACTTTGATGTGATGGACGGAAATTTCGTTCCTAACATCACGATAGGTATTCCGGTTCTTGAAGCCATTCGGCCGCTGACAAAACTGCCAATCGATGTGCATATGATGGTGCTGGAGCCCGCGCGCTACGCAAAGCAGTTCGCAGATGCTGGGGGTGATATTTTCACGATACACGCGGAAGCCTGCGACGATCTTGAGGCTTCGCTCGGCGACGCGCGCGTAGCGGGTATGACTGCGGCTGTTTCGCTTAAGCCTGACACCCCAGCTTCTGTCTTGAAGTCAATACTGCTCCTAATCGATCGTGTACTGGTGATGACGGTCGAACCAGGTTTCGGAGGGCAGTCGTTCATGCCCGAAATGCTTCCGAAGATATCTGAGCTAAAAGATATGGCTCGAATCGCCGGTCACAAACTCGAAATCGCCGTCGATGGCGGTATAAAAGTCGACACTGCGGGCGGGGTGATCGACGCCGGAGCGACAACGCTTATCTCGGGTACAGGTGTGTTCAACTTCCCTGATGGCATGAAGATCGGTATCGAAGCGATTCGTAACGCAGGCAGTTGATCTGGGCGAGCACATTCGCTCTATCGTGGAACTGTTTGAACGTTAGTATGGTCGAACGCTCGAAATGTCGAATCCAATGAACGAAGTGATCGCCATATCTGGGGCATCATTACCCTCTGCGGATAATGCTACTTCGCCCACTCCTATACATACCATTCCTGCGGATTTAGCCGATTGAAACCCCGCTACCGAATCCTCAAATACAACGCAGGCTGAAGGGGGTACATTAAGCAATTCGGCCGCTTTGATATAAGGCTCTGGGTGTGGTTTCATGTTCGTCACATCGTCTGAGCTAACCGATAATGAGAACACATCGCCAAGTGCTGACATTTTGATGAATCCATCGACGTAAGGACGTTCGCCCGAAGTAACGAGTGCAACTTTGATACCTGAGGCGGCAATAGCACGAACTGTCGATTCCGCACCTGGCAGTAGATCAATCCCAGCAGCGGCAATTCGCTTCCATTGACGCAAATACTCGGTCAAAACAGCCTCTGGATCATTCAATCCATAGTGATCGGCGACCATTTGCGATCCGGGTACGACTCCGTGTCCAAACGTCACCGGATGATCGGCAGCAAGATCATCGAAACCGAAGGCCTGAATGGTGGCACGCTCAGCCTCTCGGTGCGGAGGTCCGGTATCGACCAGAGTGCCATCGAGATCGAAAAACGTAGCGGAGAATTTTGGGTAGGTCATGGAATTCCTTAGCTATATCCAACACTCGGCGATCTGATCGGTCGAAAACTTCACACCAATGTACTACCAGCGTGAGATATAGGAGACAGGGTCCGTATCGATACGAGCAGCCTACAACTGACGCAGTTTCGGATCCCAATAATCTCTGAGCCAGTCGCCTAACAAAGTGATAGCTGCAATAAAAAGTCCCATGGCTATCCCGGGGGCTAGGCTAACCCACCAAGCGGTATCTAAATACAAGCGACCATCCGCGATCATAGCTCCCCAGCTCGGAGATGGAGGTGGAACACCTGCCCCGAGGAAACTGAGTGTTGCTTCAGCAAGAATCACTGCGCCGCTTTGAAATGTAGCGATCATTAGAACGGTGCTGATTACGCCCGGAAATATATGGCGGTACATGATTTGGGCGGGGGAGGCTCCCCACGTACGAGCTGCTGCGACGTAATCAGTAGTTTTTATCACCAAAACTTCTGCCCGTACCTGACGTGTGAATTGCCCCCAGACGAACATTGTCAAAAGCCCAAGCAGCAATCCAAAACTAGGGCTGAAAATGACCACCATGGCAAATGCAATAAGTATCAAAGGTATTGAAAATTTCACATCAACCAAGCGCATGATCAATTCATCTACCCAACCGCCCATGTAGCCCGCAAATATGCCAAGTGCTGTGCCAATCGCTCCACCAATAACCAAGGCGGTTAGCGCGGACAACATAGAAATCCTCGCACCATATACAACACGGCTGAATACATCTCGACCCAAGCTGTCTGTTCCCAGGATGTGATTAGATGTTCCTCCAAATAAGACAGGTGGCTGGTGGCGATCTTCTAGGAATCCTAAATTCTCATCATGAGGGACAATAATCGGCGCGAAAACCGCCAAGCAAATCATCACAAACAGAACGACCAACGAGAAAATTGGCCAACGAAGTAGTCGATGCCTGCGGCTATACGAAGAACCCAAAACACCTGATGCATTCTTCTCCGGTACGTTTGAACTTAGGTTCATTGGATACGTATCCGCGGGTCGATCATCATGTACACAACGTCAGTGACAAAACTGAAGAGCACGTAGATCAAAGCTGCAAGCAAAATCACGCCTTGCAATATTGGGTAATCAGAATTATTTAGGGCGTTAACCGATAGCAGTCCCAGACCTGGCCACGCGAAAACAGTTTCAACAACGATCGAACCAGTCAGCATGCTGGCGAAAGTCAGACTTGCGAATGTCACAGGTGAAACGATCGCATTGCGCAAAACGTGTTTCCAGATAATCGTTCGTTCTGCCACGCCTTTTGCTCTGGCCAACTGCACGTATTCGGAATCCAGAGCATCGAGCATAGATGATCGTATGATTCGAATCTGCCCAGATACTCCCAACCACCCAATTGCCAAAGTCGGAAGTACCAGTGATGTCCAATCTGACATACGGGAAGCTGGCAACCAATCAAGGCCTACAGCAAAAATTAGGATCAGGAGTAGACCTACCCAATAAGACGGTAGTGCCTGTCCAAGCACTGCAAACATACGAATTGCATAGTCATAAATACCGCCTGTTTTTACTGCTGAAAGCACACCCAATGGAACTCCGACCAATATGGTTAGAGAGAATGCCGTGACAGCTAGTAACGCACTGTTCCGACCGCGCTCCAAAAGGATTCCAGCGACGGGTTTTTTCTGTAACGTTGATGTTCCCAATTCGCCCTGAATCAAATTGACCACGTATATCTGGTACTGCTTATACACCGGTTGATCAAGTCCAAGCTGCTTACCCATTTCTTGCCACTGATCAAAACTGGCATCATCGGATATTAGGATGGAGCGAGGGTCACCTTGAATTCGAGACAGTCCGAATACTAGGAACGTCACTCCTAAAAGAGTGAGTGCACCTGTCATGACTCTTCGGGCCAGAAAATTCACTAGTTGGTCGAGCCCTACTTTAAGCGAATGTTCTCGAAATCACCGAGATATCCACTGCCGCTTGACATTCGCCACGATTCGATTTTGTCAGTATTCATGCCCAGAATTTGATCGGCCAATACCACTGGGATTATCCACATGTTGTGACTGAAACTATCGTAAAGTCGCTCGCGAACTTCATCTAATTCTTCACTGGATGTAATTGAATCCATTTCACTAATAATTGCCAATGGTTCTTTAATTTCCATTCCGGGGTTGAACGCATTTTCCGGATTTCGGCGTAACTGCGAAATCTCCGGAGGTTCAGCGGTTCCTCCACCGCTCGACCGGAACCAGAGATCACTCTGCTCACGTGCAACCACTGATGGCCTATTGCCGGAGTATGTGAGTACTTCAGTCGTTACGTCTCCGCCAAGAGCCCCAAGGAATTGGGCCACTGCTTGACCAATTTCGACTTCTAGTGGATGAGATCCGGTAGTAATCCTCATCAAAGCGTCGATTCCACCAGGATAGCCTGCCTGCTCCAGAAGTATCTTCGCAGCATCTGGGTCGTATGGTATGAACCACCGATCCTGCCAGACGCGGTCCAACAGAGGCGGTACGACCTCTGGCAAGTAACTTGGACGTCCAAATCCATCAAGTATATTGTCCACAATACTTTGCCTATCGATTGCCATCGACATCGCCACTCGTACCTTGCGTGCACTCTCAAGAGATACCGCACTGTCACAATCTCCAACCCACGGTTTTTCCGGTGCATATCCGGGGCGAGGATAAGGTTGAACGGGAGTGCCGTCCAGTGTTCTATCCATACAAAACTGACCCTGGGGATACAGCCGCTGAGACCCAGGAATTCCGAATGACTGAATTCCTAGATGTGGTTCGCTTGCGATGTCTGCAGCAAGCGGTGCCGGTACCAAACTGGCATCTATCTGGCCGGTTTTAAGTGCTGCTAGCTGAGTGGCTGGCTCTTTAATTTCTAGGATATGAACCGTCGTTACGTACGGAGGCATACCGTGGTACCCATCGAACGCCCGTAGAACTACCTCGTCTCCAGGATTCCATTTCTCAAAAACATAGGGTCCGGTTCCACCAGAAATATCTAAGAATGCGTCATCAACGCCCAAAGTACCGACACGAGCCTTACTAAATATTTTTGTGGCTGCACCACTGCCGTTACTCAAAAACGCTTCGAAAAAAAACGAACTGGGTTGATTTAACCGTATTGAGACTGTGTAAGTGTCGATTGCTTCAATAATCGCACCTGTGGATCTGGCTAATCCAATACCTGAGTGAACGCTAGTTTCACGAATTTCATCTTCAAAACTCCACACGAAATCGGCGGCGGTCATCTCCCCCCAGCCACCGTGGAACTGCACTCCACTCTTAAGCTTCAGGATCCACCCAAGCCCGTCCGAATCCATCTTCCAATCGGTAATCAAGCGAGGTTCAAGTTCAGGCTCATCTACGCTCCATTTCATCGCCGTTTCATATACCCCCCAACGGTGTATATACCCACCGGGTCCGACAGGTAGTTGGCTCGGCACCATCGCAGGGAACGTTAGGTCACTCTGTGCTAACGAAAATGTCCTATCAAATGTGGCATGTGGCGGCTCAGGCGCCGCGACATCTCCCACAACTGCAGCCGAAGTGGCAATCGCAGTAGGGGCGCTGGTGGCTATTCTCGGCGGTGTAAATGACTCTGCCAAGTGCTCAATATTTCCGCTGCATCCAACAATAAATACCACTGCCATGAGGATCACTAAGATGTATGCCAGAACTAATGCCCCTACGTGGTATTTTGATAGCCGCCGAACAAATGTTGCAGGGCTGTTCGCGAAGGTCAGCCGCTGCGACAATACGTCTGACCATGGTACTTGTATGCGTTCACGTCAGATGTGCGAGGTACAACGAATCAGCGCGTTGACACCAACGTAACTAACACGAACAACCGCTTCGTCACCACATGCACTGAACCACGTGTTATCAGCCAAACAAAAAAGCCCTTCTCAAACGAGAAGAGCTTCAGTTTCGAAATAAGGAATCCTTTACTCGCTGAGCAGCGAGATTCCCTTTTTGTCGAGTGTTCGCAATTCACGAGCAGTCACTTTGACTCGGTAACGTTGACCATCAACAACCACCCACTTGTTCTGCAAGTTAGGCTTCGAAATCTTACGGGTCGCGTTCAACGCATGTGAACGGTTGTGACCGAACAATGGCTTAGGGCGAGGTCCAAGACCAAGCTTTTCCCTAATCTGATCGGAGCTAGGCATAACGATTAAACTCTCGTAATATTTTCTATATGTTGGGAACGTCTTTGACCGAGTATCACGATCACTCCTAAAGAGTTGCAATACTCGAATAAGACTCCAGCGATTAACGCTACCATGCAAGTCGAGCCGGAACAACTGAAATATTGTTCAATGAAATACAAGTCTAGACATACAAATTGAACTGAAATAGATCCGACGTCGTAGGTGATCACAATTGATGCCGAATTCTCAGACAAAAATTCCGAGCGGAACTTCTTCTCGCCTTACCGATATGATTCGTGCGACCACGAAAGCTGTAGAAGCTAATCGCGACACCATCAATGCACTCAACGTGTTCCCGGTCCCAGATGGCGACACCGGCACAAATATGCTGCTCACGTTGCGATCGATCATCGATAGCTTGCCATCGAATTCATCTGAATCTGCTAATCATGTGTCGAAAATCATCGCTCGCTCTGCTCTTCTCGGCGCTCGTGGAAATTCAGGGTTAATACTCGCGCAATACTTCAAAGGGCTCGCAGAGGCCATCGGCGAGGACACCGAACTGACTGGTGAACACTTCGCCAGATCGATACGCATTGCTTCTAACAGTGCCTATAAAGCACTGCCCAACCCTGTCGAAGGAACAATGCTGACCGTCTATCGTGAATGCGCTGACGTAGCAGAACGTTCAGCTGCGAAAAACGAAGAACTCGAAAGCGTAATGGCAGATGTTGCCCGTGAAGCAATCAACTCCGTCCGACGCACACCAAAATTACTTCCAGTGCTCGCAGAAGCTGAAGTTGTCGATTCAGGTGGGTTCGGGTTTGCCGTAATGCTCGACGGAGCCCTCAGGGCACTTCGAGGAGAGGAACCGGTAGGAAGAGCGATCGACGTTCCTATGCCAAATGGCGAGACGTTTTCTGGGTCGGTCAAAGCCGAGTTCATCGATGGTTCGGAAGAGATTGAATGGGGTTATTGCACGGTATTCGCTATTCAGGCAGACAATCTGGATATCGATGTAATACGCGATCACATGGCAAAAATCGGTCGATCGCCGATCGTCGATGGCGTCGGCGGCATCGCCAAAGTCCACGTGCATATGGAAGATCCCGGAGAAGCTATCAGTGCCGGCATTCTTTACGGCCAACTATCGAATATTGAAATCTCCAACATGGGTGACCAGACGTCTGATTGGGCTGCAGGACGACGTAGCAAAACTTCCGGTTCTGATGCTAAGCCAAAGGGAAATGTGAAAATTGCCGTCGTCGCAGTTGCGGTAGGAAAAGGGCTCACTGATCTGATTGTCAGCACGGGCATGGGTGTCACATCTGTACTCGATGGTGGCGATACGATGAACCCGTCAGTAGCCGATCTACTTGCAGCAGTGGAATCAGCACCGTCCAATCAAGTAATACTGCTTCCAAATAACAAGAATGTCTTACCCGCCGCACTAGAAGTGCCAGGGCTCACCGCTAAGGATGTACGAGTTATTCACACCCGGTCTGTTCAATCCGGCGTTGCAGCGTTATTAGAGTTCAGTACGGCTCTCAATATCGACGAAAACGAATCTGCGATGAACAACGTTGTTGGTAATGTGGGTGATGGACGCGTTTGCAAGGCGAGTAGGGATGTCACCATTCATGGTCGCAATATTCGGAAAGGAATGTCGTTTGCTACGTTTGATGACGAAATCGTAGCAGTTGGTCGCGAGCCACTATTTGTCCTCACGAAAATGATCGAAGAACACGCCGTAGATGCGGAGATAATCACCGTCTATACCGGGATATCCCTAACTCCAGAACAAGTAGCAACAGCTACCGAAATGATCGAAGCCAAATTTGAAAACATTGAAATCGAAGTGGTCTACGGCGGACAGCCCCACTACGACTATTTAGTTGCAGTAGAGTAGCCTGAACGTCAGAGCGTAATCGAACCCTACTGGCACAGAATCTAGTTCGACGAATCTTGTTGAGTGGTGATCATTAGCAATTCACCACAGCCTTTGGAGCACAATATTGAGCATCGCCGTTGTAACCGACAGCACATCTGATCTCCCTCTCAATATCGCCGAGAGACATGGAATAACGATTGTGCCTCTCAACGTCCACATAGATGACGAAACGTATCTTGATGGTGTGACCATTTCTGCTGACGAGATGTACAAACGGCTTCCCGATCAAAAGGTCATTCCCACGACATCGGCTCCCTCCGTTGGCACGTTTCTTGAGATTTACGAAAAGCTCGCTAAAACCCACGACGAAATCATTTCGATACACCTCAGCGCAAAGCTGAGTCTCACTCATAACGCAGCGTTAAATGCCGCTGCGGAATTGAACACAAAAGGGGCTCGAATAGAAGTAGTCGATACTGAACAGGCGTCGATGGCTCTAGGTTGGGTGGCTGTTCAAGCTGCTGAGAAGATCGCAGCGGGTGGTTCGCTGGAAGAAGCAGTTGCGTTGGCAAAGAGTGCAAGCGAACGAGCATCCTTCGTAGGAATGGTCGATACGCTGGAGTATCTGGTCAGGGGAGGGCGAATAGGTAAAGCACAGGGATTCGTCGGATCGTTGCTCAGAATTCGGCCGATTCTCACTCTCATAGATGGCGAGGCCCACCCGGCAGGACGTGCCCGCAATCGCACGAAAGGAATCACCCGACTGAAAGAAATGGTTGCTGAAGCGGCACCTCTGGACAAGCTGGCTGTGCTCTACACAACCGACAGAGAGGATGCACAGAACATTGCCGATGAAGTCGCCAAGTTTGGACCCGACGAAACGCCAGTAATTGCTCAGCTCGGTCCCGTTGTAGGTAACTACCTCGGGCCTGGAACTCTCGGACTCGGCCTAATCAGATCAGAATCCAACTAGTGCTAGGGATGCCGAGCCAGGAATGTCCCAAATGAACGAGGGAAGACGAGCAGCCAGTCGTCGACCTCAAACCGTTGCGCCTAATCAAGCTACCGACCGTGCAATCAATGCTCTGCGAAACGTTCTAGAGCTCGAACGAAAACTCGAGTTCACAGATCGGGCCGTTATGGGTGGGCTCGATAAATTTATCGAACTGTCCGCTCAGTCAATGCCGTGGATTAGAGATGTGGAACCACTAGGCGGCACGAACTATGCAGCGCTTCAGCCAGGACAACGTCGCCGGTGGGCATCTTCTGTAATGGTGCGACTTAAAGCTGATTCTACACCCCAAGAATCTCCACAGGCACCGGATGTCAAGTCAGCAGCTCGAAAACCAGCAAAACCTTCATCTCCTAAAGTCAAGTACACGCTCGACACCCCTCTTGAAGATCTGATTTTCATCCATAAGGCGACTCGACCTAAACTCGCTAGGCTCAACGTCAATACTCTGCGAGATATGTTGCGGCTCTTTCCGAATCGCCACGTCGACTATTCCCTAGTCACGAAAATCTCAGAAGTACTGTACGGCGAGCAAATGACAGTCGCAGGGCGTGTGATTCGATCCGAATCTGTCAAGATCGGTCCACCTCCGGGCGCAGCAAAAATACTGATCAACGATGGTACAGGCCAACTAGAAGCAACCTTCTTCAGGCAGGCCTACTTGGCGAATCGATTCAAACGAGGTGACACCGTCGCTTTCTCAGGCGAGATCCGAGCGTTCAACAGTCTCGCTCAAATGCAAAATCCCGAGTACGATCAGCTGCCATCGAGTTCATCGACCCAGGCTGGAAGCGACGATAGCCAACTAACCCATGCTGCCAACCTACTTCCGATCTATCCTTCGACAGACGGACTCGTTCAGCGTTCGATCAGAACCGCAACGCGTAAATCGCTTGATATTGGTGTTCCGTTACTCGACGAGTATCTCAGTGACGATCTGAAGCGACGGCATGATTTCGCCGATCTCCGATCAGCAGTTGAATCGATGCACTATCCGGTTTCGCAAGATCAACAACTTCAGGCTCGACGTCGTTTGGCATTTGATGAACTATTCATGTATCAATTAGCGGCTCTGAAGAAAAAAACGGAGTGGCGGCACCGCCGAAACGGAATCGTTATCGATAACACAAGAGGTAAACCTGTCGTCGATGCATTCTTAAAGTCTCTTGAGTTCGAGCTGACTTCCGATCAACAGAGTTCACTCGATAGCCTCCTTGAAGACATGTCTACAGGGGTGCCGATGGGAAGGCTTCTTCAGGGCGAAGTTGGTAGCGGTAAAACTGTTGTAGCACTTTCAGCATTACTGGCAGTCAACACGTCCGGCTATCAAGGTGCTTTGATGGCTCCAACTGAGGTACTTGCTGAGCAGCACTTTCTGAGTATCGCCAA
This sequence comes from Chloroflexota bacterium, assembly GCA_013204545.1. Classification (GTDB taxonomy): domain Bacteria; phylum Chloroflexota; class Dehalococcoidia; order Lucifugimonadales; family Lucifugimonadaceae; genus Lucifugimonas. The sequence continues at coordinate 32,317 of JABMNN010000069.1, read as the reverse complement.
CCAACTCGAAGCTGAATCGCTTCCCGGTGAGCCTCAAGAAGCAGTTCGCCATGCCAGCCTACCGGGCGAAGGTAATCGACGTATCACCATGGTTCTGTTAATCGGCAGCCTTCAGAAATCTATCAAATCACGAATACAGCAGATGATCGCTGAGGGAGAAGCCGATCTAGTAATCGGAACCCACGCTCTTTTACAAGAGCAAGTGTCCATTCCGAAGCTCGGACTTGCCGTAGTCGATGAGCAACATCGATTTGGAGTTGAACAACGAGGTGCATTGACGAAACAGGATCCGCGACCACATCTTCTGGCGATGTCGGCAACGCCAATCCCACGCACGCTTTCACTAACCATATACGGCGATCTTGACATAACCACTCTCAAGATTCTGCCTAAAGGCCGTAAGCCAATTACAACCACTCTGGCGAGCAGCAAGGTCACCGTAAACGCTGCTTACGAACTAATTCGCAATCAAGTTGCTTTAGGCAGGCAGGCGTTTGTTGTTTGCCCTCTGATCGAACCATCGGAATCGATCGAGGCAGCTTCAGCACTCGAAGAATTCGAACGGGTATCGATGGGTGAGTTGAAGGATTTACGAGTTGGTCTACTCCATGGTCGAATGAAACTTACGGAAAAACAGGATGTTATGGACCGCGTACGCAAGAAAGAAATCGATGTGTTGGTTGCTACGCCGGTGATCGAAGTCGGTGTCGATATTCCAAATGCAACTGTGATGGTGATTATGAGCGCCAATCGATTCGGTTTGGCGCAGCTACATCAACTTCGTGGACGTGTCGGGCGCGGTGACCACGAAAGTTACTGTGTGCTGATGGCGAATTCGAATGGTGAGATAGCGAGTGAACGTATCAATGCTGTGCTGAATAACAATGATGGCTTCAAGCTGGCAGAAGAAGACTTAAGAATCCGAGGACCAGGGGACTACATGGGTACTCGCCAAAGTGGATGGGATGAACTGAACGTTGCAACAATCGATGATGTCGATCTACTGCAACTTGCCCGTAGAGAAGCTTCAGATTTGATAGCCGATGACTCACTTGACTCGCTAAATGCGAATCCGATCCTTGCCAAAGAACTTGATCGAGTTACATCAGCTCACATTACCGAATTTTCGTAAGCGAGTTCGACCATCTGTTAGCCAACTAAGTAATTTCTACTCAACGTCAACTTCAGTGAAACAGCCAAAAAAAACTTGTGATTGGGATGGGTGGCTTGCTAGGCGGGCTCGTCGAGCGAAGGTTCGATGGAAATGAAGAGCCACACAAATTCTGGTTTATGATCCAGATTTCGAGATGCCATCTCCTCGCCAAATGATCACAACGAAACTGCGAGTCGACCTCAAAACATGTACTCAGTATCCCAAATGTTCACCGAGAACTTAGGTCGGATGTATTCTGAGCAGTACGACATGCCTGTAATCTGTATACGCGTAGGCAAGATTGATATTCACAAGGTCGACCTTGCGCCTAACGATCTGAAATATGCGGACGTGTTGTCTTATTCGGACAATCCAACCCGATATCGAGATATCGAACACGTTAGGGAAATTTTGGGATTCGTCCCATAAAACAGTGCATCCAACCATGCTTTCTAGGAGAACCAAATGGGCAGAAGCTTGAGTAGATCTGAACATCTTCGTGACATGCACACGCCTGACCGTGTGAGTCAGCGGTTGGAAAAAGGTACTCCTCAGAGCTATCTGAAGGAGATGGTGTACGGCGGTATCGACGGCACAGTCACCACCTTCGCAGTGGTTGCCGGGGTAGTAGGCGCTAATCTCTCACCCGGAATAGTAGTCATCCTTGGCCTGGCGAACCTGTTCGCTGATGGCTTCTCGATGGCTGTTGGTAACTTCCTCGGCACTCGCGCCGACAAGCAGTTACTTCACATGATTCGCAAGGGTGAAGAAAACGAAATTGAACTTATCCCCGAGGGCGAACGAGAAGAAATCAGGCAGATTTATGCTGCAAAGGGATTCGAAGGTGAGCTTCTCGAACAAGTCGTAGAAGTAATCACGTCCAATGAACAAGTCTGGGTCGATACCATGCTCATTGAAGAGCACGGTCTTCTGCTAGATGGGCCTGCACCAGGGCGCTCAGCGGTATGGACATTCATTGCATTCTTAATCGCCGGATCTGTTCCGGTCGCCCCATTCATCGCCGATCTCGTTGTGGATGGCGGGATTTCATCACCTTTCCTCTGGAGTTCGATCGGGACAGCTGTGACGTTCTTCGGAATCGGAGTGTTCAAGGCTAGGGTCATTGGTAGCAGTATTTTCAAGGCAGGCCTTGAAACGGTCGTGGTTGGCGGAATGGCTGCGGCGCTGTCATATGGAATCGGATGGCTATTACGAGGTGTCGCCGATGGACTCTAATCCAACCACATCTAAATTTGACTGAACGGGTTTTGCAACATAGCCTTCCGTTTAATTGAATACAGCGTCCCCGGTGCCCCATGAGCGATCGAAAATCGCAAATCGAGTGAAAAGGGAAAGCGGTTGAAATCCGCTGCGGTAGCGCCACTGTTACCGGTTAGAGTGCGTACAGATCCATTAGCCCAAAAAATATGCTGGGCGGGAAAGAACGTACTTTCGGCTAATACTGCCGAACCGGAAGCCAGGAGACCTGCCAGGGACAATTGGGCACGATTACTCCTCGCGAACAGGGGTGGCTCATCACAGGGGTTATTGCAACCAAGTTGCGCTCCCTCGAACAGTTCACCCGCTTCTTATACGAGCGGTTTTTTTGTGCCTTTTACCGCACTAGTAAATAACACGAGCTACATCTTCATGCCAATCAATCCACCTACCGATTTCAAGCCAAACCCTAATCTCAAGCGCATTCGCAAGGGGCTAGTGATCATCAACACAGGGAATGGTAAAGGGAAAAGCACCGCTGGATTCGGAATGATGCTCCGAGCGTGGGGTCGCGGGATGAGCACGATGGCAGTTCAGTTCATCAAAAATGAAAAATCCAAGTACGGCGAGCAGATGGCAGCCGAGAAACTAGGAATTGAAATAATTCCTTCCGGCAGAGGATTCAGTTGGACTTCGAAAGATCTGTCAGAGGATGAAGCACTCGCACAAAACGGATGGAAGCTTGCTATTGAAAAGATCAATTCCGGCAACTACGACGTGATTATGCTCGATGAGATTACTTACCCCGTCACCTGGGGATGGATCAATGTCGACGAAGTGATCGAAGTGCTCAAAGGCAAGCCCGAAATGCTCAACGTGATAATCACGGGTCGCGATGCCGATCCGAAGCTCATCGAATTTGCCGATCTGGTCACAGAGATGAAAGAGATCAAGCACCCGTACGCCGATCAGGGAATTCCAGCTCAAAAAGGGGTTGAATTCTAATGTCACGCACTACAAACCTCCCCAATGCTGCGAGCACTTCATGCGAAGACGATTCATCCCGGTTCGATCAAGGCATGTTTACCATCGAGCCACTAAGCCGTTCACATGTTGAATTCGCCCGAGCGCGACAAGCCACTCTGACAAAACCAGCCGGCAGTTTAGGCCGACTCGAAGCTATCGCCTGTCAGATCGCCGGTATTCAACATTCAGACAAACCAAGCATCGAAAACAAATGGGTAGTGGTTGCTGCTGCCGATCACGGTGTTGTTGAAGAAGGCGTTTCAGCATTTCCACAGGCCGTGACTGCTCAGATGGTCGCGAATTTCCTGAATGGCGGAGCCGCGGTCAGTGTCCTTGCTTGTCAGGCAGGAGCTAACGTCAAGATCGTCGATGCAGGTGTGGCGAATCCCATATTGGGCGACATTTCACGACTCGTTGACGCAAATCTTGCAAACGGCACCAATAATTTCGTTCATGGTCCGGCGATGTCACGAGAACACGCAATTGAAATTATGAACAGAGGCATTGCGCTTGCGAATGACATCTCTGAACAGGGAGCCGATCTTGTAGCCATCGGTGAAATGGGCATTGGGAATACAACGGCGGCATCGGCCATCACATCAGTTATGCTCGACGAATCACCAAAGACGGTCACAGGTTACGGCACTGGAGTCGACGAAATGACTCGGCTAAAAAAAGCCTACGTCGTCTCCAAGGCAATTACCATCAACGACCCTGACTCTAAGGATCCCGTCGATGTTCTGGCGAAAGTCGGAGGGTACGAAATTGGTTTTTTGGCTGGTGTAATCCTCGGAGCTGCGCAATCACGAACGCTCGTTGTACTCGATGGTTTTATCTCGACCTCCGCCGCACTTATTGCCGCAGCGATAGCACCGACCGCGACCCAGTACATGCTGGCATCCCATAAATCTGTCGAACCGGGGCACATACTCGCCCTTGACCACCTCGGACTCAAACCCGCTATCGACCTCGACATGCGACTCGGTGAAGCCAGTGGTGCCGTGCTGTCGATTCCGATAATTGAAGCTGCTGTTCGTGTGCACAACGAAATGGCGACATTTGAGGAAGCGCAGGTCTCGGGCAAAGAACTTGATGAATCAACAAACGAAATGCTCGAAGGCATTCCTAAAGCCGAAGGTACGCCCGATATCAACCCAGAATCGGTACCCCATTGAAACCGTTTGTCGATGCGTTCACCTTGCTCACGATAATCCCGCTGCCGTTCGGAAGCGGGAACGATTCTCCCCCGTCACGGTTCGCCCCACTCTTCTTCCCACTAGTGGGGCTGTTCATTGGAGCATTCACGGCTTTCGTCTATGTCATTGTGAATCACCGCATCTCCGATGAACTCGCAGCGGCAATAGCGCTCACGGCAACTGTCATTCTCACCGGTGCTCTCCACATCGACGGTCTTGCAGATTATTTCGACGGTTTGTTTGGTGGACGAGATAAAGAATCTCGACTACGAATCATGAAGCAGTCCGACATCGGTGCGTTCGGAGTAATCGCCGTATTAGTGGTGGTACTCATCCAATGGAACGCCATTTCCTCAGTATTTCCAACACACGCCTGGTTAGTGTTCCCGATTGTCGGTATGGTTTCAAGAACAGCCCCACTAGTGGTCATGGTTCTAACTTCATACGTCTCATCAAGCGGTCTCGGTCGCAGCTACGCGAACCTTCCAAAACCGGCAATATTCATCGTGTTGGCACTCGTGTTCGCATCTGCGTTTAGCTTCGATGGTCTATTCGCTATTTGGACAGTAATAGCCGGATTCATTGCCGCAGGAATTGTCGGCCTGATCGCAAAACGACGCATCGGCGGAGCGAACGGCGATGTCTATGGAGCCAGCGTAGAAATCGCATCTGTAGCGAGCTTGGTGATAGCAGTGATGTTCTTCGACGACCTCTACATAATGACGATGTAGTGGGAACAGCAACATGGGTCGACTAATTCTGATTCGCCACTGCGAAACAAAGGCAAACATCGAAGGCACCGTCCAGGGTCGCCGAAATTTTTCGCTATCGAAACGAGGCGAACGACAAGCCGTTTTAGTTGGCGAGTACGTGCGCGAGATTTTTTCGGTGAACCGGATAATTTCCAGCAACCGAAACAGATGCATTCAAACCGCGAACGCAATCGGTGAACCCGTCGAGAAAACCCATCTTCTTCGTGAGATCGACTGGGGAGACTGGGAAGGCAAAAAATGGAACGACGTAAAAGCTGAATATCCGGATGACGTCACAGCGCTGCTAACGGCAGATCCCAACTTCTCAACGCCGAATGGTGACTCACTAACGAGCTTCATCGAAAGAATAGATAAAGCGATCGACGAGTTCAATTTCAGAGGTGCCGATGGCGATATCACTGTCGTTACGCATGAAGGTACCGTTCGCACAATGATCACGAGATTGCTCGGCTGGGCCCCAAAGCACATGGGTAATCTGGTCGCATTCCCAGGAAGCGTTTCCGTAGTCTCCACCTCGGCGACCACAACAAAACTCGAAATGCTCAACCATTACGAACATCTAGCCCCGACTTACGAGCAGGAAATCCGAAACTAATGGGATCTATCCACTTAATAACCGGCGGAGTTAAGTCGGGCAAAAGCAGCTACGCACTTGGTCTTGCGCTCGAAGCTACCGGTGCGGCGGCAGCAAGATTCATCGCAACTGCCCATCGAGGAATCGGCGACGACTCACTCGAACAGCGCATCGACCGTCACATCTCCGAGCGTCCATCACACTGGACGTCGTTTGAACCACCCGTTGAATTAATCGCATCGATCAACCAAAACGGCGATGAAAAGATAAATGTTCTCGATTGCATCACCCTCTGGATCGGCGATCTCGTCTCAGCCTCAAACTACGATCATACAGTGGGCACTTATAAGCAAGTATTTGAACTCATCTCCACTCTCAAAAACTCAACCCGCCCCACATTGGTGATCACCAACGAAGTCGGCTCTGGCGTAGCTCCACCAACCACCATCGGCAATGACTACGCCGACGAACTCGGCACAGCAAACCGTCTGATCGCCGATGCCGCAGATCAGGTCACACTCTTGGTCGCTGGGCAACCTTTGCGAATCAAGTAACAGCTATCCCGTCACCCGTGATATCGTCGCTCCATTCACGATCAACCATAATTTCCGGGGCGACACATGCCAGCAACTAAAAACATTCTGATCACCGGCATGAGCGGTCTTATCGGCGGCATCGTCGGCAAACATCTCGATTCGCTCGGGCACACGATCACCGCGCTAAATAGGCAAGAAGTCGAAGGTTTCAAAACCACACAGGCGAGCATCACAGATTTCTATGCCATACGACCAGCGTTCGACGGCATAGACACCGTGATTCATCTCGCTGCCTATCTTGGACATGATGATCAGGCGCAGCTCGATATCAATATCGAAGGTACCTACAACGTATTCAAAGCAGCGGGCGAAGCCGGGGTGAAGCGTGTGATCTTCGGCTCTTCGGGCGCAACGCTTATGGCTTCTGAAAACTACGAGCCATATAAGTCGTTCCGAGAGGGTCGAATGGACGATCTTCCAACTCCACGACCCGTGATGATGCACACCGATCCGCCACACCCTGAACGCATGTACGGCGTTGCCAAGATTGCGGGCGAAGCGATGGCACGTTTGTTCTCAGAGCATCACGGATCAGCAATCGCTGCCCGAATCGGACGTGTTCACGCCGAAGACCGACCTATGGATCAACGCGAAGTGGCAGTTCATTTCGGTCACAACGACATCAGGCAGTTTTTCGAAAAGTGTGTTGATGCGCCGGACTCCCTGAAATGGGATGTCTTCTACGGAGTGTCAGGCAACTACACACGATTCCGAGATTTAAGTCACTCCAAAGAAGTAATCGGGTACGTACCCACAGAAGGCATCCAAAGCTGGCCGCTGGAGTAACTCAATCAGTGTTATCCGTCTATCACTCGTCTAAAGAGCGCCGGTACGGGTGAATATCATCGAATGGCAAGCAGTTCGCCTCACTTTCTAACTGGCCGTCTAGCGGGTAGGGTCAAACAAAAATCGGGCCAAAGAAAAAGCGGCTGCAATAATCGCCAACCGCTTAAATATCCTACTGTGGTGTGCCCCAACCGCTTCTGGCAACCCCCACTCAACGCGTTAGAAAACGTGCCTATGGCGCTTACGCCATTACTTGGCCGCCATCGCACTGGATGACCTGACCTGTGATGTTACGAGCCTCTTCTGAAGCAAGGAACGTGACCAGAGCGCCAATGTCGGACGGCTCCTGCGGTCGACCCATTGGAATTACTTCCTTGAGAGCGCCCATGAACACTTCGTACTTGTCTTTTCCAGCGACCGCTGCATCTCCAAGAGCCTCACGCTCTTTCATCCAGTCTTGGTGGAACTGAGTCCAGATTCGACCCGGAGCAACTGCATTCACATTGATGTTCTCGGCAGCGAACTCACGAGCAAGTGCCTGCGTGTAAGCAATAACCGCCATCTTGGTCGTAGCGTAGTAGGCCGTCTGGTACTTCGCTGCTTTTGCGGCTACTGAAGAAATATTTATGATCTTGCCGGCTTTTCGCTCACGCATCTGAGGAAGTACAGCCTCGGTCACGTCAGCGAGACCCTTCACGTTGACCTGCCACGTGAACTCCCAGTCGATGTCCCTGAAGCCAGTGCCGGTTGAACCGGGGGCACCAGCAACACCAGCATTGTTGACCAGAATGTCGATATGGCCAGCCTCTTTGGTGAACTTGGCAACAGCGGCGATGATCGAGTCTTTGTCGGTGACATTCATCTTGGCGGTGTATGCCTTACGACCCAGCGCCTCGACCTGCTTTGCGGCTGCGGCTGCGTTCTCTTCGCTCAAGTCGCCAATCGCAATGTCGGCACCCTGACCAGCCAGCTTCAACACGATGCCAAGACCAAGACCCTGACCGCCACCGGTGACCAGTGCCACTTTTCCACTCAAATCTGCAAACATTTGGTACTTCCTGCTCTTAGTTAAGGTTCGCTTTTTTGAGCGAATGCTTAGAAATATTCAGACACACAAATCTACCAACAACTGACGCAGTATGACGTGGTGATTCGTTAATATGCTGCAATGGCAGATATTCGTCGAATCTACATCACAGGTGGCGCCGGATCGGGCAAATCCACCCTCGCAACTAAGTTGGCGGAAGCGACCAGATTCCCGTTGTTCGAGCTAGATTGGCTTTTGTGGTTTAATTCCGAAACCGGGGAGCGGGTATCCAATGATCAACGAAAGCAGATCACCGGCGATATCGCTGAAAAACCTCGCTGGATAGTGGATGGTATAAACGTGGGTTGGGCACAAAAAATATGGCGCTAAACCGATCTCATAAATTTCATGAATATCAGCCTGAAACTAACCCTGTGGAGGATTTTTCGGTGACATTTCAAAGCTGAACTACACCGGAATAATCGACACCCCGGTTGGATGAAGCTTTTCAAGTTCATGAAACTCGTCACCGACTCGCATCGTTCCAGAGAAGTTGGAGACATCGACGACCATGAAGACCAAATCCTCACTCGGGCAAAATTAACCGCTAAGGCCGAACAACAACGTCACAAGGCGGTATTTGTAGGTTCGAATCCCGATTTTGACGAAATTATGACGCACATCAAGCCCACCTGAGCGAATGACGGCATTACCATGCGTTGCAGCGAACCGCACATGGTCGAAACCCTGTCACCAAGAATTCCACATGCCACCACTCGTATCGTCCAACACAGTCTTCGAACCGGTAGCCGGATGGGCGAAAGTCCCACACGGTCTTTGGCTGCGAGAGGCGACCGCGGTTGCTGTTGATAGCAACGACAATGTGTACGTGTTCAATCGTGGAAACCAGCCTGTTTTGGTGTTCGACCCCGAGGGCAACGTTATCGACATGTGGGGCAACGATAATCCTGTCGATGCAGTGAGGATCATCCGTGATCCATACGGCAACTCTATGCAGTTCTACGACACATGGTTCTCGCGTCCGCACGCCATAACTATCGACCACGAAGACAATGTCTGGCTGGTCGACGACACTGGTCACCAGATCAACAAGATGTCCAAGTCGGGCGAATACCTAATGCAGATCGGTTCGGGTGAAGCCGCTGAGCCTCAGAGCGGCGACATGTTCAATAAGCCGACCGATGTTGCGATTTCCGAGAAGACCGGCGACATCTTTATTACAGACGGCTACGGAAACTCTCGAGTTCACCGCCTCGATAAAGATGGCAATCACATTTTGTCGTGGGGTACTCCCGGCACAGACCCCGGCGAGTTCAATCTGCCACACAACCTTGCGTTGATCGACGATGAAGAAGTGATCGTTTGCGACCGCGAGAGTCACCGTGTTCAGGTGTTCTCGATCGATGGTGAATTCAGGCGAGAATGGAATTCCCACAAATCGGTTGCGGTTGAAGTCACAGGCACTGGCGATGATGTTCGAATTTACGTTGCGGAACAGGGCCCTACGAACGGTTCGCCAACACGAGGCAATGCAAACACCGGCAACCGAGTTGCGGTCTACGATCGCGAAGGCAATCGACTTACGCGGTTCGGTTCGACTACGTTTGGTATCGAGCCTGATCAGTTCCTCTGGCCGCACAGCATGGCAATCGATTCAAATGGCAATGTATACGTAGCGGAAGTTTCGTACGTCGAGTGGGGCCGTCATCAGAACCCTCACCAAGAAATGCCCTCACTACGAAAATGGACCCGCGCACAGGGTTAGTGGGCAGCGTCTACGCCCCAATCAATCCCAGTCGTGCTGCTTCCCGCCCACTCAGGTAATCAGTCATTTCCGCGGGTACAATTTGTTGCCGTTGGACATTCGCGTCCGTTCAACAATTTCTACCCACATAAGCATCCAGGCTGACCTATATATGAGCAATGTAACGATTCGAGATATCAAGACAATTCTCACCGAGCCGGACAATATCCGACTCGTAATCGTCAAAATCGAAACCTCCGAACCCGGCCTTTACGGCGTGGGTTGCGCAACATTCACACAGCGTCCAACTGCAGTAGCAGCCGCAATTGACGATTACCTTCGCCCATTCCTTATTGGCCGCAACGTTGCCGATATCGAAGACATTTGGCAGTCATCGTACGTTTCCTCCTACTGGCGCAACGGACCAGTCCTCAACAACGCTCTTTCTGGCGTCGATCAAGCGTTGTGGGACATCAAAGGCAAGATGGCGAACATGCCTGTGTATGACCTACTCGGTGGCCGAGCACGAGTAGCAGCACCTGTATACGTTCACACCTCAGGTGAAACGCACGAAGAGGTCGGCGACAAGGTTCAGGAATTCGTCGAACAGGGCTTTCACCACGTGCGAGTTCAGATGTCGACTCCCGGTTACGCTACCTACGGCAACAAGGGTGCAGCGACCGGTGCGAAATCTGCCGGTAACCAGAACACGCTCGAAGGCCCGATAGCTAACACGGACTGGCTACGTGATTACGACCCCAATCAGCTTTACGCCCACCCGGGCGGTGTTTACGAACCCAAGCCATATCTGCGATCTGCACTTGGTCTATTTGAGTACATTCGTGGACGCTTCGGATACGGTCTGGAAATTCTCCACGACGTTCACGAGCGCATTCCACCGATCCTCGGTGTGTGGTTCGCTAAAGAGGTCGAGAAGTACCAGTTGTTCTTCCTTGAAGACCTATTTAGCCCAGAAGATCAGGCGTATTTCCGAATGGTTCGAGAGCAAACATCGACTCCAATCGCTATGGGTGAACTCTGGAACAGCCCGCACGAAGTAATTCCGATGATTCAAGAACGCTTGATCGATTTCATCAGAATCCACATGTCTCAGATCGGCGGTATTACACCTGCGAGGAAGATCACGGCGATGGGCGAACTGTACAACGTTCGAACTGCGTGGCACGGACCTGGCGACACTTCACCGGTCGGTCACGCTGCGAACTTAATGCTCAACTTGAACGCCTCCAACTTCGGTATTCAGGAAGCAGCCATTCCACCAGCTCAGACACTCGAGATGTTCCCTGGAACACCAACGTTGAAAGATGGCATGATGTGGTCGAACGGTAAGCCGGGTCTTGGCATCGACATCGATGAAAAGATGGCAGCAAAATTCCCGTTCAAAGAACGTGCGTTCGGCGGAGCATGGGATACCGTGCGCCGAGCCGACGGTTCAATGGTCAAGCCATAAACCAATAGTTTATTTTCTGCGAGTTCGGTAGACAATCTCTGATAAGTCACGAACTTCCGTTGAAAATTCGAAGTATCAAAAACAGCCCACTGGAATTAGTTCCGGCGGGCTGTTTTTGATTAATCAGTCGTGCATTATAAGGGAACTACGACTTACTAAGCCGAATCCCACCTCTGTGCAACGTGCTCCCCAGAATCAGAGCGACAAGCCCTATCGTCATCAGTACGAGCAGCCACATGTCGGCATCAGCTTGGAAATTTTCGTTCATGCCAAGCGAAATACTGATCACATTGATCACGACGAGCAACGACATTTTCACAAGAACAGTCACTCCAAATGGAGTCAAGAAACTTCCGATAAAGGAATTCCCAGAACCGGAATTTGCGAACAAGAAATTCAGTAGCCCAGAACTAAACAACACGATCGCGATAATCAGCGGCCAGACAGAGTAAAAACCCTTCACAACCTCTGCTGTAGTTGCGTCATCAGCGTGTGGAATGACTACGTACCGGACAACAAACGGCACACCGATCAAAACCACTGCCACAAACACGTGCACTACCTGCGTTACGATCTGCAACCACTGAATCTTCAGCCAGTTGCTTTCGTAGAACCCGCCACTAGATGCCTGCGTCATATTGCCCCCTTTAGACCGCATATTCGAACATTCTCGACGGCGAGACTATCACTTATCCTTCTTTTCGCACAAACATCGCTTTTTATTACTAAATACCTCCAATCAAGCAAAACAGCGAACGCTGAATAAATGTTTGCTGATTTCCGTGACTCGATCGCTCGATTACCCATACGATTCTAGTAGCCAGCCCACACACGATTGACTCTTGAGGCTCTGCCGATCGAATCGTTCGGAACTGCCCTAGCAAGTGCTAGCAACCGACGATGAAGACAAGGGTCGGATCATTTTTACTTGAATAGCTGAATAGTCATTGTCAGCTACGTAATCCGGCAAACATTAAATGGGAACTGCCATCACATGGCTTATATCGTTCTTCCTCGTGACTACCACGGCATTCGCAGCGATCACGTCTGTAATAAATACCGGTAGCAGTCGTACCGAGGCCATCTCCGCCAGCGATCACCTATTAGTCGAAGACCTCGAGAGTTCATTCAAGATAATTGACATCAACGAGTCCACTGGTCAAACACTGGTTCATGTTGTGATCACAAATGACGGACGTCAGAGTTTCGCCAATTTTGATGACTGGGTGATCACGCTGAAATACGATCAAGCCCAAGCGGCCAGCGAAACCGTCCTGGTGCCGACGTACACCAACACGCTAATCGATAATACTTGGACAGATTTTGAATATTGGCTTGACTACAATGCCGACCACCCAGAGTTGATAGAACCCGGTGTGTTGAATGCCCATGAAGAAATGGAAATCAGAATTCAGGTTAACCCGAAGCTTGAAAACAACACCTATCTTGTTGTGACTGTCACCAGCCCTTCAGGCATCACAGAATCGGTCACGTTGCGGGTATAGCAATTAGCGATAGTTCCCTCTGCCAAAGTGAACATCACTCGAAGGCAGATCACCATTCTGACTGCCGATTTCGCCTAATCGACTTTGACGGTGACCCACAGCCGTAATTCCGCGTTCAGATAAGTCGAAATTCTGCGAATACTCCGATCATGTAATAGAGGGTCGGGTATTCCAACTTCGTAGCGCCACGTTCTGGGGTAGATCGTAAGCGTGCGAATCCGACAAACATCTTTTGGGCACTGCCATTACATGGCTAATATCGTTCTTTATGGTCGTCACGACGGCGTTTGCCGCCATAACTGTCGTTATCAACAACGGCAGCAACCGAACTGAAGCAATCGCGAACAGCGATCAACGAACCGTAGAAGAACTCGAGAGTTCATTCAAGCTCCTGAGCCTTACCGAGGGAGTTGCCCAAACCCGACTCGATCTTGTCTTAACAAACGACGGACGACGAACCCTCGCTGACTTCGAAGATTGGATCGTGACAGTTCGTTACGATCAAGACGGCGCCGACGAAACGTATCTGGTGCCTACGTACGCAAGTGCTTTAGCTGATAACACATGGACCACCGATTCGTTTTGGCTCGACTACACCGGTGTCATCACTGAGCAGATCGAACCCGGCAGGTTGAATGTCCACGAAGAGCTAGAGATAAGAATTCAACTGAACCCATTGCTCAAAGCCAGCACCTACGTAGTGGTAACTCTTACAAGCCCAACAGGCATCACAGAATCTATCACCCTATTTGTTTAGTCTCTGAAATGACTACCCATAGATCACCTCTAGCTCTTTGGTGATATCAATGCTGGTGCGAATGTTACGGTCATTCACCCGGCTGTAGCAGCAAACCACGTAATCGAGAGTTGTCGTATACGGATCGACCACGTTGTTTTCGACTCCACAGTGTTCAGTTACCTCGGAGTGAACCCCGATCATCACGAGGCCGTCGTGGGCAGGCACAAATGCCCGACGAATCGGGCCCTTTACCCTCTGGATCCGTACATGTGATCGGTAGGCTACCGGGTCATTCTCAATATTCTCACTCAACTCGACATTTTCCTCACTCCAACCCTCTCCCGCTGGGAGAGGGCGCTCAATCCAACTACCTAGGCTTCAGGAATAGGCCCTTTGGTTACCCAGGGCTGCTTGCGCGGCTCGCCGATGCCCTGAAGTAAGGCGGATATGTAGCCGTAGCAGAACGCAAACGCTGTTCCCTGAGGATCTTCACCGCTGATAGTCGGTACATGGTCAGGCATGAGCATGTATTTGTACCCAACCTCTTGGTAGACCTTTATGATCTCGGAAAAATCGATACTGCCTTCATCAGGGAACGATTCCATGAAATCGAGCTTGTGTCCACGAATATTTCGAAAGTGAACGTTGAATATCTTGTTGCGTGTGCCGAACCAACGAATGACGTCGGCGATCTCCTTGCCAGGATCATCTAGCATTTCAGTGACAGTGCCCTGACAGAAGTTCAAACCGTGATAGTCACTCTCGTGCATTTGCACAAATATCTTCATACCATCAACAGTCCCGAGCACCCTCGTCACACCCATGTATCCGTCCGGAGTGAAAGGATCGTGCGGGTGGCAAGCTAAGCGAACTTTTGCCGATTCTGCAGCAGGAACCGCACGCTCTAGGAAGTAGTCAATACGTTCCCAGTTCTCGTCCACTCCTACGACACCGGCAATCGTTGGTGGGTCATCTTGGTTCATCTTCGACCATCGGAATGTGGAATTCGATGATCCACCTCGCCCAACTTCACGCTCGGAGCGTGGGATGCCGATGATGTTCATGTTGTACTTGACCGCCGGGATACCGACCTCCCCGCACATACGAATAATGTTCTGGATGCTTTCGATCTCACGGTCGCGCTCGGGGCTTTTCCCAAGCATGACGCCTGGCGATTGAGAGACATCCAGCGGGGTCGACGAAAGCGGAATCTGCACCATATCGAGCTCAATACCGTAAGAATTAACCTTCTCACGATGTCGTTTCAAATCATCGACGGTCCAGCTATGCGGATCGCCAGGTGGGTCAGAGCATATGTTCACAACTCCAAGCTGTGCCCACTGTTCAAAATCCGAGTGATATCGTGCTGCTAC
This sequence comes from Chloroflexota bacterium, assembly GCA_013204545.1. Classification (GTDB taxonomy): domain Bacteria; phylum Chloroflexota; class Dehalococcoidia; order Lucifugimonadales; family Lucifugimonadaceae; genus Lucifugimonas. The sequence continues at coordinate 17,115 of JABMNN010000069.1, read as the reverse complement.
TTGAGTTCCAACGTACATTTTCAGAGCCTCCGACAACTATCCATTTCCAAGATGGCGGAAGGGTAGCATTTGATCGAACGCTAGGTCTCGCTTAGCGTGGAGCTCGCGTATCGATTACAGCGTTGATCATTCCAGCATTGGTTTCTGAAAACTCATCGATTGATCGAGGCTTCTTGCCTGATAATCTCTCCACGTTATCGGTGTGGACAGCCATCGTTCCAACTCGAACTTCCCCGTATACGCCTGAGATGTCTGCAGCGCTCTTAGGGGAGTTCTCTTCAAGTTCTCGCTGATAATCAGAAACATCAAGATTTACGTATCGAATCTTTCTGCCTGTTGCATTCGAAAATGCTTCCGCTACACGATTCATGGATATGTTCTCTGGCCCGGTGAGAAGACTATGTGACTGTAATGACGTACCACTATCCAGCAGTGCGGCAGCACATTCACCGATGTCATAAGTATCGATCGCCCCTATTTCACCGTCGTTCGCAGGAGCTTCAAGTGTTATTACGCCTTCTATATCGACGTTCAAGAGGGATAGGTAGTTTTGCATGAAGTAGTGAGGGCGGAGGAACGAGTAGTGGGCGTCCATTCGCATCACCGCCGTCTCGATTTCTGCATGCGCTACCGACCAAGCGTAAGGTCTCTGCCCGGCATCGCTAGACGATAGTTTCACAATATGCTGCACGCCCGATGCAATGGTTGTTCTCGCCACACTAATTTCTTGATCGACCTGACGCTCGCTGTCGGAAGAAATCAGATACATCCCCTCACAACCAACCGATGCCGCAGCGATCATTACCGGTTGGTCGAGATCGCCCAACACCAGTTCAACTCCCATCCCGAGAGTTGCCATCTTCCCACGTTCGATATCTCGAACCAACGCTCGTACACCAACTCCGCGTGTCACAAGGGATTCAGCAACACATCGACCAGTCTTACCTGTGACTCCCGTTACAAGAACAGTCAAGTGCATTCCTCAGATCGTTGAGCTTGAGCGACGAACGGCATCGAGCCAACCCGCATAGAGATTCGTTCGCTCTGATGCGCTGATAGACGGCTCATATCTTGCCGAGGCTTTCCAAAGAGAGCTCACTTCGTTCTCCGATCGCCACAGCCCTACACCACGACCGGCCAGGAATGCCGCTCCCAAAGCCGTCGTTTCAGAAACGCTTGCCACTTCGACTGGACGATCCAGAATGTCGGCCTGAAACTGCATGACGAATGGATTATCACTCTGCCCACCGTCGGCTCTAAGCGGTTGGTTCGAATTTGTACGACCACCTTCCATCGCACCTATAACGTCTTTTACCTGAAATGCAGTCGACTCAAGCGCGGCTCGAACGATGTGATGCTGCGAAGTCCCTCGGGTCATTCCTGAAATCGACGCAGTTGCATACGGCTGCCAGTGCGGTGCTCCAAGGCCAACAAACGCCGGCACGAAGTAAACGCCCTCATTCGATCCAGCCATAAATGCCATATCGGAGGTTTCAGCAGCATTAGAAATAATCCCTAAACCGTCACGTAGCCACTGCACGGTAGCACCGGTCACAAACACCGATCCCTCAATAGCGTAGTGCTTCTTTGAACCAATCTGAAAACCGAGCGTCGCCAGTAATCCCGAATCACCGGGACCCGATTGTTGAATCGGCGGTGTTGCGCCTCGATTTGCCAACACAAACGCACCTGTGCCGTATGTACATTTGATTTGACCGTAGTTGAAACAGGCTTGCCCATAGAGAGCTGCATGCTGATCGCCAGCCATCGCTGTAATAGGGATTTCCACTCCAAACACCGATTTATCAGTGACCCCGAAATCTCCAGCCGATCCGCGAACCTCAGGCAGCATCACCTCTGGAATATCGAACAGCCCTAGCATCTCAGGATCCCACTGCAGGTCATGGAGATTCAACAGCATCGTGCGAGAGGCGTTCGTCGCATCGGTAGCATGAACGGCTCCGTTCGTCAGCCGCCATAGTAGCCACGAGTCGACCGTTCCGAAGCACAACTCGCCAGCTTCTGCTCTCGCCTGACCATTTGGGATAGCGGCAAGCAACCACATAAGCTTCGTTGCGCTGAAGTAGGCATCGACCACCAAGCCGGTGACCTGTCGAATATCTCGCACATGACTTCCACGACCAATATCGGCGCAGATATCTGCAGTTCGACGGTCTTGCCAGACGATTGCATTAGCGACAGGCCTACCTGTCGCTCGCTCCCACACGATGGTGGTCTCACGCTGGTTAGCTATCCCGATCGCTGCGATATCTTCAGGTCCAAGTTGTGCGCGTCCAATGGCTTGCTTTGCGACACTTATGGCTGCTTCTGCGATTTCTATAGGGTCATGCTCGACCCATCCCGGTTGCGGAAAATGTTGTGAAAGTTCGACCTGGGCCGACGCGACAGGCGTGGCGGAAGAATCGAAAACTATCGCCCTTGTGGACGTAGTTCCTTGATCGATTGCGAGTATGTGTTCTGCCATATCGGCTGTACTTTACAGACTTATCGGGTTGACCGGCAGTAAAACTGCCAGGTCATTGGCTTTGAGCCATTTAGCTCATCCGCCTAAGGGGAATTACGTATGTGTTACTTGCCAATCTGTTTCATGATTGAACTATGCTCAGAACTAAAGTCACCTCGTTCGTCATTCTCGCAACCCTACTTGCGGGCTTCGTAGCGTCGTAATCTAACAAGTACGTAATAACACGAAGTATTTCTTATTCCAATGCGACAACCGGGATAGGAACTATGCACAACTACCAATACGTAGGTGTGCTTCGGGCTACCACAGTCGAACCCTCGGCGACTCAGTACCCGTTCTCTTAGGCTTTGTCATAACTCACTCGCCTTACTTGAACTTCGCCGTACTGTCAAACATCAACTTTGACGAGGCGTTTACCGAAGTTCCCTCATTGAAGCAGTCCGATAAAAGCCGAAGGCACGTTCTCGAAACCATCGATGATGTCTTCTTTGTACTGCAAGCGGCCTTCATCGATCCATTTTGCGAGCTTTCTTCGTGCAATCTCGTATCGATGCTCAAATTGGCGAACAATAAACCCCTCAATTCTTGATTGAGTTGTCAGCAGGACGCCCAAGTTTCGAGGTCCTTGAGGGGGTGCAACCGCACTGTAATGTGCAACCTGACCGCATACAGCAATTCGTGCGCCGAACGCCAGATTCTCAAACACTGCATCTGTCACCGGTCCGCCTACGTTGTCGAAATAAACATCGATTCCGTCTGGACAAAGACGTCGAAGTTCGGCGGATCCGTCCTGTGTTTTATAGTTGATCGCTGCATCGAATCCGAGTTCATCAACGACATAGGAGCATTTCTCGTCACTGCCAGCTATCCCAATCACACGGCATCCGTTGATTTTGCCGATCTGACCTACAACCGCTCCAACCGCCCCGGAAGCAGCAGAAACGACCAATGTGTCGTCTGCTTTTGGATCGCAGATATCAAGCAGTCCGAAGTATGCGGTAAGGCCGGGCAGCCCAAGTACTCCAAGTCCGGTCGAGATCGGACCCATTGTGGGGTCGATCTTTCTGGCCGATTGAGCGGCAACTACGCCGTATTCTTGCCAACCGATGGTCGCTGCGACAACGTCGCCCGCCGACAGCAGGGGTGATTTGGATTCCTCCACGCGACCAACTACCTCACCAACCACCACATCACCAATATTCAATGGTGGGGTGTGTGAACGTCCGAGTCGCATCCGCAATCGCATGTAGGGGTCGATGGACTGGTAGAGAGAACGGATCAGAATCTCACCGTGTTTTGGTTCTGGTAGCGGAGACTCGACAAGTTCAAAGTTATCTACCGTAGGTTCGCCTTCAGGGCGAGTTTTCATGATCCAAGCACGATTCATTGCTGCCATTACGAACTCTCGATTCCTTATTCTTCACATCCGCTGCGGTAGCCACTCACTACGCGAGATTACTAGGGATCTGTCAGAATCCAGCGTTTGACCTAAATTTTTGTCATTGAGTTGGCAAGAAACATCTACATTTTGAGTATGAGAACTAACATTAAACCGACTTAATCGAATGCTGATTTATATCAGAGCACTGAGCTGTGACTACCCGTCGAGGATGCCCGTAAGCTCTTCCATTTCCTCGTCAGTCAGCTCCCACTCAGCTGCAGCAGCATTTTGTTGGATTTGATCTGGATTACTTGCACCGGCGATCACTGATCCAACCGATTTTCGATTGAGTATCCAGGCGAATGCCAGCTCGACCATCGAGTGACCGCGCTTCTCCACAAATACTTCCAGTTGGTCGAGAATGTCGAAGTTCGCCTCGGAAAGTCGCTTGTCCTGAGCAGCGGGTGTCAGAGCCAGTCGGGTTTTCTCAGGCACAGTTTGGTTTCGGCGATATTTTCCTGTCAAAAATCCGTGTGCGAGTGGGAAGTATGGCAGTGTACCAAGCCCGTACTTCTCCGATACCGGCAGAACTGCACGCTCTACACCCCTCTCGAGCATCGAGTACTCAGGCTGCGACGAAATAAACGGTGTGTAGCCGTTGTGCTTGGCAGTCCACTGAGCGTCGGCGATGCGCCACGGATCGAAGTTCGAAAGCCCTATGTATCGGACTTTTCCGTCGCGAACAGCATCATCTAATGCTCTAAGAGTTTCTTCGACGGGAGTATCAGGGTCCTGTTTGTGCATTTGATATAGGTCGACGTAATCGGTCTGCAGCCGTTGCAGTGAACCCTCAAGTGCATCCATTATGTGCTTACGGGAGCCCCCCTTACCATGAGGACCCTCTTCCCAGAGCATGCCGAATTTCGTTGCGATCAGCACCTCATCACGCCGATCAACCAGCGACCTACCGATAATCTCTTCCGAGTTGCCGTGTGAATAGATGTTTGCCGTATCAATGAAGTTGATTCCTTCGTCGATGGCAGCGAAGATCACATCACGAGCCTCTTTGAACTCCATTCGACCGCCGAAGTTGTTGGTACCAAGACCAATAACACTGACTTCAAGGCCGGAGTTTCCAAGGTGACGATATTTCATAGGTTTACTCTTGAGGATTGTATTTACAAACAAGTTCGGCGAATCCGAGTGATTATAGAGGCCGACTTGAAAAATATGTGCAGAATTGTCACTTGGGTGAGCCTACCGATCGACAATCACCGAACCGCCCGACGCCGAGCATGACACTCGAACAGATCGTTATAGGACTAATCCGAATTACGGGATCGCTTCCGGTGCTGCGGTGGGCTTTCGCGGGAGCGCTAATTGCGATCGTGGTCGATTTATCCGATCTGTTCTGGATGGAATTATTCGATCTTGGTGGACTTCACGGGTACCAAACGTTCGATAAGTGGGCAGATCTGGTCTACATGCTCACGTTCCTCTGGGTAGCCAGCAAATGGGATGGCCCAGATCGGAAAATCGCCATTGCTCTGTTCGCTTTTCGAATGATCGGATTCACAGCATTTGAAATTACACAAATGCGCCCAATACTTCTCGCGTTTCCAAACGTTTTCGAATTCTGGTTCGTGTTTGTCGCAATCCGGCGTCACTACTGGCCAAACTACCCAATGACGCACGAACGTATTGTGAAGTGGTTTTTCGCGGTACTCATACTAAAGCTGGGGCAGGAATGGATGCTTCATGGAGGTCAGTACTTCGAAAGTTTCACTTTCTTCGAGGCAGTAGACGCAGTTTGGGATTTCGTCACGTTCTGGAACTAGACAACCCTTCAAAAGCAGTATGAAATCCCTTCATGCCTGTCGTGATCCAACTATCCGAACCGCAGAAAAGATGCCTAGCGTCACCATACGTGCGCATCACCTTCTCTTCGAGGATCAGATGCTGCAAAGAGGGTATCGTTCTCGAGATCGACTTGAATTGCACCGGCACTTCCAGCGCCACCCCAAGAGCCGGTCGATTGAACTGGCTGCCCTCGCTTCTTCAAGCCTTCGATGACCTCTGATCCAGCGCGATCTTCGATCTGGAGCGAGTCGGTGGCAGATCGAGGATGAGCCGATCCCATACCAGCCTGGTTATGAGTCCAGCGAGGACCATCGATCGCTTCGGCAACACTTAGCCCATAGTCGAAGACTCCGGTTACGACCTGCATATTGGTTTGAACCTGCGTGTCTGCTCCGGGAGTGCCACAAACAAGTTCGAGCCTCCCACCTTCTTCAACAGGTTTTGAGAACACCATCACCGGATTCATCGTATGGCGAACTCGTTGACCGGGGTTTAAGTAGTCAATGTGATCGGGTTCGAGATGCCAGTAGGTCATGCGGTTGTTCATAAGGATTCCGGTTGAACCGGCGATCACGCACGAACCGAACATGGTCTGAATACTCTGAAGCTCGCCCACCGAGTTGCCCCATCGATCGACCACGCAGAAGTGCGTTGTGTCGTTTCCAGCAGAGTGAAGTCGACCGCCTTTACGATGTTTCTTACCAGAATCAGGCGAACGATCCATGAACGCCCACGGATCGCCCTCTGAAACGTTCTCTGCTGCCCGCTCAACATCGATCAAAGATGCCCGTTCAGCGAGATACTCAGCATTCAACATACCTTCAATCGGGACATCGACGTAGTTTGGGTCTGCCAAGTACGCCTCACGATCTGCAAACGCCAACTTCTTTGCTTCGACCATCAACTGAACTGAGTCAGTGGTCATGTACCCATATTGCTTCGGGTCAAATTGCTCGAACATTGCAAGTTCCTGCAAAAGGACATGACCACTCGAGTTAGGAGGGGCTTCATACACGGTTCGACCTCGATAGTTGATCGACACCGGGGTCTGCCACTCGACTTTGTGTCGCTTAAGGTCCTTGTAAGTGAGCAAACCATCGTGTGATTCGGAATATCGTGCAATCTCTCGAGCAATATCTCCCTCGTAAAAAGCATCTCGACCTAGATCAGCAATCTGCTTGTAGGTTCGTGCTAAATCAGGATTCCGTCTAATCTCACCGGGCTTAAGCCAGTTTCCGTTCGGCGCGAAGACTGGTCCCGATGTTGGTGAACTTCGAAGTACGGGATTCTGCACCGCCATCCGAGATTGGAACTCCGAAACTGGTACACCGTCTTCGCATAGCTCAATTGCCGGTTCTAGGCACTGAGCCAGTGGCAATGTGCCGTACTTTTCATGAGCACTCAGAAGCGCATCTACGATTCCCGGAACCGACGTACCCAAAATACCGGTATACGGAATTCCATTTGAAAACTTGTCGGCGGTCGCCGCCAATGGTGCAGCTCCAGTTCCGTTCGCCACCTCAACCGTGGCATTGGTAGCCATGTGTACCATCACAAATCCATCGCCACCAATCGACGACCCCTGTGGTTCAGCTGCTCCCAGCGAAAAGGCGACCGCAATCGCCGCATCAACAGCATTTCCTCCACTGTGAAGTATTCGCATACCTGCTTGAGAGGCCATCGTGTGATTAGCAACCACAGCCCCTTTGCTTCCGATTTTTGGTGGTCGGTATGCCTCACCTATCAGACCGTGAGGAGAGAGTTTGCTATCCATGAAAGGTGATTAGTCCTTTTTTCTTGTAGGTGAATTCAAGCCATTACAACCGATATTCGGGCAGTCTAGCAGCACATCCGGCGCGAACGATCAATAGGTAATCCAAAGGTGTAAACAAGGTAGCGATTCGGTAACGAATCGGATTTGTGAAGCTTTACCGGAATGAAATTCTCATTGCTGATATAGCATGCCGATCAACGGTCGCGTTCACATCTCGAATTACAGATGCGAATTTCAAGACATGGAGGCAAGCGGCATGATCGCCGTCGCCAGGGGAAGACATGTCGTATTTGGAACTGGCCCGGTAGGGGCAGCGCTGGCACGCGCCCTCGAATCAACCGGTAGACCGGTAATCGCGGTGCCAGTGAACGAATATGGGTCCGACCCCATGGACGTCGTCGTGATGCGTGGCGACCCAACAGCCTATGAGTTCGCCCTGAGAGTGTGCGATGGCGCCAAAGTCATTTACTCATGCTTGAACGGCCCGGCCAACGAGTGGAAATCTATGTTTCCGCCGGTCGTCGACAATTTAATCAAGGTAGCGGAAGCGACAGGTGCCAAGTTAGTCCATTGGGATCTTGCTCACATGTATGGTTCCACCCGAGATCCGATCACCGAATCGACTCCCAACTCGGCGAAGACAGGCCCAGCACGCGTGCTGATCGCGATCGCCGACAAAATCATTGATGCCACTTGGACAGGAAAGATCGATGGTGTGATTGGCCGATCGGCAGACGTATTTGGCCCGGGAGCGATAGGCCCAGAATTTGGATCGTCGTTTGGAGGACGAGTGTTCTGGCCTGCAATTGAAGATGCCGAAATCACAGTTGTCGGCGACATTAACGCCCCGAGGTCGCTCGCGTTTATTAACGATGTGGCTTCCGGCCTCATCATGCTCGGCGAAGCGATAGACAGTTCGGGATATGTATGGCATTTACCATCGGATACGCCGGTTTCGCCGGGTGAAATGGCTGCAATGGTGATAGCACGAGCGCGTTCAACTGCGGAGGTCGGATCATCACCACCACACGTTCGTGGCTGTGCCCTCCTGCAACTCAAAATAGTTCGCACAGACATCAACGAAGTCCAACACGAATTGCACACCCTCGACCGTTCATTCGTTATCAATCACTCGAACTTCACATCGGCGTACGGAGGAACTGTGACCAGTCATACAGATGCAATTAGTCAAACGCTAGCGTGGTTCGCTGCACACCCACGACCTACGAAAACGCCTATGGGCGAACGAGTTGGCGAGAAGTTACCGCGAGTTGTTGCCACCTCACGACTCGCACGTCGACTCGGGTCAGGTGCATTGGCACTAGCGAAGACTTAACTCTCTCGCATCTCTCGAAATTAGAAAACGCCCGAGCATAACTGTTCGGGCGTTTTTTACTAATGATTAAGCGCTGGCCGAAGTCTATCCGGGGTATCCGAATACTTCGCCACAGTCACCACAGGAAAGACCACTCAGAGTTGCCGAGGTGACTGTTGTGAACCACGTACCTGAAGCACCGTTTTTGATTCTCCACCTGACAGTACCATTTGCATCGGTAGTTCCGGAACCAGTGCCATAGGACCCTGATTCATCGTCGACCGCAATCGAAACACTTGCACCTTCGACAGTGTTGGCCGCACTACCATCAGTAATCGTCACCTCGATGATGAGATCACGACCGTTCCTGCCAGATGTCGAATAGGCGACGCCATCTCCGGCACTCGAAGTTCCAACATACAAAGCGGTTGGACTTGGTTCTGGCGTAGGAGTTGCCGTTGGAGTGGTATCTGGCGTAGGCTCTGGAGTCGCAGTAGCCCCTCCGGTCGATCCATACCAAGCCTGAAGTGCGGCGATGTCGTCGGCTGTAAGCGTTCGACGAATGCCAGCGTAGACAGGTTCCATGATCGATCCAATCACATCAGAGTGACCAATACCAGCTACGTGACCAAGCTCATGCAGTGCAACCGTCTCTATATCGATTGCACTTGCAGGGTCGTCATTAGACCACGTGAAATTCGTGTTGAACGCAACGTCAGCTTCGTCGGTAGATGTGCCTGACCAAGTAACACCGAGAGTGTTGGCGTCTCGAAGTTTCATCCAGGCGATGTCGTTGTTACCGTCAAATGCCTGTCGACCTTTGCATTCATTTACAAGCGAAGGACATATGTTTGTGGCTCCCATCGGCACCTGAAAAGCAAACGGTGAATCGGCACCATTCCAAGTAGCACGTGACAGGTCGATCGCTGCTCGAGCGCCCGAGGGTTCACCGATGGCGTTGTAACGCTGAACCACGTAGTCGTTGCCAGCGTTACCGTCCGAGAATTGATCCCACGAGTTTGCAAGCAAAGTGTAATCGCTAGCCGTTAGGCCTCTAGCATTGACTCCTCGCAGAGCGGCTTCAGCCACTTCCTGATCAGATCTGCCAGCATTTACAACCGCAATAATATGAACAAGAACCTGTTCGTTATCGACTGAGGCAACACCGGTAACAGCGATCACTCTGCCATTCCCATTTGCGGAGGCTGAATCTGCTCCTAGCATCGCCAAACCTGCCGAAAGAGCGAGTACAGCGATAATTGCCAGAATGTTCCGACGTGAAGTTGAAAGAGTCATTTCACTATTCCTATTGATGAATCTATGACTGGAGTAAGAATTTCTTAAATCCAGTCAATTCAGCGATCCATTTGAAAGTCGCAGACGTTGCGAGCGCGTACGCTCTTGAAGATGCAGAAAGAATAGCTTGATCACTCGATGCAGTCAATTTGCTAAGTTCCCCCGGTTCGAAGCAAAACGTGAACCTATGGAGCGCTACAAGAATGCACCAAGAGGGTCAGATGAACCGCTGAGAACGACTAACTTCAACCCCGCTTATGGATTCTGCCAGACGTAACCCGCGTCTGAATGCGCAATTCTTACGAGATTGGCCACCGCTGCAAGTTCTTGTTTCGTAGTCTCTATGACATTGCAAGTAGTAGCTAAGTAGCAGTCCCGTTGATATTTACCCTGAATATCGTAAAGCTGGTCGCAACCCTCAGCTAATGCTGCTCGGTACGAAGCATCCGCTATTGTGCCATTTCGCTCGGGCGAACATGGGCCAAATCGGTAGTTACCGATCTCCCACTCAAGCGGACCCGTCGCATTCGCCATGATGTCAATTTGCGACGATAACCACGGAGCAATCTCTTCATCCTCAAGTTCGCCAGGTCCGAGATTCATATTGATATCTAAATCGTGTTCTGCAGTCGCCGATCCAATACCTTCTCGAGCGTTATTGAAGATGCTCGCCATGAAAGGCGACGCTACAACAAGCAGCAAAACAAGAACGATAAGAAATGTTCGCTTCGTTGGATTACGAATTGCTCGTTTGATTCGTTCTGAACGGGAATTGTCTTCCTCGTATGAAAGACCCATGATCTGCTCATCCTCGAATTGAGTAGCCAATCTAACTTCTGTAACAACAGTTGAGTAGTACAAATCACCATCGGCTGTACGGCGATCAGATTATAAAAGCTGAAATTCTCGTTAAGGGAGAACTTGTTCGAATTCGCGGTACGGAAGCACAAATCCGGCGTCGGAAAATGCTAGCCAGACCGTATCCATCGCTGCACCTATCTCGTCCTTCGCAATCTCTGGAACTTTGCACGTAGAAGCAAGAAAGCAATTACCGGAATACAACTGTTGGATTCGATCTAACTCTACGCACGCTACTCTAATCGAAGTGGAGTACTTACCGTCCGGAAGTTGAGACAAATTATCAGCGTCGCAAGCCCCAGATCTGAATGACACTGCCTGCCAGTCGAGAGGTCCTTCGGCGTTGATCATCCTGTCGGCCTGTGTCGCCAACCATGGTGATATTTGGCTTGGAATGATCGCCGTTATTGAACTCATACTCGCTTCCATGATCTCTTTTTTCTTCGCCATCGCCTCGAAACTTTCCCGTGTCGTGGAAATCCACCCGGGGGCGAAAGGTGCGAAAACGATGATAGAAATAACGGCAACGATTATGAATATTGTCAGCATCGAAGGATTCCGAAGTTCACGCCTAAAGCGCGCTCCACGAGAAGTGTCATTCTCGAACGAAACACCCATAAAAGAAAATACCGTCAGGTTCAAATCGGTGGTCTATGAGCTAGCACCAATGTCTAACTTTGCGAGCAACATGGCATACATCAATCAGCCGTTCACGCTACGCCAGTATAGCCTCGAATTACATCGAGCTTAATATACTTTCTGTAACCACTCATCTCGCAGTTATTCTTGATCACCCGTCGAGGATTGCGCAAGATAGGCAGTCGAAAAAAGCGAACTGTCTAGTACGGATCAACTCTAAATTCGGCGATAACTTCTTCGTTAAGTTCGAAACCAAGCCCCGGCCGATTCGGAACTTCCATAGTTCCGTCAGAAGCTATCTCAAAGTTCGGCAGCAGCAGATTTTCCACCAATGGAGAAGCTGGAAACGCTATTGGGAACTCGAAGTAAGGCATATTTGGAGTAATCGCTGCCAAATGTAATTCAACAGCAACACCAATCACGTGACACCACGTATGCGGGATACACAACGCTCCGAATCGGTAGGCATCTTCTGCAATGTTCAGAATTTCATGCATACCGCCTGCTCTAACCGAACTCGGCTGAATAACGCCCAAACGCCCTCTACGCAATAGATCAGCAAATTCGTGACGGGTGCTGAACCCCCAATCACCAACAGCGATCCGCACGTTAGTTGACTCGGTAAGCCTTCGGTATCCTTCGATATTATCTGCGGGAAGTGGAGCTTCTATGAAGAAGGGATTGAACTGCTCGATGGCCTCGATTGTTCTGAGAGCCTGCCCAACGTCGCGCCAGCGATTCTGCACGTCGATCATAAGATCTCGCTTTGGTCCAATAATCGAACGAGTTTTCTCAATGACAGCCACGTCCGTTTCGACATCTACATTCCCGAATTGGCCCGGCCACTCCTCTATTTTCACGGCTTTGAAGCCACGTGAAACGGCGATTCCAACACGTTCTTCCAGTTCATCAAGATTCGCGCCCGGTGGGTAGACCGTTGCATACGGCGTGACTCGTTTTAGCGGTTCAGTGTCACTCGCAGTAGTGGCAAATGATCGCCAAATCAGCTTGTGAACTGGCTTGCCAGCGGCCTTACCTGCAATATCCCACAACGCTGTCTCAACAGCTCCGATAGCCCCGATTACAACTCCTCTTCGACCATACACACCGGTCGAGTTGTACATCTTTTGCCAAAGTCGTTGAACCTCCGTTGGATCTTCGCCAATCAGTAGAGCTTCAAGACCTAACGATGATCGAATAATGGCGTCGATCACAAGACTTGGAGCTTCGCATTGGCCGATTCCGCTTATTCCCTCGTCGGTATGAACGCGAACCACAGTGATGTCATACCTGCCCGTGCTCGCTGGCGTGCCATCTGACTCCGAAAACGATGGATTCCAAGATGCAACCGTCCCGTCGGCATCATCTCTCAGTGCAATTGTTTCAACGCTTGTAATTTTCATAGTTAGCTTTTGACGCAGGGAATGTGAGAATCGACATTGGTAGGCAGATCGACCTGCTTAACTCCGTCTGGAAAGTAGCTCTGAAGCCGCTCGTATTCTTCCTTCAAATCAGGCTTAGGCTCCCAATCCTCGCCATATCTGACCCCCAAAACACCGGCTTGTAGCATCTCTTTTGTGCAACCGAAACATGGACGCCATGTCGAGTAGAGAATCGACCCCTCGACCGCGATTCCGAATCGTGCAGCCTGAAGCAGAGCGTTCTGTTCGGCATGAACGCATATACACAGGTCGTAGCCAGTTCCAGATGGGTAGTCATTACGGTTCGAGCACCGCCCACACCCACCCTCATCACAATTTGGAGCGTTGTGAGGTGTTCCGTTGTATCCGGTCGAAACAATATGACCGTCTCGGGCCAGCACAGAACCGATATGGCTACCAAGGCAGTTCGCTCGAGCCCGAACGCCGACTGCGATCGACATCATGTACTCGTCCCAGTCCGGCCGTTTTGTGTTTGACTCAGCCAATGATGCAGGAATCCTTCATGAAGATTGTCGTTTGGATATACGCACACTCGGGCATGGTTGGGCTGCCTCTCCGCTGATATCCTAGCGTGAGATCGAGCCCTACGCTCCAAAATTCACTTCGATTTTGGTCTTCGATCGACAGCGACGCCGATTTTTTAGTATTGAAATTTTCGATGACATCAACTCCGTCTAATACCAACTACGATTCCGAATCACTCCCGAATTCCCTTGGCAGATTTGGTCCGTACGGTGGCAAATTCGTACCAGAGATGCTCATGGCGGCTCTCACCGAACTCGAAAATGCCTTCGATGAAGCAAGACAGGACGATTCGTTCTGGGCAGAGTTCGAAGACCTTCTCACACATTACGTCGGTCGACCATCGGCGATGTATCACGCGAAAAACATCTCCGAAAAACTTGGTGGAACACAGATATACATCAAGCGAGAAGATCTGAACCACACCGGTGCGCACAAGATCAACAACGCTATCGGGCAGGCACTGTTAGCAAAACGACTCGGTAAAAAGCGGATCATCGCCGAAACAGGTGCGGGCATGCACGGCGTTGCAACAGCAACGGTATGCGCACAGATGGGACTCGAGTGCATTGTGTACATGGGAGAAACTGACATCAGTCGGCAGTCTCCAAACGTCTACCGAATGCGCGAACTAGGTGCGAAAGTCGAGCCAGTGACATCGGGCAGCCGTACGCTAAAAGATGCCACTAATGAAGCGATTCGTGATTGGGTTTCCAATGTCGAAACCACGCACTACATCATTGGCAGCGTCGTAGGCCCCCACCCTTACCCAAAGATCGTACGAGATTTCCAAGCGGTCATCGGTGCAGAAGCCCGGCAACAGATGCTCGACATGGCAGGACGACTTCCCGACTACGTCGTAGCGTGTGTCGGTGGCGGATCGAACGCTATGGGCATTTTCTCTGGCTTTATGAAAGACGCCGCAGTTGGGCTCATCGGAGTCGAAGCATCTGGCGAAGGTCTCGACAAACGCCATGCAGCGACGATGACTAAAGGCCGACCTGGCGTGCTGCACGGATCAATGAGTTACCTTCTTCAAGATGAACACGGCCAAGTGACCGAAGCCCATAGCATTTCAGCCGGGCTGGACTACCCCGGCGTTGGCCCTGAACACAGTTATTTAAAAGACACCGAACGAGCTACTTACGTTTCGGCCACCGATGAAGAAGCACTGGCAGGATTCAGATTCTTAAGCCGAAATGAGGGAATAATCCCTGCGCTCGAGCCATCGCACGCCATCGGTCACATGATGAAGTGGGTTCCGACGCTTCCGAAAGATCAAATCGTGCTGCTTCTTCTAAGCGGCAGAGGAGACAAAGACCTCGACACAGTCGCCGCAGCGTCGGGTATCGACCTACGATAAGAACCTAACCCACCCAAACCCCTTCGCTGTAGGAACGATCGGGACGAATGTGGCTGAATTATCTGGAGTTTAGAACTAGACCGACAAACCTAGTTCAGAGTCTTTAGATAACCAATCAAATCGCTAATGTCAGACTCTTTCAGGCTGGCGAACGTCGTGGGCATCAGGTTTGAGAAACCGTCGACGATAACGGCACTCGGATTAACGATCGACTCGTGGATGTAGTCATCACCCTTGGCGCCAACTCCTGCGAGCCCTGGCCCAACAATCTTGTTCGAACCAGTTGAGTGACAACCGCTGCAGCCGAGCCCTTTAAACTCTTTTTCACCATTGGCTATGTCTGGGCCTGAGGCCACGGCCTCCGTTGTTGCGGGTGCCAAAGCATCGGTAATCGGCACCGGAGTCGTCGTTCCAAATGGATTTTCCGAGGCTTCAGCACAACCATTTACTGCGAACAACAGCAGTGCTGCTAGTACCGAAATAACTAAGATATTAGAACGTTTCAACACGAATCAGGCCTCAAATTTTCTAGAGTTAACCGGTCAAAAAAAGACGCACCGACAAAAAGTAGCTGCGATCAACGCCCCACCATAGGTGAAAACGCACCATAGAAAGAACAAAACAGTATGAAGTTTACGTGATGGTGTGTTTACACCAATTTCGCGAAATACTCACACGGCTTTCGATCATACGGACTTATGCTCACATGAGTATGTGCCAATTTTGGTTGTCGCCTCACTAAGTAGAACGATTGAACCTGTGCCTTGCGACGCCAATCACATTGTTTGAAAAACTCTGCGAGCGGGGGGGGGTGATCGATTTGCCAATAGATTCTGAAAGACACGTAGGCGGTGAGTTTCGTACTTCCGACGGCTTGTTCACAGTTACATCTGATCAAAAGATCAAATCATGGAATGCCGCAGCCGAAAAAATATTCGGCTTCCGGCGTGACCAAGTAATCGGAAAAAAATGCTACGACGTTCTCTGCCCCAGCAGTAATTCAGGTCGCGTGAAGTGCAATCGTGGCTGTCTAGTCATGTCGAATGCGGCAAAGGGACGAACCACTAAGGACTTCGACCTAGATTGCAAGACATCCGATGGAACCAACAAGAGCATCAACATGAGCATCGTGTTGCCGGCTCAGGGTTCAGGCCATCGAGAGATCCTTCACCTGTTCAGAGACGTGACTGACAGACGACGGGTGGAGAGTGTGTCTCTCAGCCCTACGAACCAGGCCCAATTTCAAACAAAAAGCGCCGTCAATGATTTCCAGTTACCAAGTCTTAGAATTCCTTCTCTTACCACTAGAGAAGACCAAGTTTTGAAGCTGTTGGCCGCTGGCAAAAACACAAACGCTATAGCCGAAATACTCGTAATACGGCCACTTACTGCTCGAAACCACATAAGCAGGCTACTAACAAAACTAGGATGTCGGTCTCGACTCGAAGCGGTTGCACTGGGAACCAGGAATGGCATCATCTGACTCCGACACCCCATCAATTCGCTCCGCTAGTGCGAATGCACCTATATGTGGATTCTAGTGGTGGCTAATCTCGACTGCGTGTTTTCGATTAGGTACCGATTCGAATCCAGTTCTGGCTCAACATCTAAAGGGAGATTGTTCTGAACAGAGATACCGTGACGGCAGCGGCCATTTGGGTGTTGTTGACGATAATTAGTGAAATTTTCTTCCTTCAGATCGACATGTTCGGCGATGCAGCCACCACACAAGGTGAGTTCATCGACGAGGCATTCACTCTTCTGATGGTGATGGCGATTCCGATCTTCACTTTCGTTGTAACGATGATCGGTTACGTCGTTTTCAAGTTCCGAGCCAAGAGTGGTGACCTTGAAGACGCCGCTCCTATCCGAACTCACACAAACTGGGTCGGCTTTTGGTTCGCATGGACGACCATCCTTTGTTTGGTGGTAATCGTCCACCCCGGCTACACAGGACTCATAGAACTACGCCAGACAAAGGCAGATGAACCCGACCTAACAGTGAACGTAACAGGTAGACGCTGGCAATGGATTTACGAGTACGACGGTCGCGGCGTTTCATTGTTCTCGAAAGATGAAATGCTCATCCTTCCTAACGACTCGTTGATTCGATTCAACGTCACCTCGGAAGACCAAGACGTTGTTCACTCCTTCAGGATTCCAGCATTCCGAATGAAGAT
>JABMNN010000068.1 GCA_013204545.1 Chloroflexota bacterium | reverse complement strand
TCGGTGATGGCGTTCCAAGAAATGCCAGATCAGTAGGGCACAGGTTCGGAACTCATAGCGTGAAGTATTTCCGAAAACACGGCATGAATGTGACTCGAATCCCGCAGGTTCCGAAGCATCGATACGTCTATTTCCTGGATAAGTCCTGGCGAAGCCGACTCAAACCTGAGCAACTCGGATATCCGAAGAAAGAAGATTGCAATGCAGCTGGCTGAAATAAAAGTCAATTCGATTACCGAAGCCGACTGGAATCCGAACCAGATGCCTCCAGAAACGAGATACCGACTTCGAAAATCGATCGAAAAATTCGGCGTTGTTGAGTTGTTGGTCGTTCGAGAGATCAGCCCAGACAGGTACGAGACCATCGGTGGCGCACAACGGTTATTAGTGATCAAAGAACTGGGAATGCAAACGGTCGATTGCGTCGTTGTCACGGCTACTGACGCTGGAGCAAGACTGCTTGCTCAGGCGCTGAACGGGATTGAAGGAACAGACGACCCGGTGAAACTACAGGCGTCACTCGACCTGATCTTCGAAAACATTCCGAAGGGTGAAGTCCTGGAACTCTTGCCTGATGCCGCTAACTCTATCCGTCAGGCGATCTCGTTTGACGCTCCGTCGCTGATCGAACATCTCAAAACCTACGAAGACTCACGAAGTGCTCGACTCAACCATTTTTCTGCTCAGTTCACAAACGATCAACTGGTGATTATCGATCAAGCCGTATCTCATGCGAATGAACATGGAGCGTTCGACAAATCCAACCCAAACAAGCGCGGCAACGCACTATTTCACATCTGCCAGAAGTATCTGGACTGAGATCAATACCCCTATAGCGCGCGCTATAGAGAAAGCCATAGAGATTAAACATGTCAAAGTCTTTAGATTGTCCGCTTTGTGACCAAGCAATTGAAATCCAACCTTCGAAAAGTACGAAGTCAGGGAAATACTTCATTCAACTGAAATGCCCTGTAGATGCAAGGCATTTCAGGGGATTCATACACGACAAGGCATTCGTTGACGCTGTCATTCTCCATTACGGCGCACCAGCCGATCCTCAAGGCAAATAGATCAACTGACTATGAGTTCAGAATCAGAACAGCAAAATGCGTTGACGGATGAGAACGAATCCATACAGTGTTTGAACTCAGACCATGCCTATGACGATGAATCAAAACGCCAAATCGAAACGTTCCTTGAAGTTCTGGCATCTGTGTCCATCGCCGTTGCCGCCCGTCAGTCAGAATCAGGGCAGGACGTAGCCGAATGAGATACACCCACTATGGCCGGGTTTCGGATGAATCCCAAGTAGATGGTAATTCGCTCGCAGCCCAGGAGAGGTTGTTCTACGAACTCTGTAAGTCTCGCGGTGGGCAACCAGTCGGCATATATCGAGAAGAAGGTCGGTCAGCGCATGTCGATCGAATCGACAAACGACCGGTATTTAAACAACTCCTCGAAGACGCTGCCAAGGACAAGTTCGACGCAATCGTCGTTCACACGCTTGATCGCTGGTCGAGAAATCTTTCAGTTACTCTCGATTCTCTGAAGATCCTGGCTCAAAACAAAGTTGGGCTTATATCGATCACCGAGAACATCGACTATTCGACTCCTCAGGGCATGCTATTCATCCAGATGCTTGGAGGATTCGCTGAATACTTCTCTGGGTCATTAGGCACGCACGTTAGAAAAGGGCAAGGAGAGCGAGCACGGGGAGGAAGGCATCTCGGAGGGATACCGTTCGGTTACAGGTCTTGTTGGTCGGGTAAGGACGGTCAGCGGGTACTTCAATGTAATCCAGAGCATCCCGGTGGCGTTCATCAGATAGAAGACGAGGCTACGGCCATACGTGGACTTTTCGAACGATATGCGCGTGGAACAACCTCCACAGGATCCCTCGCCATATGGATGAATGAACAAGGATTTAGGACGAGAAACACCAAACGACTCCCGACCGCAGACGGTGGCGAAACCATCGAAGGGAGATTTTTCACGAATGCTTCTGTGAGGGTCATTCTCCACAATTCGTTCTACTCAGGGATGGTGAATCACAAGAAGGAACTATTTCAAGGTCAGCATGATCCTGTGATCAGTACTGAACTGTTCGAGACGGTTCAACTGGCACTCATGAAGAACTCTGGCAGGTCCTCGACCATTGGCCGTAGGCCGACACGGACTTATCTTCTCAAAGGAATCGCCAGATGCGTTCACTGCGGCATGAATCTCTGGGCACAGACCTATCAGAACGGGAATCAGTACTACCGGGAGCACCGGGCTTCACGTAGCCACGGAGAGTGTCCGTCCAAGGGCGGATCGATCTCGTGCAATATTCCTGATGAGCAGATCGGGAAGATGTTCAGTTCGATTGTTTTACCGGACGATTGGGAACGTCGAGTACTTGCCCGAATCGTTCATCAGGATGAGACGGCAAGGATCATCGGTGAACGTGAGAGGGTGAAAGAAAAACTCAGACGACTCGGACAAGCCTATGTTGACGGGTTGATCGATGAGAACGAGTACCGCAGGCAGAAGAAGTCGCTTGAATGGGAGCTTGAATCGTTGCTGATTCCAGAAGTTGATTCAGCGAAGGAAGCTGGTCGGCTGCTTCAAAATATTCCGCTGTTCTGGGCGGGAGCTACGCTCCAGGAACGGCACCGACTGCTAACGACGGTCTTGGATGCCGTGTATGTCGACCTGAAGGGTAGTAGGTCGATTGTGTCGGTGAAAGCGAAACCAGCTTTCCAAGTTGTTCTTGGTATGACCAAAGAACCATCTCTGGGTGATCGGCCTCATATTTACCCCACGACTACCTTATCTACCGACCCGGTTGTGGCTAAACGTTAGCGCACTCGTTTCGGGAGCGCGCGCAGGTTCGAGTCTTTCCACCCCGACCAGTAAGAATCCCAACAAAGACCCGGCCTAAATAATTGATTCGCCGCCTGGTCCTTCTCATCGTCGGGGCTGAACAAGTGACGAATCAAACTAAAAGGTAAACCAATCGCCCCATTCTTCAGCGATTGTAAGTAGGCGGGGCAGCAATGGTTTGTACAAGACTTCACCGGTTGGTTTACGAAAATCCGGAACGAAATGTAAACCGAAGAAACTCCCCGAATATCTCGAATCGGATGAAGTCGGAGCATTGATGGAGTTTACCCCAACCGTTTTGACAACAAATGACCCTGAAGTTGCCAGTCCACGCACCCTCCAAACACCGAATTGTGAATTTGGCGAGAGCGTTCACAACTTTAGTCACTAAATCTGAGCCGAAGAACTTCCTCGCAAATGAGTCGAGCTGTCAAGTCGACAACGGTGCTAATTCGGTCCCGCCAAGACCCGCTCGTATCGACCCACTCACCGCGACGATACTGTTGATATGAGAACCGGCCGGGAGTGACGTATACCTCGATGTTACCTGGTGCCGATTTCAGCACTCCATGTGAGGTCGGAATATTCATCTGTCTCCCAATTTCGGGTTCCTCCGGTCGGTTCCCCCACAAGGTCGCTGCCAATTCAATGCGCGATTCAAACCGTGGATCGAGCAGAGTGTCCGCGTCATATCGAACTGAGGTGATATGCACATTATCTCGATCCATTGGCATTTTTGGTGCGATTTCTGCCACGATGTGATTGCCCGCCTGACGTCGAAGCGTCGAGTGCGCACCGAGTAAACCTGCAGTTTCCAATTCCTCATAACGACGCCGATGGTGTATGACTGCACCCTGGAAATCTTCGTTAAAAAGATCGTTAATTGGAAAAGATACTGTACCGCCCCACTCGTCCCTCAGCTCCTCCGCTATCGCAAGGGCTTTCTGAGGGTCATCGCAGGTCTCCATTTCTTGGAGAAGTGCTAGGACATCCTGAAGGTTGTATTGAGCGCGAGCTGCGGCGATTCGAAGTTCGTCGAACGCGCTCGGAATATCGCCCCACCAGTTGTCTATCGGCTCCGTGTACTTGTGTTGAATCGGCGGATGATCTCCGCTCAAGCTTGGCATAGCCCATGACAGAAACGAGCGGTTTGCACGGAAATCGGCAGATCGAAGAGCAGCTTCGATCTTGTCCAACGATCTTGATCGGTCGATAATTTCGAACCGCTGGATGAGTAACGAGGAGCCCGGAAGGTAATAATGACCAGGCCGAGAATGTCCTTCGGGCGTTTGCTTGAAATTCTCGGCGATTTCCGACGATGTCAACAAGTAACTACGGGCAGCATCTTCGTTTCCGGAATGGCAAATCAGGAAAAATTCCGGACGAGGAATCAAGTCTCTGTCTAATACGTACTCGATCCGAACGTACTGGGGAGTAGACGCATCTTTAAAGAATTTTGCTTGAACCAAGCCAAGTCTCGGCGGTTCGCGATCAAGCAGTGAATTGGTTGTGATCCGACGTTGAATGAAGAAGTCTGCACCCTCAATGTCGACGGAGCGTTCCAACACCCAAAATCGATCAACTAACAACGCTCGCGTGCGTGCCTCACCTACAATTCCATTCTCTTGACGGGCTAACCACGCCGGACGCTTCTCGATTTTTTCACCCTCCCGTAGACCGGATGTATTCCGCTAGTCCTTACGCTCTTTCCAGAGGCGGACTGTAAATCGTTCATCATCCTCTATGAGGTCAGGGTCTGTGCCATTGTGGTCAAGCATTCCCGCCACAATTTTGCGAGGGATCCCGAGTCCCGTCGCCTCAAGATATTTATAGTCTCGGAGCGTTTCTTTGATCAATTCGTTACGTGACGCACGATATCCAGCACGCATTTTTTCGACTGTAACCGTATTCGGCAGTCGACCTGGAGAAATAACTTCAAGGCGATCAGAGTAGATTGAAAGCTCGATATCGGTGACCGTGATTGTGTAATCACGATGCGCTATGGCGTTTACTATCGCCTCCCGTATGGCATCTGGCGGGTAGTCCCAGTGCTCCTGTCGGGTGCCTCCTTCGTCAATTGAGGCGGACACATTAGTGTGCCGTCGGACGAATTCAAGTGCCTGCTCGATAATTCCCGTCTCGACGACATCACCATTTGCCGAAAACAAAGTCACGGCAGGTCCACGTAGAAGAAGTCTTTCTTTTGCTGCGTAATCTTTCTTTGTGCCCGAGTAGACCACCGCATTAATTCCTGCGTGTGGAAGATACCGGTTGGGTTTATTTCCGAAAAGCAGCAGTCCACCCGCGCTTGGAATCGCCCGATCACCGTCAAGATACATAAATTCAGTATTTATCAGCAGACGTTGCCAATTATCTTCATCGCCCTGGTCGGGACATTCTTGATGGCGGAAATCACGAAAATAGTTAGTTAATCTCCGTAGATCAAGATCCTTGAGATCTGTGCCTGGGACCGGTTTTCTATCGTACTGAAGGCGTCCTGACTGCTGATACAGGCGCATCTCTTCGTCATCCGTAGCATCGCGAGATGTTGTCCCGACGCGGACCTTTGTTACCCAGGCTGACGCCCGTTTCGCTTTATAAGGTTTGTCAGGTGCATCAGGGGGGAGTGATATGACGCCTACGATTCGGCCCGGTTCCCACTCGATCGTCTCCCAGTAGGGAATCGCCGCAGGTCGTAAGTTATTGCGGGCGATGTTCATCACCCATTCTTCCGCGCTTTTAATGCTGCGCGTTAGACCGGAGACCGTTCCATCGTCCTCAATGCCAAGTAATAAGTGCCCGCCTTCAAGATTGAGAAGAGCGGCCATCTCATCAGCGAGTTTCTCCGGTCGTATATCGTCCCGCTTGAACTCCACGCCGGAGTTTTCTCCATAGCCAACCAATTCGGCTAACTCGGTCAAGTTCATAATATTTTCCCTAGAATCCGTATTTACGTCGGCGCATTTCGAATGCTTCTTTGCCGCCTTCGAGTATCTCCTCGACCAGCAAGCGGACGGGGCGAGAGTCGATTGAACCCATTTGCTCAGGAGCTATACGACCAAGTCCTCGGTCTGCTTCGCCCGATGCAGTCAGGCCAACAATCAACTCAGCGTCACCAAGTACTGGGATGTTCGCGTTGTGGGTTGAGAATATGAACTGTCGCCGTTGCTTCTCC
This sequence comes from Chloroflexota bacterium, assembly GCA_013204545.1. GTDB lineage: Bacteria > Chloroflexota > Dehalococcoidia > Lucifugimonadales > Lucifugimonadaceae > Lucifugimonas. The sequence continues at coordinate 3,264 of JABMNN010000068.1, read as the reverse complement.
TCCCGCATCCGGGGCACGACGCCCTCGGTGATGAAGCGATTGTCGAGGTCATCCTCAGGCTGATCGACGATGAGAGGCGCGTCAGATTCAAGTAGTAGGAGTAAGAGCACCGCTGTGGCCTTTTGACCTGTTGAGAGCTCTTCAAGCGTCTGCCAGGTTGGTCGCTCTCCGATGGTGGCCGTGTTTAGATGTATCGCAGTCGTCGGTGGCAGATCGAGTTCCTCGATACGCATTAATACTTCCGAGTCGGCGTTGGCGATCCGGTCAGCCTGTGATCGTGGAATATCGAACTCTCTGCTCAATACGTCTGTACCTGCACGACATGCTTCGACGAGCTCGGTCAAAGATATTGTTGGGCGACGTTCGAGCGAATCTATGGCTTCTGATAGTCGCCCCCCGATCTCTTCACGCAACGTGCTGAATAAAGGTTCAAGATCACCAGCGGCCACGACCTCGACCTGGACTTTGTCCCGTAATTGCCGACTGACATGTTCAGAAGCCCCAGCAAGTCGCCGAAACTCATCAGCTTTGATATCTTCCCACTCGGCTAATAGCGCGCGTCGATTGTCAGAGCGCTCTTTTTCGACCCTAAGGACGAGGGTTTGTCGTTCACGTAGTGGACGCAATTCCTCGATTTGACGCCGTAGTCGGATGAATTCTTCGCCATCGACGCGTGATTTCTGTAATTCACGGAGGATCTTTTCATAAGCGGCCTGGACCTCCGTTTTTCGTGCTTCCCACTCATTGCGAACCGCAGCAACACCCTGATCGACACGTTGTAGAGCTTTTTCCAGCTCAGCCACAATTCTTTTCAGATCAACATCAAGTTGTATTAATATTTCGTCAGAACGCGCCAAGATCTCTTTACCGGGCAAGTCCTCAAGGGCCTTTGCTGACAGGAATGCTCGATCAATTGGCATCTCCTGTTTTAGCCCGTCAACGTATTCGCGGATTGGATCCAAGCGCTCGGGTATCGAAGTTAGAACACGTTCCTCGCGGACCAGTAAACTCTGTTCCTGCAGCCGTTCTTCCAAACCTGCCTCGCGGAATCGTTCCAGAGTCTCGACTAGACCGGGGAGGGCTGCAAGGCGGTCTTCAATATGGTGTAGCTCAGTACGAACGTCAATCAGACTGCGCCGATTTTTTTCAAGATCACGGCGAAGATCGCTCTTCCGGCGTATTAGTGATTCGTCCCGCTCAACAAACCGGTCGAGGAGCCTTGTTAGTTTCTCTCGACTCTTGGAAAGCTCCGATATTTCGTGCTGGCCGTAGATCTCAATGCGAGGAAGCACGTCTTGTGGTGAGAGGTTTGAAACTTGTCCTTGAGCATCCCGCACGATAGGCGGATTTGGAATGGTGCGCTCGATGCGATAATCCCGCGGAGAAGGACGTTGTGCACGAACAAGCAAGGATATTTTCGTGCCGCTTTTTAGCACATGTTGAACAATTCCCGCATGCGCAGAAGCTGCATCTTTTCCTAAAGTATCGAGAGCAAGGACTGATCGAATGCTCTCGATGACTGTTGATTTACCAGTGCCGCGACCACCAACGAGTACATTGAGATTGGGGTTGAAGTGAATCATCGCTCCATCAAGAAACCCTCCCTCCCACGTTAACGCGACGATCTCTGTATGTTCATCCGATTCAAGTTCACCAACTTTGGGATTGTGTCGTATGCGCGACCCTGGATCGAGGAAAGCCTGACGAAAGCCTTCAATACTCACTTCGGACATTTTCACCCAACAAGTAGATGATGGAGCAGCTAGATCTTCGGCTTCTGCAACATCCTTCGCGTTGACGACGGCAACCGCCAGCTGTTCTTGTACAGGGTTACTTCGGATGTAATCCACGTTGTTATTTTCGACAATCTGACGTACTTCCTGTGGCAGGTCTTCAACGAGGCCAGGTATTTGAATCGCAAGTAATTCCTTGGACTGCCACGCTTGAATTAGTGGCTTCCCATTCAGAACTTTGAAGAGCCCGTTCGCGTTTGAAGCGTGAGCAGCGATACTCATCCCACCCTGTTCCACTACACGTCCCAGTATCGTAACGAAATCCTGGTTTGCAAGATCGGAAGATGGTGATGTATTCCGGATACCGAACTCTCCGAGATACCGTTCGAGCTGTCCATCATCCGTGTTCTGGGGATAAATGCACAAGACATGCACACCTTCGCTTGAACGGAGCTCAAATCCAGGAAATATATGAATATTATGTCCGGCCGCGGCACTTCGAAACGCCGGAATGCCACTTACATCGTTATGGCTGGTAATGGCGAGCACCGAGATACCAAGTTCATTAGCTTTCTCGATGATGGCCTGCGCGTACTCATTTTCATCGCTACTTCCAGATTTTCCGCGAAAAGTGCTTGCGTAGTCGTGCGGGTTAACTTGGAGGGCGCATTTGTGAAAGGACGCGCCATTTGGGAGTTGCTGAGCAGCGGCGAGTACGTTAGGTGTGGTCACTAGATGCCTTCGGACTAAAGTACGGTGATAGCTAGACTATTCACTCAGGTCGTTACATTCTGAGAAATGGCCTCGTTCGTTTGATTATTTTTTCAGCGAGGATTGTGTTTTAACTGACTAACCCCACGTCGGACGAGTCCAATTGTTTCTCTGACTTAATTGTGCGACCTTACAAGATCATAATAGATGCCCATTGGCCGGGGGAAGTTTCAGAATTCACTATTCGCGTCAGTTGGCATGATCTTCGACCGCTTAACTCGCGAATTCGACTCGTAATCACTGAACCCGGCTCAGCAGTCGCTATTTCGAATTTAGATTGAGATATCTCACGATGTCAGCCCTTGCGATGCATCGATTGTTTCAGCTGTATGTCCATCCTGAGAAGTGTGAGCAATATCTGATCCTGCATCGACGAGACGGCGAACTGTGTGAATATGTCCACCGAATGCGGCCGACAGCAACGCATCAAATCCAGTGTTGTCACACAATCGAGTTGGGAGTGCCCCGGCTGTACAAATTGTTTCGTTTTGGAGAGAAGAACGCTGTGCACTCGACAATCACCCAAACCGTACATTGCAGAGTATGCATGTGAATCGCAGAGTTCGCCACGATAATAAAACACTCCACCAATCTTGAATCATCGACGAAACACAAATCCGTTCCCTCAATGGAAACAAATAAAGAAATTCAGCATCAGGTGTTTAGAAGGTGTGTAAAGAAAAAGCCCTGCCTTCAGGCTGAAGGCAGGGCTTTCTTGTGTTCTTGGTGGAGACGGGGGAGAGTCGAACTCCCCATCCAG
>JABMNN010000067.1 GCA_013204545.1 Chloroflexota bacterium | reverse complement strand
GTAGCTCAGTTGGGAGAGCGCGTCGTTCGCAATGACGAGGTCCGGGGTTCGATTCCCCGCAGCTCCACCAGATAAATACAAAACGCCGACTCGCGAACTGTCCGACTAATTACCAACTGAAGTCACCGACATTCGAATGGGTTGTATTTCTGGAATCCTTTTGTAAGAAATTTCATTTGGGTGTCATATTCCGAATTCCAACTCCTAACTCAAACCCGGCTACACGGCATCAAGCGATGACCGGATGCCACCCTACGATTAGGTATTTGAAGCGGAGATATGTCATGAAAAAGCTCTCATGGTTGCCGATACGTTCGGTGATTCTTGCTCTTAGCGTCCTGCTTATCGCAGCTGCCGTTGCCTGCGAATCTGGTAATTCAACTCCCAAACCTGCAACGACCGAACCCGCGGTCGCAGCTGGGGATGACGCCATGGTGGATGATGGGTCGATGAAAGATGGCGACACGATGGTGGACGGCGATGTCATGCCAAGCGATGACCCTATGATGGGTGATGACACCATGATGGAACACAGCAGCACGATGTTTAATGTGCTAATCGAGAACATCGGCACGGTGTTCGACTTCTCGTCGAGCGGCGTTGGTGGAGATGCCCCAGCAGGTCCCGGTGACTTGTTCACTTTCGAATTCGATGCCGCACCGGGAGATTCTCTTTCGTTCGCGTCAATGTTCGTACCGTCTAACGATTTCTTCTTTGCACCGTCTGAAGAAGGTATTCAACTCTACGATGACGCGGGAGTTCCGATATCTGGTGACGTAACAGACCAAATCACCCTTTGGGATGCTGGCACGGAAGCGAATCAAGAACCTGGAGCAGGTTCAGAACAGCCGTTAATGAACGGTGGTGCCAGCCCAAACACTCCGGATAGCAATGGCAAGGTTCGCCCGGCTGAAGATACGTTCGGAAATTTGCCAGAAGTTTCAACCGTCGTGAGTGTCAGCGTGAACCATATTGACGGAACGAAGTTCGAGGCCACTATAGAAAATGTTTCCACCGGAACCACTCTGAACACATCAGGTGGCAATGCATCTGCAGTTCCGTTGACCCCGCCCCTGTGGGTGGTTCACTCGGCTACAGGACCACTGTTCACCAACGGTGAATCAGATCGTGGTGAAGGGCTCGAAGCTTTAGCCGAAACAGGTTCACCGGTTAAGTTGAACAGCTCAGTCGGAGCACGAACAGGCCTTACCTCGCCGATAGCGCCCGGCGTGTTTGCCATCATCGATGGTGATGCCCAATTGTACGTAAACGGCCAATCTGATCAAGGGCTCGGTCTTGAAGCATTGGCTGAAGATGGTTCTCCCGGAGAGCTTGCGGGCTCACTGGTGACGAAAGCAGGCTTGGTCAGTTCCGGTGTATTCACAACCCCAACCGGAGCAACTGGACCGGCACCTGCATTCCCTGGTGACTCGTATGAGTTCGAGTTCGAAGCTATCGTTGGCGACAGGCTTTCGCTCGCAACAATGCTTGTGCAGTCGAATGATCTGTTCTATGCACCTAAAAATGGATTCATAGAACTGTTCGATTCTTCAGGCAACCCTATTAGTGGTGATCTGACATCTCTATTCCTCCTGTGGGATGCAGGAACTGAGGTAAATCAGGCACCAGGTGCAGGTGCCGATCAAGCTCCTCGTCAGAGTGGACCCAATGCTGGCGAAACCGAAATGGGGACGGTCGCTCCGGTTGCCGACGAATACACATACCCAGATGTAGACGCGATTATTCGTGTGACGATCACGACACAGGGGTAACGCCGACCTCCACACGCCCTCGACGCTGGCATCGTTATGTTCAGCGTCGAGGGCATTTGTTCAATTCCCACTTGTAAGCCTTTTGTAAGAAATGAAATCACCACGACACATTGATCGGTGACACTCGTGGCGTGTTCCTAAATAAGGGCCACTACAACTCGACAGAGGAGAAATTTATGAAGAGAGTGAAGTTACTCGCAGTCGCATTAACAGCGGTTGTAAGTGTTATGGCTGGTCCGGCAATTGCTTCGGCTAGCGAACAACCGGCCCCATTCCTGTGCCCAGTTGTTGGAGACGGTGTCAATATCGCCGACTCTCATAACGGTGACAATGGAGTAGCAGCGATAAACCCTCCAGTCGGCACATCGTTTCTTCCAGGCAACAACCAAGCTGGTGCGAATGCAAATGCCAACGCATTGAATTCGGCAGGTCCTGGGAATCCTGATGCTGGTCCCGGTGGGAATCCTGATTTCTCCCCGATCTGGCTAGGATAGTTCTGACGATTCTGTGATAACGGAGGAAGGTGGAGTACATCCGCCTTCCTCCGTTATCCGTAATTTCTCCCTATGATTACTTATACGCACAAAACTACGTCTAGGAATACGGGCTTACTTATGGCCGATTCGATGGAACGCGAAATACCAACAGAAAACAAACGCGTACTCGTGGTCGAAGACGATCCAAACGTTGGTGAAGTAATTTCCCGTTATCTACAACGGGAAGGGTTCGAGGCGCCGGTTATTCGCAATGGGATCGAAGCTCTCGAAGTTCAAACAACCGAGGGTTCAGATCTTATAATTCTCGATCTTATGCTGCCCGGTTTCGGCGGTTTAGAAATCGCCAAGCAGCTACGACTACAGAACGATATGACGCCGATCATTATTCTCACGGCTAAGCACAGTGAATCAGATGTCGTTTTAGGCTTGGGACTCGGTGCCGATGACTACGTAGCCAAGCCATTTAGCCCCGCTGAGTTGGTTGCGAGAGTCCATGCGGTTTTGCGCCGACGGAGCACCGTCCCAGAGTTCGGCGGCGGTGTTATTCGAGTAAGCGATCTAACGATTTCACAAGCATCGCGAACAGTTTCACGTGGAAGCGCTCAACTCGAACTTACTTCTACCGAGTTCGACCTTCTGTTTCATATGGCGTCGAGTCCGGATCGGGTTTTCTCACGTGAGTCTTTATTACAGGATGTCTGGGATTACAGCCACACTGGCGACTCCAGCACTGTCACGGTTCACATTCGACGGTTAAGAGCAAAGATAGAACCCGATCCGGCACGACCGCGATTCATCAAAACGGTGTGGGGGGTTGGATACAAATTCCAACACTCAACTGCTGATGTCGCAAACGGCGGGCGGCGGCCGTGAACCGGGCATTTATATCTCGTTTTTTTGGAACAGAACTCCTAGCGGTCGCCTTGGGGCTTGGGTTGAGTCTGATATTGCTCTCTCCAAGCGGTACCGAAATCTTTGAGATAGGTTTTTTCTTGGGGGTGAGTGCATTAGTTTCATTCATAGGCGTTGAACTACTCCTTCGCTCTGGAATACTTGCACGTAGGATTCGGCTGAAATTCAAAATCGTGCTAGCGGTTGGAATCGGTGCAGGTCTTGGCTTTATCAATGCCTTTGTAATGTCGGCATTAATGTTCGTCAACACAGGGCATGACCTTCCAATGCTGCTGGCAATACTGGTATTTGCTGCCGTAATTGCCGGATACGCCTCAGTTCGAATGTCAGCAAACATTTCCGGATCAATGACAACTCTCGCTCTGCATGCCCGACAATTATCTGACGGAAATCTGTCGATTCGTATGCCTTCGAATTACAGCGATCCAGATGTGTCGGATGTTGTTTCGGCTTTCAACGAAATGGCGGAAAGTCTTGAGGAATCAGCAAAAAAGAGGGAACAGGTCGAACAAAGTCGAAGAGATCTTTCTGCAGCAATCTCACACGATCTTCGTACACCCATTTCGTCTGCACGAGTCATGCTTGAAGCAATTCGTGATGGGGTAACGGAGAGTCAGGAAGAACAGGACGACTATTTGGAGCGCGTTCTCAATCAGGTGAAAAGTCTGGGCTCTATGGTCGATGACCTGTTCTCGCTCTCACTATTGGACGCAGGAGAATTACGTCTTGAGCTTCATCCAACCGCCGTCGATGACTTGGTGGAAGAGACGCTTCGGTCGATGCGGTCGACCGCCAACAGCAAAGGTTTAACCCTAGATTCGAGCGTCGAAGGTACGCTCGGCGATGCGGTAATGGATTCGAAGCAGGTACGACGCGTTCTACTAAATCTAATCCAGAATGCCATTCGTCATACCCCCCCAGACGGAACTGTAACGCTCTCAGCCGCTCGCTTAAACGATCGAATAGAGTTCGAGGTCCGAGACACGGGTGAAGGTTTTGACCCGGAGGATTCATTCAATATATGGACACGATTCTTTAGGTCGGATCTGGCTCGAACGAGGTCTGACGATGAATCTGCTCAAAGCGGGCTCGGGCTCGCCATTTCTCGTGGAATTGTCGAATTACATGGAGGCCAAATCTCCGCTAGCAGTGTAAGGAATAGCGGAGCCACGTTCCGGTTTTGGATTCCTGACGCCCGAAACCCTGCACCGGCCGTGTAGAGATATCCCAATCCCAATCTCATATCCAATGAGCTTCTAGATGCAAAAGAACCGCCGGCTCAGAAATGAGTCGGCGGTTCTTTTATTGGCAAGGAAAGGTCTTCTTGTGCTCGCTAGCAACGGTACTTAGAAGTGAATCCAGCTGTCGCCGACGAAATCGCTAGCCCACCCCTCTTCGGTTGCATAGGCATCGATCAGGATCGATCCAACCGCTTCATCGAATCGACCAGTTCCGTTCGTAACCGTGGTCACGAAATTTCCGTATACAGGCGCTCCTGTTGATGGATCAACACAGAACCGACCTGAATCGTAATTCATTTCAATCTCGTCACCATTGGCCGCAGTAAATTTCTGGTAGCCACCGATTACAGGGAAGCAGACGTTATCACCGTCTGGAGTACCGCCCCCGAAGTCGAGATTCAGGTCAGTAAACACCACATCGCCTTTACCGACATGTGTTGCAATCACCGTACCGCTGCCAGAGTTAGGGCCAGTGAAAACGCCGTGAGCGTGCCCCTTGAACGGTCGTTGATCGGCGGCGTGGGCATCGGTTGATCCCATGACGCTTGCTGTGGCAATGATCGCAATCATTGCCACAACGGCAACCGTTCCTGAAAATCGTTTCACAAACCTTCTCATTACATTGTTCTTTGTCATGACTTGAATCTCCTTGTTTTTGTTGTTCGACATCACAGCAACTACTTTCGTGCCAAACGATTGGAGATAAATCACGCGATCACGCCATTAAAAGCAATGTGCCAAATATGGCGTGCAGCTCAGATGCGATGACCGAGGGACTTAAAGGACGGTATTACCCCCGTACGATCAGACAAGATTTCTTTGGTGGGCGAGATCGGTGGCTGCAGCTCGATTCGACACACCAAGCTTGGTAAACAAGTTGCCTAAATGGCGGTTCACGGTATGCGGACTAACGAACAGCGAATCGGCTATCTCCTTATTCGTCGATCCATGTGCCACAAGGGTTAATACGTCGATCTCACGGCGAGTTAGATCAAACGGTGTTCGAACAATGCCCAACGAGTCGAGCAATTCATCCAGTCGAGCCACCAGCGGTATCAGTCCAAGCTTGAGAGCAAGAGCGCGGGCTTCGGACACATAATTTTTGGGTTGAATATCAGGCCTAACTTCTTGATGGGTAGCCAGTAGCCGAGCAAAATCGAAACGTGCCCATGCTTCATAGAAGAGGATTCCCTTGATGTGCAGCGATTCGATCAATTCCTCAAAATCTGTTGCCGCCTTGTCAATGTCGCCGCACAAGAATTCAAGTGCTGGTAAGAGCGAAATTTCGTCTTGGAGCAATTCGGCGGACTGGAGATCCTCCATTGCATCTTTACCAGTTTCGATATCATCTTCTTCGACCGCCATCCAGCCTTTTGCAACCACGCCACGCCGTCGAATGTACTCAGCACGACTTTTCTCAGCGATTACAGCAGCATCTTTCACAATGGCTATGTGCTCGCTGTTTTTCGTCGAGCGTGCAAGGAATGGGAAGTACTGAGCATCAGGCGATTCGGGAGTTTCGGGCGGTAAGATGAGGAACCGTTCCAGAGCTGCATCTCCGGCGGTGGTGTTGCCAACCAGATGATGGCACAGTGCCGACATAGCAACGACTCGGTCAGCACTCGGATATTCAGGACTTGTATTTGAAATTACCCTGTCGACTCTGTCCCATTCACAGCGAGAGTGAGCTATGCGCAATTCCAGAAGGTCACATGAAACGATCCGTAGCTTGTTCCCAGAACGTTCTGCTGAGCGACGAGAGCGTGCCATGAGCGCATCAGACTCCTTGTGCCTACCCTCACCAACGCGAAACCCCGCGAGCAACATTCCCGCGATGCTCACTGAATACGGGTCATCCACATCACTTTGGAGTTCGAATACACGCTCGCAATACGCAATACATTCGCTCCACTCAGCAGCGAATGCAGCGATCTGCACACCGTAACCCGCGGCTATTGATTCCAAATGATGATCTCTGGATTTACGGGCAATCCGACTGGCTGATTTTAGAAGCGCTCGACCTCGCTTAAAATCACCCATCTCGATCGCGACGACCCTAGCGAGATGAGATTGGATTCGAGCACCTACTAATGAATCAGCCTCGATCAAATCTAGACATCGTTCGTAGATCGGTACCATCGCAAGTTGGCCATAGGTGCCTGTGAAATTTACTTGACCAATCTGGACAGCTCGATCGACCAACCCTGACTCCAGAAATTGATCGAATGCTAATGTCAAATACTTAATCGCCTCTTCTTCACGTCCAAGAGGGGCCAACGACTCCCCGACACCTGCATTAGCTTCCGCTTCGACATTTTTCGCCCCAATCTGGTGCGCTGCCTGCCTTGCGTGTTCGAAGTGGTCATGTGCATTGTTGAATGAAAACGAATCGAGTGCTTCCCGACCTGCTCGCAAAGCCCAGTGAGCCGACCGTTCCAAGTCACCAGCGACACCTGCACGCTGCCAGTGAGCACTAATTTCTGCTGCGTGACCGGTAGTCGATTCACCCGGTAGGTTCTCAAGGGTTTCAGCGATTTCACGATGAATGGTAGCTCGGTGAGAATTCGGAATACGGTCATAAATGACCCGCCGAATCACCTCGTGAGTAAATTTGAACCATCCCGGTGACTCAGGCCGTTCTTCAATCAATCCGAGTTCAATACCGTTCCCGATTTTTACAGCGAGATCATGGCGATCCGGAGTTTTCATAACAGCCGCAAGTCGAGCGAAGTCGAACTCATTACCCAGTACAGCTCCGTATTCGATTACAGCAAGCTTCTCCACAGATACAACACTTAGTCTGGATTCAATCGTTTCGATGGCCGAAGAAGGAACATACCCATCGCCAAAAGCGATTCCTCTCACCCATGAACTGGCGTACTCACGAATGAACAACGGATTTCCGTGTGTGATTGCCCATACATCAGCCAGGGAATCTTCGGCGACAGATTCTCCAACAAGGTCTGCGAACAGCGTTTCCGAATCACTCTGATTTAAATCGTTCAGTACGACGCTGGCGAAATTGACTGATCCGGTAATAGTTCTGGACGGAATATATCGGTGAGCCGCAAGTACATCGTCGCGAACTGTGACGACTAATTCGACACCTTCTGGTCCAGGTGACTCCAATATCATCTCAAGCACACTAATTGATGAGTCGTCTGCCCATTGAAGATCTTCCATAATAATCAAGAGTGGATGGCTCTTACCAATATCGATGATTATTGTTCGTATTGAGTCAAGTAACAGGAATTTCTCTGTATAAGGATCGACTGATCCGTGGACTGAAAGCCCAACGCCCCAATTGATAAATTCCGGGAAGTGATTCGCCAATCGCTGAATTGAGGACGGTTGCGAATTAGTTAGTCGAATCAACTCCGCATCAGTCACAAGCTTTCTCAGCACCTGAACCCACGGCCACAAAGCCGGTACACCATCGTCGTTCGAACAATGCGCCCACACTGAGGCAACGTCGTTTTTGACGGCATCCGACGCCAGCTCTTCCATGAGACGAGTCTTTCCAACCCCTGCAATGCCCTTCACCAGAGTCAATCCACCGAATTTGCTGGACCCAACACGACCGGCAACCTTGCGTATGATCGCAAGTTCCTCTGTTCGACCGACGATGCTATCTTCTGACACAAAACTCCTTATAGGAAATACTAAATTTGCTCGGTTTCCAGCACGATTCCGCTGCATTCTTACACAATCACTTTCAAATGTTCTAGATCGACTTCACGTGGTGACCGTTACAGCCTGCTGGCATTCGGCATTCAGTCGCTCGATCATCTATAACCGAGCCGCCTGACAAGACCGACTGCCTCGTCGAATATCGCGACAGCAAATTCGATGCGGCGGCGGTACGAATATGGAAGTTGTTGCTTCGATCCGCCGTATCGCTTCAGAACCCACTCCCACGGTCCGTACTCATGAGCAACGGTGCTCGGGATGGTTCCTACCGAGCGAGCGTATCCGCAAAGAGTTCCAAGGTAGCCCAGCCGAATGGTGTCCTCAGGAATAACACACCCTTGCACTCGCAGTCCATGCACAAACGAATTGAAGACTTCGCGTTCGATGCTCATCACTGCGTCGGCCTCTTCATCGCCCCACGTAAGTGACGCTCCGATCAGCGTACCGATATCGACGCCAATTGGTTCAATTCCAACCGAAGCCAAATCGATTGCAACAACTTGGGCGACGCCATCATGACCGAGTTGAGTGAACATATTGCGTATGTGAAAGTCGCCGTGAGCAAGCGTCATCGGGACATGTTCAATGGCCCGAGCCAAAAGCAGTATTTCAGATTCAAATTCCAACACTCGATCAAATATTTGACATGGCATCACCGTCCGCACGTAGTCGGAATCGCTATGTTGTTCTAACGTTTTGCAGAGGTTCATCATTGCTGGCGATGTCCAACGAGTAATTCCGGCGTTGTAATTCATCCATGATTCGGGGGGTAGCACAGTGCGGAGCATCTGTCCTTTGAATTGACCTAAAGTCTCGGCGATGGTGAAGTACTGGTAAGACGACCATGAATATCCAAATTGACCAGGTTTAGCGGTCAGATCCTCTGTCCATAGCCATACGATATTCGCTTGTTTTTCTGAGATGTGATGTATTTTTGCCGACCGTAAACCTGTGGCTGTCCCATTGAACAAGCCTGACTTGTAGGCAGCAACTTCTCGAATCGGAGTGCCGACGGAGGCGGTTTTTTCGATTGGTGTGCAATCCATGATCTTCAGCACCGAAGACCACGGTCGGACTTCACCGCGGATATGGGCCTTGCCGCTGACTTTCATCAAAGCCAGAGTCCCCACTCCAAACGACTCGGATCTCAATGATTCGACGGTCCAGCCCAACATCGCTTTGGCGGTTGTGTCGTTGAAAATCGATCTGACCACTGGGCTGATTTCTTCAGTCGGCTCAAGGCTGACCATTTCGAAAATGTCCCGTGCGGTCGTCATTCAATACCCCGTAGATTTCGGGGCGCATGTATCGGACATGTTTTCTTGAACGCGCGAACGGAGGAGTTACGTCCTAGAAATGTCGAGTGCTACGCGCCCCGCATAACGTCTTGTTGGCCAGAAATGCCAACATTGGCAATGGTGGGACATTGTTCTAAGAAGCGGATGACTTGTATACGCCATTTCTTAGATGGGGTTGGTGGAATTGATGTTGGACGCGAGAATAATCGCTAGCGAGGTTGAACGATTGTCTCGTCGATATCTAGATCGCTGGTGTCGTTATCGAATGATTGCACGCTTGGTAAAAGTCTCGCACCATCGAACTCATTCCTGTGAAAGGAAAGAGGACGCGATACTAGCGGGCTGGTACTTCACCCTCACTCTGGCCCTCTTCCACGGTAGAGGGGGTCCGAACCTGCGGTTTCAGAACTAAATCGGTGTCGCCGAATCACATCCTCATGCGTTTTTCACGTTCATTGAAATAACCTGTGTTCCTGAGAAGGATCGGTCTATTGGTAAATTCAAACGGGATCGTAACGATCATGTCCAGAGGAGTTCGATCACTCTTTCCCGGTCGGCGCGTGACGCTGGTAATGACCGGGCTGGCAATTTTAGCTATCGTCGCATTGTCGGCTTGCTCGGAAGAGACGCTAGCCAGAGAGACTGCTAGGGCTGTGGAGTCTGCCAATCAGGATGTGGTTTCCGCCGCTCAGGTGGGTGGCTCTATCGGAGATGCTCAGGCCACCGCCGACGCGGCTTTGCTGGAGGCGACCGCGGGGCCGAAGGCAACATTAGTGTCTGCAACATCAACGGCTGCAGCGATTGCCACTCGTGAGACGCAAAACGATCTCGTTGAGATCGCCGACACCGCTCTCGCCAATAATGACATCGATTTGGATAAGTTCATCGCAATCGCCGAGACCATCAAGGCGGGTGGTGATCCCGGGGACGAATTCGAAAAGTTAAAATCTGAAATACTAGCGAATCGTCCACCCGAACCAGAGCCTGAAGAATTACCAGCCCTTGTGCCAACATTTCCGGCACTGCCAACGGTCGAACCAACTCCTGTGAAAGCAGTTGAGTATCGGTCGGTCGGAGTTTACGTGTCAGATTCCTGGGAGATCGGTGACGCTACTCCAAACGCAGTCCCACGCGAGGGTTCAAAAGCTGATATCGGTCTCGGGTTCATGGACCTCTTCTACACGAGGGGCAAGGCTGAAGGTCCGAATTACGATTGGACGATCAAGTTCAGTTTCGGTAGTCCGTATGCGGATCAGACCCCAGGGCGAACGATCACGTTGATTGGCAGAGCGAAGGTAACCGGTGGCGGGTCAACTTCCGTTGAATTCAGTCCACTCGAGATGTATTTCATATCGAACTTACCACCGGGGAGCGTTGAGATCGTGCGTACGACAGGTCCACTGGACATTGCGTACGGAGCAACTTCACAGTTGGAAGTTTCAATCGATATACCAAAAGGAGACATCGGCGATCGTTTCACCCTCGGTTGGGGTGTAAGAGGGTGTGCCAAGGATTGCGAGTATTTCTGGACTTATGAAGGGCGGGAGTAATTGTCCTTAGCCTCGCGAATACACCTGCGGTTCCGGATTGAACTCCACGCCTTCGTCGAGCGGGAACATGGGGCGGGCGCAGATGGTGTGCCCAAGTGAAGGGAGATCAGCGCTCGTCGACCCAGGAGCATCGACATTTAGGTTAATTTCGCACCAATCGTCAAAAAATTCAGGTTCACAAAATGGTGACTTCACGATGATCGAATGGAATTTTTTAGGGTCGAGTCCATTGGCATAGAACGGTGCACGGTCGACCAGATTGATTGGTCGTGAGAACACGACGAACGTGATGTTTTCGGATTGCAAAACCGCCGTTGGGCCGGCGTGTTCGATCGACGGCCATTTTTCGAGTGGGAATGTGCCGTCGGAGACAGACACGACGGTTGCTTTAACTTCGATAGGAGTGAAGCGTCGATCAAGATTTCCACCGAGTTTGACTGTGATTCTTCCATCGATGCCCTTCTCAACCGCCCTCACCACCGCTGATGCGTCAACAATAGGCGCCAGCACGGTACGTGAATATTTCTGGCGAATCATCTCAGCGACAATCGCATTACTGTCTCCCGAAGCGCCCGAACTGGGAGCGTCGGCAGCATCGGTGAACATTACCGGCCCTTTCATTTTGCAGGCCTTCGCCACAGACTCTTCAAGAGGCACAAGATCGGCATGCATGGCGAATCGATTGTTCCAGAATTCGTTCGCCGTCTTCAGAGCCACTTCTCGACCGAATGCCTCATCGTTGTCGGTTACCACAAGCACTTGACTGCAGAGTTCAGGGACATCAGTGAACGGATTTCCGATCTGGAATCCGGCATTCAAAATACGCGGGTCGTCGTGCAGTTTCTTTAAATAGCTGACTTGATTTCCGAAGAGGCCGGTCTCTGTGATGAGTTGGTTTCCTCGAACTAGAGCTGGGATTGGCACGCGGACAATTACGGGTTTTACACCGTCGTTGAGCATACGCAGTAATTGGCGAGCTGCCCTCGCTCCCGTGTCGGCGAAGTCGACGTGCGGGTAGGTGTGGTAAACAGCAACGCCGTCGGCGTGCTTCAGCATCTTTGCTGTCGTCACACCGTGAATGTCTTGGGTGTAAACGATAGGAATTTCTTCGCCCAGAATCTTGCGCGATTCTTCAAGCAAATACCCTTCGGGATCAAGCTCGGTCTCGGCACTCATCGATCCGTGCATGGCGAAAACTGCGCCAGCTACATCGCCAGCGAAAGGCTTCAACGCTTCGAGGAATTCAGATGAATACGCTCCCATGAAGCCTGATCGAGCGGTCCGGCGCTTGTGGCTCCCGCTAAATACGACGAAACGATCTCTATATCGCCGTCGCCACGGAGTATCTCGACTGCTCCCGCAATTTCCGAGTTTTTGCCAGCGCTTCGTTCGACGATGTCATCGCCGAACACAACGGTGAAATCTTCGTAAGTGCTGAACACAGGGTTAAAGGTCGAAACCTCTTGCGCACAACCGGCAATCAATATCCGCTTCGTCAAAATCGTTTCTCTTCCTGAAATCCCTAACATTCAAGGTTGAATGTGATCTAAATATCCGTCTTAGTTATTTTGTTACCGCCGACCATGATGTCGAATATTTTAGACAGAGGGTAGCCCCTTCGATGTACTCGGGAATGTTCCTTTCGAGAGACGAACAATGTCCAAATAGTCGATAAACTGTCGGTATGATCGACAGAATTTCAGTATCAAGACGGGGAGTTGGTGATGATTAGCCTGGAATCCGTCTGGCAACGCTTCCAAGAGATGGATCGTAGGAATTCGTATTTCACGGCTGGTCTGGGAACGTTGATTCTCACGTTCTTCCTAATAGCTGATCTTCGGGTAGAACCAGCAGTCGACAGCGGGTTCGTGCAGGAAAATTCGTTAGGAGCGTTCCTTGCATTTCTGCAAGTATTGCCTGTCCTGTTCTTCCGAAAAGCTCCGCTTGCAGCCCTTTTGGTTATTTTCATCGCTTTCACTGGCCACGCAACGTTCGGCTACGACGCTCCCTGGGTTGTTCAATTTTCAACCATGATCGGCCTTTATATCGTAACGAGTACTACTGACGACCGACAATCGATAGTTGCCGGCATACTGACCTTTCTAGCAATTGTGCTCGTATTTGGAGTGATTCAGGAGAAGACCGACCAAGCTGTTGCACTGGTGTTGTTGTTTATGGCGATTTGGGATCGCAGGGAACGTCGTGCGATCACGTCGAGGCCGACTCGAGGTTGCAGAGCTAACAGTCGCTGAACTTTCCGAAGACCAAGAACGGGCGGCGAGAGATGCAGTTCGAGGTGAACGCTCGCGAATTGCCCGCGAACTTCATGACGTTTTGGGTCACACGCTAAATCTCGTTGTAATTCAAGCTGGTGCAGCACAACGTGTATATGAATCATCACCTGAAAAGGCGATGGAAGCGGTGAAATCTATCGAATCGACAAGTCGACAGGCTCTCTCAGACGTAGATCGGATGCTCGGCATTCTTCGAGATCCCGATGAATCTGAAAATCCTGCTCCCTCGCTCGAAGCGACACCTTCATTGAGTCGAATTAACGGGCTCGTGACAGAACTGAATTCCACCGGACAACCGATCAAACTTAAAATTTCTGGCGATGTATCAAATCTGATTCCCAGCACTGATCTAACCGCCTATAGAGTCGCTCAAGAAGCCTTAACGAACGTGATGACGCATGCGGCGGGTTCAAATGCCCAAGTCGAAATCGACTATGGGGCTAATCAGTTAACCGTGACTATTACCAATGACTCCTCAGGCACGGACACTCTTGCAGGTCGCAAAAGCGGCGGACGTGGAATCATCGGCATGCGAGAACGAACTAGCCTGTTTGGCGGTGACTTCAAAGCCGGTGCGACCGACGACGGAGGTTGGCGGGTGAGCGCAACCTTCCCGATCAATCGGAATAATAATGATGGGAACACGGGAGAGTCGCAATGACGATCAAACTGCTGCTGGTCGATGATGATGACCTCGTTCGAACTGGTCTGAAGATGATCATTGAATCCGATCCTGAACTCGATGTGATTGGCGAAGCTGCAAACGGTGCAGCGGGCGTGGCTCTCGCCTCCCGTCTCAATCCCGACGTGATTTTGATGGATATTCAGATGCCTGAGATGGACGGTATCGAAGCCACTCGCCTGATAAGCGAAAACAGTCAGATCCCGACGACAAATCACAACGGGTGCTCGTGCTGACAACGTTCGAGCAGGATGAATATGTATTTCAAGCGCTTCGTGCGGGCGCGAACGGGTTTCTACTAAAACGAACTCCGGCCGACGATCTCATCGCAGGAATCAAGGTGGTAGCTGAAGGTGACTCGCTGTTTTCGCCATCGATCACTCGCAGGTTGATAAACGAGTTTGCCCAGACTGCGCCTTCGGGAATTAGTCCCGGAGCTTCGGTCAAGCTCGACTCACTGACTGAACGTGAAATGGAAGTTCTGCAGTTGGTGTCGCATGGCAATTCGAATATGGAAATTGCCGATGCCCTGATTGTGTCCGAGGGCACGGTGAAGACGCATGTGAAAAGGGTTCTTGCCAAGCTTGAGGTTCGTGATCGCACGCAGGCTGTGATTTTTGCCTACAACTCGGGCATCGTTCAGCCTGATTCAGAGGTGTAGTCATTCCTCCCTCTTCCCGACCGTAGCAAAGCGGAGTGGAGGGACCTTGGACGACAGGCGTCGAGCACAGCTTTCGACAAGAATTAACGTGCTGTGCCATTGAGAGTTTGATTCTTCGAGGTGATATCAGGTCCCTCCAGCAAGGTCGGGATGAGGGGTTTAGCCGACGGGCGGGTTGTTGGCTTATTCGCTCGTAGCGTTCGGTGCGACCGCTGATTGCCACGTCGTTCATGCTTCACTTCTGGCAATGACAATTTAAGCGTCTCCACGTCTACCCCTTTTGGAATATATGGCCTTCACAAAAGGGGCAACGTCCCGCCCACAACGTCAGCATAAAGAGCACCCAAACGTTCGCTCTTTCGGGGACTAGGTTCACCCCTAGAGGGAGACGAGCAAGCGTCGATACGCCAATAACTTGGTACTCATAACAACCCGCCAGGGGACTCAACAAAGAGTAATCCAGCGGTGTAGGGGTAAATCCAATGAACGGCACAAGCTTTACAGGCAAATTAGCGAACTTTAGCGCTCGACGACGCTGGGCCATGCTCGGTGCATGGCTAGTGATCTTGGTCGCAGCATTTATAGGCGCCGGATCGATCGGTGACGTAACGACGAGCGACGATGGATCTAGTGGTTCGAAACTAGAATCAGCACAGGCACGGGCACTCGTTGCCCAGCGCATTAGCACTGATGAAAACTCAAAAGAGTACGTGATAGTAGAGTTCGAATCTGGCACGGCCGCCAATTCAACCAACAAGGCGTTCGTACGCACCCTAACGGCCGATCTAGTGGCTCTTGAGCACGTTGAAGGCGTAGTTAGCTACCTCGACGATGTAGAAGGTCTATTAAGTAGCGATGAATCCTTCGCGCTTCTCCAGACTGGACTCACAGTCGAAGACAGCGAAGCCGGCGATATCATCGCACCGCTTCTCGCCGTAGTCGAAACCGCAAACGAAACTGCCGGATTCCGAGTAAACACAATCGGTCAGGGCAGCGTGGAAACCGAATTCAACCACCTCGCTGAGGAAACTCTCCAAAAGGGTGAAATGATCGGAATGGGCTTCGCACTCATCGTGCTGCTCGTAGTATTCGGCGCAGCCGTCGCAGCGGGTCTCCCGATTCTGCTCGCAATATCGTCCATCCTCGTAGCCATTGCGCTCAGCGCAGTCATCGGCAGAGTTATGGATCTCGACCAGTTCGTTGTTCAGATCATCACTATGATCGGACTTGCAGTTGGTATCGATTACTCACTCTTCATCGTAAAACGATTCACTGAAGAGGTTTCAAAAGGCCGTGACAAGATCGCAGCCATCACCGCATCTGGTGACACAGCCGGTCGCACAGTGATGGTTTCTGGAATCGCAGTCATGATCGCACTCAGCGGAATGCTGATCGTTCCTGGTCTAACCTTCCGCAGCTTCGGACTCGGCGCAATCGTAGTAGTAATCGCCGCTGTATTCGCAGCAACAACGCTGCTGCCAGCGATCATGAGTATTCTTGGCCACCGAATGTACTGGCTCCGATTGCCGTTCATCGGTCGCAAGCTCGAAGACGTGTCTGAAGACAAGAACGAGGGCGGTGTTTGGGACAAGATCACAAACGCAGTTACTGCACGACCAGTTGTTAGCGTGGTAGTTACCGGTGGAGCACTGCTCGGTCTTACCGCACTGGCATTCACAATGAATCTCGGTTCAACCGGATTGGGGTCACTCCAAGACGACAGTCCTTCACTACGTGCGTTCAACATCATGAACTCTGAGTTCAGTGATGGGCTGCTAACCGCAGACATCGTTATCGACACGGCTGACGCATCTTCTCCAGCGGTTCAAGCCGCTATCGAATCGCTGAAAGCCGACCTCGCCACAGACTCGTTCTACGGTGACACGAAAGTAAAGATCGCACCGAACAACGACCTGGCAATTGTTCAGGCAGTTATTCAGGGCGATCCTGCAAGCGATGAAGCTTTGGCAGCACTCTTACGACTACGTAACGACTACGTGCCTTCGGCATTCACAGGTGTCGCAAGCGTCTACGTTGCTGGTGACTCCGCAATGACGGTCGACAATGTGGACGAGATGAAGAAGTGGCTTCCGATCGTATTCGGACTAGTTCTCAGCTCTAGCTTTGTGCTGTTATTGGTGGTCTTCCGCAGCATCGTAGTTCCGATCAAGGCAGTTCTGATGAACGTGCTCTCGGTCGGTGCAGCTTACGGATTATTGGTTCTCGTGTTCCAACAGGGCCTTGGTGCCGACTTGCTCGGATTCAAACAGACTCCGGTAATTGAACACTGGCTCCCACTGTTCTTGTTCAGCATCTTGTTCGGTCTGTCGATGGATTACCACGTATTCCTCCTCAGCCGAATCAAGGAACACTACGATCAGACCGGCGACAACAAAGCATCAGTAGCCTTTGGGCTCCGATCAACAGCCGGAA
The DNA here is from genome assembly GCA_013204545.1 of Chloroflexota bacterium. Taxonomy (GTDB): domain Bacteria; phylum Chloroflexota; class Dehalococcoidia; order Lucifugimonadales; family Lucifugimonadaceae; genus Lucifugimonas. Next base: position 6,313 of record JABMNN010000067.1, on the reverse strand, counting down.
TCATCACCGGTGCGGCATTGATCATGGTCGGGGTCTTCGGTGGCTTTGCCATCGGTGACATGTCGATGTTCCAGCAGATGGGCTTCGGACTCGCAGCGGCGGTCATCATCGACGCAACTCTGGTTCGATCAGTCCTGGTCCCTGCAAGCATGGTGCTTCTAGGCGACAAGAACTGGTACTTCCCGAGCTGGCTCGAATGGCTCCCACGCTTAGATGTTGAAGGCGAGTCGGTCGATGCTGTTGATACCCCTACGGCGCAGCCGACTGGCGTTCTTGTACCTAGTGGTGCAAGCGACTAGCAATAGTCGTTAGTCAACAAAGCTGTGGGCGGTGTGAAATTTCATACTGCCCACAGTTTTTTCGTTTAACCAACGACTAGACTGTCGGCACCGGAGAATTTTCATGGGAACGATCATCAATGTCTAAGCAGTCACTGTCATACTGGTATTGCTCGTACTCATAGCGTTTCGTTCGTATTGGGCGTTCGGTGGCACAAGATTTCTGAGCGAAGCCTGGGATGGAAAATACGCAGCGCTCCCATCGAAATTCAGAGTCACCAGCACTTTCTCGGTTCTCATGTACGCCCTCGCTATAGGACTCGTTCTAACCAGAGTTGGCGCGCCGCAAGTTGGACTATCGCCGGCTATAGCGACATTGGGTTTACTGGTGTTGGCACCTGTCTTCCTTTTCAGTTCGCTCGCTAACTTCGTATCTCGAAGCAAGTTGGAACGCTATCTGAACGCACCAACATCCCTGCTCCTCGCCGCGATGCTCCTCTTCATTACTTTCAACCAATTCAACGGTGACGATTAAATCACGACCAAACAAAAAAAATGGACGATGGAATTGAATCCATCGCCCGTTTTCGTTTGTTCTATTTGAACGCTAGCGAATTACTTGCCGTTGAACGCAGCAGCTTGTTTGGACATTCGAACATTACGATCGTCAGCGAAGCGTTTCACTGCATTGAAGATCGAATCTTTATCAAGGTGAGCTTCCTTGATCACATCATCCTCGGTACCACCGCTCAACCACTGGTTGTCCCAGTCGGAAGTTAGTGAGTACTCGTCGGTTAGCGGACCAATTCCGGTCACAGGCCATACCCGGCGTGTGCCGGTAGTAACAACCATCATGTCGAATTTCTCAGCATCGGAAAGAACGCTATTCTTGTATTCGTCCGACTGACGATCAAACAGTTCTTCGCTAATCGCAGCGACAACTTTAACGTTCACGCCAGCCGCTTCAAGCTTCGGCAGTACATCGACAAGGTTCACAGTCGAACTGGAACCCTGCGAAACGATTACGCCGTGCTTTGGCTTGCCAGGTTCGTAATCACGAATCAGGTAAAACCCTTTTGCCGCTGCGTTGATGTCGGTATCGGCAAACTTAGAACGATCTGCGACAGCAAAGTCTGGACGGGCAACTTCCAAAACGATCACGCCAACCTTCGGATCTCGTGCGGCGATTTCTGCAGCAGCGAAGTAACCCGGAGCAACGTCGTTGTAATCCCAGAAGCTCAGAACGATCACCTGACCCTTCGGAAAGAGCTTCCACACCTGAGGTGAGAAGATTCCAAAGTGAGTTCGTGCATCTGCAGCAGTTTCAGGACCCGAGTGCCCGGCGAGGATGTGTGCCACACCCATACGGAACGGTGAGTCTTGATTTTGCTGGCTCCAGACACGAAGCGGAAGATACATAAGCGGTGTGAATGCGCCGTACGTGCCTGAGATCGACCAGACTCCGTTGAACTTGTCAGGGTCTTTTGAAAGTGTTTGGCTTGTAAATCCAACGGCTGTTAGTGCGTTTCCGGCTTCCTGAATCGGGGCCTTCAAACGAGTACCAGCCTGGTTATCGACCGGATCGTAGTGTCCCCACAACGATCCGGCGTTCACATTGATAGATTCAGCAAGGTCGGCTGCTACGATCACGAATCGATTGTTCGTAACATAGTTCGCCCACTTGATGATTTCTGATATCGCTCGACGGGTTCCCTTTACTTCACCTGACTTTTCGTAAAGTTTGATGTTCACATCTTTTGTTTCGCCAGTAATGTGGTTCTTTGCTACAACCGTAACGGGCTCAAGCGGCAGGTTCTTTACACGAAGTCGCTCATCGAGGAACGGGTCTTCGCCAACCTTCACACTCAGTGGGAGATCATCATTTATTTGATCCCCGATTTCCACTAGGCGATCTGCGAGCCAATCGCCAAGACCACTCGATTCTAGAACGCCCATCGCAATATCGATGTTGGTTTTAAGCTGAATAAGCTTTTCTCGAGTGTCTTTCACAGCACCGTCTCGGATGCCTTCGAACTTGACTCCGAACTTCTCTTCAAACGTGGTTGCTAGAGCCTGGAAATATTCGCCATTCATTGGCATCCCATAGGCGTGGCTGGCATGGTCGACGATCTGCTTCACTCCGCCAGGGAGTTTGCCGTCTTTGGCTCCGGGCCAGAATCCCTTGACTGTATTCCCGATGACGATCATCGGGCGGCGATCCGACTCATCCCAGTCTTCCATCGTCTTCAGAGCAGCAACGACCTGTTCGTATTCAGTAGCGTTGTCGATCTTGATTACGTTCCAGCCGTACGACGACCACTGATTTTCAATTACGTAGGTGTCTTCCTTCACAACGCTGCCGATCAGTTCGTCATCGATACCAGCGTTGTTATATGACATCAGCACGCGGAGTCGTTTACCGACTCGGTTTGCAACCGCTTGAGTCTTGAATTCCTGCGAGTGACCAGATGTGAGGGCAAATTCACCTTCGATAGCAATAACTTTCAGCGAAGAGTCGGCGCCCATCATGTCCCAGAATGCGGCCTTACCAGCTGCAGTTGCGATACCTACACCGGAAGGACCACCGTTAACGTCATTTGTAAGGTCAGTGGACTCCGAGTGACCCGACAATGCACGAATCCCGCGAATTTTTGCCTGTGTGAACGCAGGGTGATCGGTTAGATCGTTTTCTTCAAGGATCGTTGCGAGAGCACCAGCACCACGTCGAAATCCGAGTGCGTCGATCGAGAGCATCGAAGCCTTAGGATCGGCCTTGTACTTATCGTTGCCAGTCGCCTTGTGCTTGCGGTCAAGGGCTTCGCCCATGAGCATCCACATTGCGTAGGTAACAGGAGCGTTATGGCCGCCAGCAAGCATGAACTTGTCGGCAAATGGATGCTTCGGCTGACGATAGTCGAACGTCATTCCACCGTTTTCAGGACCCGCTAGGTGTGTTGAAATCGTATAAGGCGTATAAGCCGTTCCACCGCCAAAGTGACCTGTTTGGTGATAGTTGCACATCAGCACAAATGTCATATCAACTAAGAACCCGAAATCTTCTAGCTGCTGCAAGTCATAATCAGGAAGCTGAACCGTTATACCGGTCGATACCTGATCCGTTGACGATGTGTGGATTGTGACGGTTGAACTACCGGCGGGTGACATACGCTCAATTACTCCAGTTAAATCACGAATTTATTCAAAACAGGCGCGCGGTTCCTTTGCAGTCATCACGCGTTATTCGCGGGCGTCAGAATATCTGCGAATTGCCTCTCACGCCAGCCCGAAATGGCTGTATACGAGTACTATCGCACCAAGATATTTGCGAATATCTGGCAAGGCTGCAATCGCTGGACAATACTACGAGAGTTAAACACCGGGTAAAAATCACGAAAATGACCGAACTCCGTGTCAGGTCAGGTCTACCCCGTAATTAATCCAGCCCACACATCTCAAATAATCGGGCAGTTCCAATCGAGCCTTCCTCTAGATGCCGAAAACGCCATTGCCGCCGCCCATGCTGCGTCGAAAGAGTGGGGCAACACACCAGCACCACGACGCGGAGCCGTTCTCTATAAAGCGCTCGATATCATGGGTCGCCGAGCTAGAGAAATGGCGAAAGCGATAACAATCGAAGAGGGCAAGCCAATCGCCGATGCGTTGGGCGAAGTGAAGCGGGCGATGAACATCATCGAATATGCCGCCGGTGAAGGTCGGAGGCTTCACGGTTACACGACACCGTCAGAGCTACCAGACACAGTGGCTTACGCCGTAAAACGTCCGATTGGTGTTGTCGCTTTGATCACACCGTGGAACTTCCCACTAGCGATTCCAGCATGGAAGCTTGCTCCCTGCCTAATCGCTGGGAATACGGTTGTTTATAAACCCGCTTCAGCAACGCCGCTTTCGGCCGTTTTGCTGGTAGAAGTGTTTGAAGAAGCAGGATTGCCGGCTGGAGTTTTGAATCTCGTAACTGGCCCCCGTGGATCAGTCGGCAACACGTTGGTCGAAGACCCCCGAGTAGGTGGTATTTCGTTTACCGGATCTACCGAAGTCGGTACTGCAATCACTGCTCGTGCTTCTGAGCTTCTCAAAAAAGTTCAGTGCGAAATGGGTGGTAAAAACGCCGCAATCATCTTAAATGACGCTGATCTCGATAAAGCGGTTCCGGGGGTTGTACAGGGTGCGTTCGGTTCGACTGGTCAACGCTGCACAGCCACCTCACGAGCGATAGTTGAAGACGGCATCTATGACGAGTTCATGAAAACGCTCAGCCCTCAGCCCTCACTATCGGTGATGGCATGGATGAGACACAAGACGTTGCGCCACTTTCGAGCAAGAATCAGCTCGACACTGTGCTTGAGTACATCGGAATTGGCACTGAAGAGGGCGCTCGGCTAACGTTTGGTGGTCGACATCTTCAAGATGGAGAATTCGCAGATGGTTACTACGTCGAGCCGACAATTTTTACCGACGTAAAAACTGACATGCGCATCGCGAGAGAAGAAATATTTGGTCCGGTGCTGTGCGTGTTCAAAGCATCTAATTTACAAGAGGCCGTCGAAATATCCAACGATGTTGATTTCGGGCTATCATCTTCGATCTATACCCGTGATCTAGTTCAAGCCTACGAGTACATAAACACTGCCGAAACTGGCATGGTCCATGTGAATGCTCCGACCCTCGGCGGCGAGGTACACATGCCGTTCGGTGGTCTTGGTGCTTCCGGCACAGGTCAGCGTGAACAAGGAACCGAAGGTTTCGACTTCTTCACTGAAACAATCAGTGTCTACATTGATCACTCCGCAGGTGCGAAAGAACGATCGCGGTTTATCTAGGTGCTAGTGGCACGTTTTCTTGAACCGCTCGGTCAGGCAAACGAACGGTCGGATTTTTTTTGAATAGCCTGTCCATACACCAATTGTCGAAAGAAAAAAACATGATTGAAAATAGCATCATCGCTCGAAACAGTACTGGCAAGAAAGCCCGTTCACTGAACTTCACATACCCGACTCTTGAAGCAGTCGAGTTCGCTTATCGGGCGGGGTTCGACAGTATTCACTTGGATGGTGAGCACGGTGCGTTCAGTCCACCTGAGATCGACAACATGGTGGCAGCGGCTCACATGGGTGGCATGACCGTTACGTGTCGACCTCGTAACTTCGAGCCAACCGAAATTATCATGTGGCTCGACCGCGGCATTCAGGGCATCATGGCTCCACACGTCGAGACTGGTGAGCAGGCTGAAGCACTTGTTGAGGCCTGTCTGTTCGATCCTCGTGGACATCGTTCATGGGGCACCCACCGAGGTACCGAATTTAACGACACCGAGATTCTTAGCTCACGATTTGGCGGACGAAAGAACTTCACCGAATTTGCGAACGACAACATGCTCATCTTCGCCCAAGTCGAATCGCACAAGGGTTACGAAAATCTCAACGATATATTGGCAGTCGAAAACCTTACCGCTATCACTTACGGCCACTTCGATCTTGCACTATCGATGCACATGCCGGGCGAAGGTCTTGGAAACCCAAAGATAGACGCCATCCAAGCCGACATGGAAGTCCGATCCCGAGCAGCTGGTAAAGGTCTAATGAGCGACTACTTCGTCATGGTCAACCTGCAAGACCTAATCACCCAAAACGGACGCAATTTCGTAAAAGCCAATGCAAACGAAGTTTTCCCAAAATAAGTATCCAATTCTAGGATATCTCCACCATTCGACATTGGGGTTACGGTATTCGTTGCCGTAGGTTTATGTGCCGAGTGGATACGATCGAATTAGTCGCAGTTAAGTGGTTAGTACCGAAGCATCATAATCGCGCTCTTCCACCGTGCACGATGGTTGTGGTGGCGATGGAAAAACGTTGCAGAGTATTAATCAGTATATTTATGGAGCGGTGGAGTGTCGGACTAGGAATATTACTACGGATGTTGTTTGTCAGTTTGGGTGTACCGTCGACGGTGATCGGGCAAGATGTTTAGGCAAGAGGGAGAATGAATATTCTTGTGAGGAGGTGGGTGCGTTGACT
>JABMNN010000066.1 GCA_013204545.1 Chloroflexota bacterium | reverse complement strand
CTGTCAGCTTAAGTAGCGGGTTCGAAGGTCTATTTAGGTCGATCTAGTTTCGACCGGAGCACTGAGTTCTGACAGAACCCCTTGATATTGCTCGAGTTGAAACGCTCCCTCAGGCTCGGTCCGGTGAGCAAATGATCTCGATTTAGGAGATAGCTTTCACGTGCGTCATCAACCAGTTCGTTGACATAAACGGGGTGGAAACCGGCCAGTTCCAGACCTGCCGAAAGACCACCACAGCCAGCAAACAAATCAACCACAACCGGTCCCAGAAGTCTTCTAACTTTCGATGACGTTGGTTTCCCTTTGCCTACGGTCTTTATCGTGACGAATCTCCTGAGAAAATTAAGTTTGTTGAAGAACGATGTTCCCATGATCCTGACTCCCCAGCAACTCCGAACGTCTACAACTCGTGGGTTTCCCCAATTTAGACATCAGTCTGGCAGCTTGTCAGACTGATAATTCTCTGACCCAGAATGATGATTCGGTTCTGTCAGAACTCAGCTACATCACGGAATTCGATCATGCATCTCGATCGTCAGCGCACAGCAGACATAACGATGTCTATCGGAAACTGAAGATCGCCGTATGGTGTGCTGATGTGTTCGGTGAATCGCATATCGCAGTCTCCACAGCGGAAAGCCCGGTAACCCGGTGAGGTTCGATGTTTTCTCATGGATACCGATGTAAATAGGCAGGTCGATCAGGATATGAACAGATCTCCTCTGATTTTCAGGAAGAATGCTATTCTGCCCCGGCGTTGAACTCTGACAGAACCGAATCCAGTGAATCACTGGTCAACGATGGAAGAATATTTATTCCGTGCTTTAGCTTCCAAAAAAAATTCTAGGACCTGGGGAAACTGAATTTATGTCTCGAGTTATGCCAATGCTCTCAAAATCTAAGTTTGTTGGTGGGTGGCAGTGTGAGAAAAAGGCGTTCTTGACTGCTCGTTTTCCGAAGTTGGCTACTCCTTTTGATGCGGCTACTTTGGCCCGATTTGCTGGTGGGACTCGGTTTGGGGAGTTAGCGCAATCAGTGTGGCCAGGCGGGGTGCTGATCGATTCTCCTGCATATCGGCATGACGCTTCAGTCGAGTGGACGAGAGAATTGGTCGATGGTGATGTCGTCGACGTGATTTTCGAGGCAGGGTTCACGGAGTTAGGTACTCGCGTTCGAGCGGACGTAATGATCCGGAATCGTGACTCGGGTAAATGGGATCTCATTGAGGTGAAGAGCTCGTCATCCGCCAAGAAGGTTCATGACGTTGATATGGCTATTCAGCGCGCTGTGATTGAGGCTTCGGGGGTGAAAGTCGGTACAACTTCAGTGATGCTGGTCGACAGTAGTTACGTTCGTGGAGCGGGTGGGGTGTCGACAGACGGCTTGTTCAAGATTGTTGATCGCACGTCTGCAGTAGAAGCGCTGCTTCCTGAGATGATCGAATTGAACAGCCACCTACACGATGTGATCAACTCTGAGACAGCCCCAGACATCGGTATCGGGCCTCATTGTGAAGAACCTTATGGATGTCAGTTTTTTGAGCACTGTACTGCCGATCGACCGCGAGATTGGATTAAAACTCTCCCTGGATTCGGATTGAAAAAGACCGTTGAGTTCGAGGCACAAGGCGTCGTTGGTATTAGTCATGTTTCATCCGATACCGGATTAAATTCTCTACAAAGTAGAGCCGTGAAATCGACAAATTCTGGAAAGCAGTGGGTATCTGAACGCCTTTCAGATGATCTTTCAAATGTCGAGTACCCCTTGCGATTTATCGACTTCGAGACTGCTGCGCCGACCGTACCTATGTACGAGTCGACGAGTCCGAGAGAAGTCATTGCATTCCAGTGGTCATGTCACACGTTGGGTGCTGATGGCAGGCTCGATCATTCCGATTATCTTGCGAGTGGTGAAGTAGATCCTCGTCGTGAATTCGTCGAAAGCTTATTACGAGCTGTGGGTTCAAGCGGATCGGTACTTGTTTACTCGTCATATGAACAAACTACGCTACGCAAGTTGGCGGAACTATTCCCTGATCTGGAATCTCGGATCAATGACTTAATATTTAGATTCGTTGATCTACTGAGTTTGGTCCGAGATAACTACTACCACCCTGCGTTCAGAGGTTCATTCTCAATTAAACGTGTCCTGCCGGTGATGGTTCCGGGTTACGACTATTCGGATCTGGCGATTGGCGAGGGTGAAACTGCATCGGCAGCGTTTGTGGATATCGTCGAGGGGCGAGTTGATGAGGACGAACTGGATGACGTCCTATTCGACCTACTGGAGTACTGCAAACGAGACACCGAAGCCATGGTTCGGATTTGGCAACGGCTTCAGGCGATAGCCATGAACGGAGAATCGTAGGCATGGCTAAGATGATTCCCGAATTGACCGATGAGCAAATCTTGGCGGCGCACGATAGTGAGGCCGAAGCACGGGTGTATCAATCCTTACGGGATCAGCTTTCGGATGACGTCACCGTTCTGTATTCAGTGCCGTGGATAGAGACTTCTAAATCAGGAAATACCGACGGCGAGACTGATTTTCTGGTGATTGATCCTTCGAGAGGGATTCTGGCACTTGAAGTAAAAGGTGGAACATCGGAGGTCGGACCGGGAGGACGTTGGTCGACTCGCGGTGCCAACGGCGCGATTGTGCCGATTACGAATCCGTTCCAACAGGGTGTGAAATCGAAAAATGTCCTTAGGGGACAGATACAGTCGATTCCAGGTGTTGATACCGACTCAATGGTTTTCGGTCATTGCGTCGCCTTGCCAGATGCTTATGCGAGTCCAGGTAATTTGGGGCTCGACGCACCGAACGATATTTTGCTGGTTGAGGGTGACTTTGAGTCGGTCGAAAGCAAGATCAATTCGATCTTTGAATACTGGTCGGATCGAGAGCACCGGATGCTTCCGACTGACCTTGTCGATCTGATCACATCTAGGATATTTCCACGTCAGGTCATTGGTCCGTCATTAGGTGTCGAAGTTCGATCCGCTGAAGAACGGATTATCGAACTCACTAAGCAGCAGTGTCGGTATTTGGGATTCTTGCGAAATCAACGCCGGGTCTGCATCGAAGGATCGGCCGGAACCGGCAAGACCGTGCTGGCGCTGGAAAAGGCTAAGCAGCTTGCTGCTGATGGTGTTCCGACATTGCTGACGTGTTTCAACAATCAACTGGCCGCAAGATTGGCCTTGGCGGCCGAAAATATCGAAAATCTGACAGTGCAGACGTTCCACGACACGTGCGTAAAGTTTGCTGAGGAAGCGGGACTGGAACTGCCGTCTGATAGCTCAGGCTTCAACTCTGAGTTCTTTGATGTGAAGTTGCCTGAACTGATGCTGAGAGCGATTGACCTTGTGCCAGATCGGCGATTCGGCGCCGTGGTTATCGATGAGGCTCAGGATCTCCAGCCAGAGTGGTGGGAGCTACTAGAGCTGTTGTTAGACGATGATGAGGGTTGGCTTTGGGCGTTTCGTGATTCAGGACAGAATCTATACGGGCGTAAAGCTGAACTTCCGGCTCGTATGTTGGCATTTCCTTTAGAAGAGAACGTCCGCAACACCCAGAAAATTCATGCTGCTGCAGCGCCATTTGCGCCCGGTGATCATGGAATTTGTATTGGCCCTGATGGCGGTGACGTTCGGTACGAATTCGCCACGAACCCACGGGCGGTTCGGTCGGTGGTCGGACGAGTGTTACATCAGCTGATTAACGATGAGGGACTGAAGCGTGAAGACGTGATCGTACTGACGGCTACATCAACTGCGAACAGTGCCATGGCTGGTGCAGAACGAGTTGGATCATTCGACTTGAAGGCGTTCGGCGAGGACGGCTCTGGGATCGCTGTTGAGTCTGTATGGCGATTCAAAGGCTTGGAGCGCCCTGCAGTGATCGTGACCGACCTCACGGAGAGCACACGGGATGCCCTTCGCTATGTGGCAATGACCAGGGCTAGGAGTGTGCTGGTGATGGTGGGTGAGGAAGCTGGGTTGAGGCGAGATTAACAACTACGACAACAAACGAGGATTGTCCGATTGAACATTTTTGAAGTAATCGACAAAACGACGCGCAGCATCGAGCCATTCCACTCCCGCTATTTTTCGGATGCACTGGAAGCGAGTTTTAAGGGCGATCAATCTCTGTTCAGCAAGTTTTGGAGCATGGCCACTGAAAGCGATTCGGGATGGCCGATACCGTCTGCCGTTGAAGTAACGGCGGAGTACGTTCTTGATAGCGGTCGAGTAGACATCGTCATTGTAGATACGGTCATGTCACGGTGTTTGGCAATAGAGATCAAGACATCTGAATCATCTACGACCGAAGGGCAACTCACCAAGTACCAATCAAGTTTAGAAAACTTAGGAAAATTCTCCGAGGTAAGGATGGTGTATCTCACACCCTTTAACATCGAAAATTCTAATGGTGAACTTACAAATTCAATCTTGGAATTTAAATCCTTCGCAGAGATAAGTCGAAACTCGGTGCATCTAAGTTGGCTCGAAATTGCGAGTATTGATTGGATCGATGGAGGAGAACTTTGGCAACAACATCGTGAGTACATTCGTAATGCAATATGCGTGAAAAGGGACAGTTCCCAAAGACAGCTCGACGCTTTTTTCTCACCTCTGGAATTGGCGACGTTCTGGGATGATGTTGCCAGCGCTGGGGGGCCTGTAGGGGCTGGCGTGATCGATCTGGCTTCAATCTCGGATATACAGAGATTTGTCGGCGCTATTCGATCGTTGATCAACTCACCTCGAAACCTCAACACTAGTGTGCGTATAAATCGAATAAGTGATGAGGTGATCGCTCGAAATCGAAGTTCAGTTCATTGTGAGTTGCACAATTCGATCATGGCTCTCTGCGACGAATATCCGTGGGTCTGGGTGCAAGGCAAAAAAAACTATGGTCTTCGAGTGGCAAGACCCGGGATAAGCGGTGGGTTGAGTCTTTGTACTTTCGGAGATAGCAGCGTACGAATCGGCCAACTGAGGTAGACATCGATGGGGGAGGGGCAGAACTCAACATCGAACCGTAATTGACTCGTTCCTCTTTGAAGAAAATACATATTCACGTGCCGGAATGTTGCCTCGCACAGTAACGCGCACATGACGTGCGCGATGTACTTCGCTGAACTTAGAGACTGCGTTAAATAGGCCGAATATGCTGGCCCGATGCGCGCGCGCGTGAGATAAGCACTTATTACTGGAACGACCGAAGGCACCAGCCCGATCGCTAGACGAGACGTCATATTAGTTGGGGCGTGGTCGATTTGAACCGTGGATTGATCGGAATGGGTATGGGGGTATCGAAGGTTCACTAATCATTTAGCGGAAATGAATTTAGTAAGTCGAAAACCTTCTGAATAAACAACTCCACTCATTGCCGAGTACAGGGATCGATTCCATAGCTCGTACTTAATTTTTTAAGATGTTGGTAACGGTTCAGATTCTGATGTTTTCAAAGTTCGAAATAAGTCAGAAGATCAGCTCTGAACTCTTCAATATCTCTACGCAATCGAGGTTCTTCTTTGATCAATTCGTAGGATCGACTTGCGGTTTGAACCTTGCTTACATCCTCACCTTGTCGAATCCACTGCAAAACCTTTGCTATCGATTCCTCACCATCCATATTGGCGAACACACCACGTCCAACGGCACCTTGTGCGAATTTGATAGTTCTGGATCGGATGCGAATGTATCGTCGTACCCAATTTCTCGCATCCGGGAATATCGAACGGCATAAAGCTCGACCGATAAGCCATCTTTCTTCGGTTCGAGTGAACCAAACACCTGTTATGCGATGGCTTGACGTATATAACGCCATCTGCGTGGATCCTGATCCGATTACTGCATAGCCGTCTTGTGCCATGGGGCCCGCAGCTTCGATGGTGACTGCTTCTGAAACGGTCATCATTTCAAGAACTCGTGCCATTCGGTTAAGCTCTCGCTCGTTCAGGTGACGGTAGTCGAGTTTGCGGGCCTGAGCAGCAGTCGGGAAACCCCATTTCTTCCGGTACCGAGACACTGTGGAACCGGCGACCGAGAATTCAAGTGATCGCGCTATCGCTTCGTCGCTCCACTGCGGATTTGCAAGTTTCTGGCGTAACAGTATTTGCTCATCGCTACTCAGCGGTTTTCCGGCAGATCTCTTTTCGCCAATGGGCTCCATGGAATTCTTCGCTCCTTTTATTGCAGCTATTGCCCAACCCACTCTCAAATGTTCTGCAGGTTCGACTCAGGTCCTTCAAATTCTCAGAATGTATTTGTAATTCATGGTCACTACCACTGGTTTCGGGTAACCCGAGCACAAGTGGATTTGAAGAGACAACAAACACATTCGTTTACCGAGATACCAATACAGATGCCCGATTTTATTCCCTACGGGCCGCCATCGCATATGGACCGTCTAATTCGATGTCGCAGGGACAACCAATAAATATGACTAACCATAAGAAATTATCTGCAAGCGCCGGAAGTGTTGTAGTTGCACGTTCTGAATTCCATCAGGAAAGGGGCGGTGCAATTCCGACCTCGGCGCTCCATTCAATTCATATAGCTCCGATCGAATTGGATGTTGCAAAAAGACTTCTAGTCGAGCACCACTATCTCCATTCGATACCGGGTGGAACACAGATATCCCTCGGAGCATTCGTTGAAGACAGCTTACTGGGTGTTTTAACTTTTGGTGTAGGGCCGACTAATGCTCATCGTCTAGTCGTGGGAGCAGGACGAAGAGATTGCGTGACGCTGACAAGGCTGTGGTTGTCTGATGAGCTACCGAGGAACAGCGAGAGTCGTGTTCTCGGAATCGCCTTAAGAAGTCTTGCTAAAGCAACGACCCTCAAATTCGTGCTGACCTATGCCGATCCGAGCGCCGAGCACATGGGCACGATCTATCAGGCGAGCAACTGGATCTACATCGGCGAGTCGCAAGCATCGTCGTTGTTGGACTTTGGGGACGGTGTTCCACGGAACGGCAGAACGGTTGGGCACATGTTCGGAACCCACAGCGTGAAGCACTTTCGAAAACACGGCGTGAACGTAACGCGTATTCCGCAAGTGCCGAAGCATCGATACATCTATTTCCTAGACAAATCGTGGCGAGACCAACTCAAGCCAGAACAACTTGCGTACCCGAAGAAAGAAGACTGAAATGAAACTCGTCGAGATAAGTATCGATTCGATCACCGAATCTGCTTGGAACCCGAACCAGATGGACCTAGAAACCAGAAACAGACTTCGAGCTTCGATACGAAAGTTTGAACTGGTTGCACCGTTGGTTGTCAGAGAGATCAGCCCATTCAAGTACGAGACCATCGGTGGAGCGCATCGGTTGTACGTGGTCAAAGAGCTTGGTGCGAAAACCGTGCCGTGTGTCGTTGTTACGGCCTCTGATGCCGACGCCAGGCTACTTGCTCAAGCTCTGAACGGGATCGAAGGAACCGATGACCCTGTAAAGCGACAAGCTGCACTCGAATTGATCTTCGAGAAGATACCGGCTGGTGAAGTGTTGGAACTCCTGCCAGATGCCAAACATTCGATTGGTCAGGCGATCTCGTTCAGCCTTCCATCGTTGCCCGAATATCTAAACGGGTTCGAAGGCGCACGAAAAGTCCGGCTGAATAACTTTTCGGCCCGAATTACAAATGACCAACTGGAAACCATCGGTCAGGCCGTGGCTCATGCGAAAGAACATGGGCCAGTCGACAGCGAGAACCCAAACAAGCGTGGCAACGCACTTTTCCACATTTGCAAGGCCTATATGGAGGCAGTTAGCTCGCCTATAGACGCGCACCTATAGGCGTTCCGAGGATTTCATCATGACCGATTCAACATCACCCACGTGCCTTGTTTGCCAGGAAATAGTCGAAATAAAACTAGCGATCGGACGTAAATCAGGCAAGCCGTCGCTGTCCATGGTTTGTCCTGTCGACGCAAGGCACTTCAGAGGGTTCATCAACGACAAGACCTATGTTGAAAACGTTCTTTCCCATCATAGTGAAACTCACCGTGATCTCGGTGATCAGAGCAACTAATGATGAGTTCAGCTCCAAAACGCCAGAATGCGTTGACGGACCAGAATGAACTCATACAGTGTTCGGCGTCCAACGATGCCAATGATGAAGAAACAAAACGCCAAATCGAAACGTTCCTCGAAGTTCTGGCTGCTGTGTCCCTCACTGTTGCTGCCCGTCAATCAGATCAAGGGCAGGGTGTAGCCGAGTGAGAACCGTTAACTACATAAGAGTTTCAGACGAATCCCAGATAGAAGGGAACTCGCTCGCAGCTCAAGAACGGTTGTTCAACGAGCTCTGCAAGTCTCGTGGTTGGCAAGCAGTTGGCATTTACCGTGAAGAAGGTCGATCAGCTCACGTCGATTCGATCAACAAACGACCAGTCTTCAAACAACTTCTCGAAGACGCTGCCAAAGACAAGTTCGACGCTATCGTCGTTCACACCCTTGATCGGTGGTCGAGAAATCTATCAGTTACTCTCGAATCCCTGAAGATCCTGGCTCAAAACGATGTTGGGCTCATCTCGATTACTGAGAACATCGACTACTCGACCCCGCAGGGCAGGCTATTCATCCAGATGCTTGGCGGGTTTGCCGAGTACTTCTCAGGGTCGTTAGGTACGCACGTCAGAAAAGGCCAAGGCGAGCGAGCACGGGGTGGAAGGCATCTCGGTGGCATTCCGTTCGGGTACAGGTCTTGTTGGTCGGGTAAGGACGGCCAGCGGGTACTTCAGTGCGACCCGGAGCACCCTGGCGGGGTTCATACGGTCGATGCTGAGGGCAGGGCGATAAAGGGACTATTCGAGCAGTACGCACCTGGAACCACTTCGACCGCTTCACTCGCCATCTGGCTAAACGAACAAGGATTCCGTACGAGGAACACCAAACGACTCCCTACGGCAAATGGTGGTGAAACCATCGAACCGAGATTCTTCACGAACGCTTCTGTCAGAGTCATCCTTCACAACCAGTTTTACGCCGGAATCGTGAAGCACAAAGAAGAAACATTCCCGGGCCAGCACGAGCCGGTGATCAGTACTGAACTATTCGAGACTGTTCAGGTCGCTCTTAGGAAGAACTCCGGTAGGTCCTCGACCATTGGTCGTAGGCCGACACGGCCGTATCTTCTCAAAGGAATCGCCAGATGCGTTCACTGCGGCATGAACTTGTGGGCGCAAACCTACCAGAACGGCAACCAGTATTACCGAGAACATCGTGCATCGCGTAGCCACGGCGAATGTCCGGCTAAAGGCGGATCGATACCCTGTTCCATTCCTGACGAACAGATCGGGAAGATGTTTAGTTCGATTGTTTTGCCTGACGATTGGGAACGACGAGTACTAGCGAAAATCGTTCATCAGGATGAGGCTGCAAGGATTATTGGTGAGCGGGAGCGCGTGAAGGAAAAACTACGACGACTCGGGAAGGCCTTTGTTGATGGTCTGTTCGATGATGTCGCATATCACAGACAGAAAAAGTCTCTCGAGTATGACCTTGAGTCACTGCTGATTCCTGAGGTTGATGCGGCAAAGGAAGCTGGACGACTTCTAGCCGACATTCCGATGCTGTGGGCTGGAGCGACGCTACAGGAACGTCACCAACTGCTGACAACGGTCTTGGATGCTGTCTACGTGGACATGAAGGGCAGTAGGTCGATTGTTTCGGTGAAGATGAAGCCGGTATTCCAAGCCGTACTTGGAGCAACTAGTCGAGATTGCGTCAACAACGTTGCTCTGATTGCTGGCTAAAAAGGGTCCTTGCATTCGAGAGCCCTGCACCAGTTCAAATAGTGTTGAATTCGCCGGTGCTAAAAGGGTCCCTTTTTATCGTTGACCGTACGTCCCGAAAGCCGAGTCCGGGTTTTGGCTATCAGATCGATATGGATGCGCAGCTGACGAGCATCTTCCCGGTATTGATTCTGCAAAAAAAGTTTCCGGGTTCTCGATGTGGTGTAGGAGCGCTTCAAGCACTCGAAGTGGCACCGATATCTTTTCACCGGGATATGTCGACCATCTGTCCATCAATCGAAAGATATCCCGATCGCCCGCGAACTCAGACGCCAATGGCGGATGTCACCGTAGTTCCAACACAAGTTCGAGAGGTCGACAAATCGGCTCGTTGCGCCTTAGGAGTCTCCACTTACATCGAACTTCGTGACTCATACGTATGTAGTAGGTAATAAGGGTGGGTTAGAATTAGTCAACAATTCTGCTAACCTTTGGCGACATTTCACCAGTGACCACCGGTAGTAATGTATTTTCCTAAATTGAAGGTTGAGGTTTTCTTTCGTGGTAACCGCAAATCCAGCGAGTATGTTCCGCAATGTGTCGGGCTGGGGCGATCGAGCAGTAGCACCGCCGGTAATAACTCCAGAGCAACGCTTAGAAGAGCTTGCTGCAGAATCACGCGTGCTGATTCGGTTGATTGCGACCGTGAGTAAACCAGCAGCGCTTCGGTCGATGCTCGAGGTAACTCGGGCAGATCGCATATCGCAGTTGAACTCGGCACTGCTAATTGCTAACGAGATGAATCCTGAGTTGTTACGGGAAGCGTTCTCCGGCAATGTGAAAGTCGCCACCTTGGGCGACATTCCAATCCCGGAAATTTTTATGAGTGCCATGGGAGCTGAGCGGACAGAGCGACTTACTGGTGCGTTGATTAGCTTCGATCAATGGCGAATTTGGGTCATTGAGTCCATTTCAATAATTTCAGAAGATCCGGCGAAGGGTATCGCTAGGCAATCGGCGCTGAGCGCGATTGATGGCGATTCTGTCATTGATCTGGTGGCTCTTGTGAACGCTCTCACGATGATATTTTCTGGTTCATTGGAGTACTGGAAATCGAAATCATTGCAGGTGGTAGCGGACGGCTTTGACGAGCGGATGGATGCTCTCGAGTCCCTGTACATTTCTTCATCCACTCTTCCGAATGGGAAGGATTCAGATCGGATAACTGAGGATGAGTTTAGATCCGCAGCCCGAATTTGAAATCATCTACCACCGTGCGGTAGCGAAGCAGCTCAAAAAAGCCGCTAAAGGCGGACAGACGACGCTTTATGATGATTTCGACGAATCGATTGAGGAGTTGAAGCAAAATCCTTTTGCACGTCCTGGATCAAGTCTTGTGAGGCACATTAAGGGCGTTAGATTTCGTGTAATAGTGGGTAGTCATTACCGTCTGGCCTACGACGTCACAGATCACGAAGTAGATCTGGTTAAATTCGGTTCCCGAGAAAATTTTTACGACGATATCACCTGAAAAACAACTCGTTTGTGCAACAAATAAATCGGTATGGCGTTGATACCGGTTGGATGGATTGCACTCGGACTGATGATGATCCCGGACGCTACCGTGGATTCCCAGATGTATCCGGGAGCGAACCGAGGTTTCATACTGTCGTACGCAATGGTCGCGATCCTCGTGACAGTTGGTGCAGCGACCGTCGTATACGTGAAGTCCTATTCAGGTTCGGACAAGTAAGCCGTTATTCAATCCCCTCGTCTGACGTGGACTGATCTGGGTGCTGAGTAACCCGCCACGGGTCTGGAACCCAGTCTTTTTCGATTGCCGAGCTTTCGATTTAGCAGGTGGTGAGAGGATTGTTAGGATCTCGTACATACATTTACTCGACTGGGATATCGTCGGCAATCGAGTCCTCCGGTCCCCAAAGTGCGTTTACAACCGACTCTCCGAGGAAATGTGCGAGCTGTCCAACCGGTCGGTTTGTGCCGATGGCTTTACCCACTCGACTGGACCAAACTACGGTCTTCGGATCGAGAATTTGTTCCAGTGAGTTAATTACCGATTTTATGTCGACTGATTGTCGGTCCCACTGTTCGGCATCTATAAGAGTCGAGGCATGCCTACCATAGTTTGAAGATTCCGTAACTACCGTGCCGGAGGCGGTATCCCAAGGATCGGCAAATGTGGCTAGAACTTCGTCTGTTAGATACAAATTTTCAGATTCGTGACAATTCAACTGTATGAATTTGACATATTTTTGAGGATTCTGAGGACTTGGTTGAGGCAAACCTACGTCACCATCAATGAGTGCAAATCCGATTGGCTGATCGGGCTCATCCATTACTGTTCTGAGAGTCCTCTCCAGTAATTTTTGAACTGATTTAATCTCTGTGCCGTTACAGGGTACGACGCTAAGATTTATTTGATGGTGACGGGGGACTTGGCTCCAAATTCTGTAATCATCGTCACCCTCCACAAGAAGCAGCGGCACGTCAAACAGTGCCCCAATCAACGGGACTCCACCGAGGGCGGCAGAAACTGCCTGTTTGGCTTGATCGAACGAAACAGCCTCGTGAGAATCCTGAATACGATCCAAGTACACGATCGCCGTATCTCTGCCCCCGTATCCTCCAAGAGCCGCGATCATAGACATGCTGTGAGTTGCCACAATTACCTGGATATCAAACTCTTTTGCAACGGAGACGATCACATCGGAAAGACGTGCCTGCAGATCTGGGTGAATATGAGCATCAGGTTCGTCGATGAGGAGAATCGGATCTTTGGCACCTGTGAGAGCCCAATCGGCGGCAGCAAGAACAATATCCAATGCCAATGTAAAAACCTGCGCTTCGCCCGAACTTAATTCTTGAATCCCACTGACGCCTTGGCCGTTAGCGGTTCTAGTCAGCGTGTACGGTGGTGTCGACCCAGTGAACTTCAAATTGAAATCGGGTGAGGCCAGATTTATAAGTCGTTCAATACTTTGTTTCGAAACTTTATCGAAACGCTCTTCATAAAATCCTCTGGCAGCGAAAAAAGCATCGATGCGCGTTATTACCTGTTCTCGATAATTGGAAGTGTAGTTCCCACTAGTCTCTTGCATCCTCCCGGTGCCAGTACGCAGTTGTTGAAGCATTCCTGGACTTGCAGTCAACGCGCCGATGCGTTCAGGCATTACATAGTGAGACTCTTCCGGTGATTGCTCGCGAATCCCTCTCAATAACAAGCTCTTGCCTGAGCCATTCTTGCCGAATAAAACTGATATTTGTTTTAGCCCAGATAGTCGCCATGGCTCTGAGCCCATAAACGCAGGACGTGGAATCTCGATTTTTGATTTGATCATAAGGTTTTAAATAGCCCATCAATCGTGGAATGAAAATATGTATCCGAGTATCAATATGACGAGTGGGTATTCTATGGCAACAAAAGACAACTCAGATTTCAACGACCCATTTCACTTTCTGTGAATCGCATTGACTTATCTTTGCAATCCATATGAGTAAGTCAAATTTCAACACTTAAATAAAAGACCCGGCTCTCACGTATATGAGAGCAGGGTCTTTTATGTGTTCTTGGTGCAGACGGGGGAGAGTCGAACTCCACCAATCACACCGCGTCAACTCAGTTCAAACCGATCAACCATAGTTCTGCCTATTGCCCCGCTGGCTCCACCAAACTGCAAATGAAATAGAAAAGCCCTCGCAGAAATGCGGGGGCTTTTCTATTTTCTGGCTGTGGGCTATGTTCTCTTTGGAATTTTTGAGTAAGGCTTTTTTGAGGCGTTGTCTTTGAGATGCTTTTCGCCACGGGCTTTGGAGAGGGAGATTTGGAGCTGTCGTTCGCGGAAGCGCGCTCGGTCTTCATTCGATAGGGCGTCGTCGCAGTGCGGACAGCTCACGCCTTCTTCGAACATCGGAGATTCACGGTCGGTGGGAGAGATCGGATTTTGACAGCCGTAGCACAGCATATATTCGCCTTCGACCAGTCCATGTTTTAGCGAAACTCGGTGGTCGAAGACGAAGCATTCATCTTCCCAGAGGCTTTCTTCTTCTGGGATTTCTTCGAGATATTTTAAGATTCCGCCTTTGAGGTGGTAGACCTCTTCGATACCAATTTCCTTCATGTAAACGGTCGCTTTTTCACAGCGGATTCCGCCTGTGCAGTACATCGCTACTGCTGAAGGCTTTTGTGGTCCTGATACGAGTAGGTCGGCCCAATCAGGGAACTGACTGAACGTTTCGGTTATGGGATCGATTGCGTTTTTGAATCGACCGACACCGAACTCAAAGCTGTTGCGTGTATCGATTACGAGTACATCTTCACGCTTGATGAGATCGTTCCAGTCAGTAGGCTCAACGTAGGTGCCTGCATTGGCATTGGAGTCGATATATGGCTTACCCATCGTGACGATTTCATCTTTGATTTTGACCTTCATTCGGTTGAAGTTTTGGTTCTCGCTATAGGAGTACTTCACTTCAATACCGGCGATTCCGGCCCAGCTGTGGAGATGGCTGAGAACGGCTTTGATGGCATTCGCTGTTCCAGATATGGTGCCGTTTATTCCTTCTTCAGCGAGGATCAAGGTTCCGAGCACGTCTTCAGCGTGGCAAAGGGCTAGAAGAGGTTGTTTTTTCAATGTCGGTTCTTCTATTTTAGCGAAGTGATAGAGCGCTGCGATGGTGAAATTCGCATCGACAGATTCGCTGTTGGCGACATCGGGAGATGAGTTAGCTGAAGGATTGATCATCCAGCCATTTTACAAAGTTGACAGCGGTTCGGGTGATAGTTTCGCCGTGAGAGTTGGTGAGTGGGGACCTTGGTGGTCGCTGTTGTCGCGTGTGAGTTAATCCTGTGCTTCGGGACGGGACTTCATGAATGTTGAGGCGAGTACGGCTGTGAAGGCTGAGATGGCTACAACCAGAAATACCGTGTCGATGCCGTTTGTGTTGGATCGGTCGATTCCGATTAGGCCGGCTAGGATTGCGGAACCGATGATCGATCCGAAGTAGCGGCTGGTGGAGTAGGTTCCGGATGCTACTCCAGCATCTTTGGATGGGATGGATTCGACCGCGCTGGTACGTCCTCCAGGGCCAGATATTCCGATTCCCACGCCTACGAATCCGAGCCCGATTACTAACGGTACGATTTGGATATCTGATCCTATGATTGCTGGAATCAGTGTTCCGATTGCTGAAATTGTGAGACCAATTACCACAGAAGTGCGGCGTCCTAGTCGGTCGGCCAGACGTCCTCCTAGTGGGGTTAGGAGTGCCATGCCTACGGAAAGCGAAGTGAGGATTAGGCCGATTTCGAGTTCGGTATACCCACCTCGTGCTGTCAGTAGTAGCGGTATGACCAACAAGAGCGAGTACATCGCCAGGTTGCTGGTACCGACGCTGACACTTGGTGCGGCGAATCCTCGTATTTTGTAGAACCTAGGCTGGAATACAGGGTTGGTGTGATTGAGTTCAAGCTTGAGCAGTAGTGCTGAGACTGCGATTGCCGCGAGCCCTACGTGTATGAATAACGTTGGCTTGGCGCCTCGGGACAGCATCAGGAAAAAGATTGCGATAGCTACAAGGGAAGTCGGAAGAAGTAGTGCACCTCTGTAATCGAATCCTTTCCATGCTCCGGATTTTGAATCGTGAGGTAATGCTTGCCATGCGAGTAGTAGGGCGATGACGACGACGGGGACATTTACTAGAAAGATCGCACGCCAATCCGCTAGCGTGACCAATAGTCCGCCAACAAGAGGCCCCGCAGCAGCCGAAAGTCCGGTGGCGGCTTCGACCATACCAAATGTTTTTCCGCGTCTGCTGGCTGGAATTACTTGCCTGAGTATGGCGAAACTGTTTGAGAGAACGATTGAGATCGATAGCGCTTGGCCTACTCTGAACGCGAGTACTGCCCATATGTTGGGTGCGAGGGCGGCTCCAATAGAGACTGCTAGGAAGAGGGTTAGGCTGGCGAGGATGAGTTTTCGTCTGCCCATACCGTCGCCGATTTTTCCAGCTAATGGTTGGACTGATGCCATTATGACGAGGTAGGCGGTAATGAGCCAGGTTGCTGAAGAAACGCTGGCGTTGAAGTCATCGACGATGCCAGGGAGTGCCACGGCAATCATCGTTGAGTTGAGTGGCGCGAGAATTGCACCTAGCGCGACAGCGGCGAGCAGTTTGCGCTCGCCGCTGTCTTTTTCGCTAGTTTGTGAAGTTACCGGTGCGATTTCGATTCTCGTGGGTCAGGACAGTTTTTGTTTGGCATGATTGCCAAAGGGCGATTACAGGATACGCACTGTGCCTGCATCACCGTCGACTTCGATTTGATCGCCATCTTTGATAGCGTAAGTAGCACCAGTTGCTCCAACCACTGCCGGAATTTGGTATTCCCGAGCGACGATAGCGCAATGACTGAGAGCTCCTCCAGTGTCGGTGACAATTCCTCCTGCGGTAGCGAACAGCGGTGTCCACGGCGGTGATGTCGTTGGTGTGACTAGAATTTCACCCTTGCTGAGTCGACCAGCGTCGGTGAGCTTGACGATTATTCGAGCGGTACCCGTGACTTTGCCAGAGGAGCCGGGGCTTCCAGCGATTGTTCCGGAAGGAGCCTCTTCGCGTGGTGGTCCCCAACCAAAAAGTCGGCCAAGTGCCCTAGTGACTGGATTGTCGGGTGGTGAACCGTAGTCGGTTCCGACGTGTGCAGCGGCGGGGATTTTAGCCCATTTATCCATTTCGGTGCGGCGTTTGATAATTGCGGCTTTAAAGTCACCACTGAATCCCGCATTTGCTGAATCGATGATTTCGTCACCTAACAACATGAATACGTCATTGCGATCCTCTATCGCACCGGTGCGATAGAGTCGGTCGCCAAATTCGAGAAATACCTGTCGAACTTGGTGATTGCCTTGTTGGTCGATCCACCAGTTGTGGTCTTCCTGAATCCAGTGGCCTGCTTGACCTGCACCAACCATCATGTTGAATTGTTGCTTTACGGGCTCTGGGTACCCGGCTATTTGAGCTTGGACATCAGCAACAAAACGTTCTCGTTCTGCGACAACTTCGTTCCATTGTTCGCGAGGATCTGGCGAATCACTCTGAAGGTAGGTTTTCAGGTTTTCTATGACGATAGTAGGATCTTCGACCCAACTGGGATCACCGATTTCTATAACGGTGTCTGAGCGCCTGCCCCATGCTTGAGCATAAGCGTTGATTCCAGCGATGAGTTTTTTTCCGTCATCCGAGCCTTCGAGCGCAGTCATTACTACGTTGGTTGGAGTGTTTTTTAGAACCGCCTTGATTTCGGAAGAGTCTTTGACGGTCTGGCTCAGTTTCCATAGGTCTTCACCAGCTCGTAGACTGCTGTTGTCGAATCCTTGCGCCAATTTGTAGGCGTCCATAGGATCGGCGTCTTCGATGAGGTCTGTATAAAGATCTTGAAGCATGCTCGGGCCAACGAGAGCGGGTACCAATGTCCGCATGTGTATATCCCATAGTCGTGCGAACGTTTCGAGCGTCCAATCTAGGTGTGCAAGTAGCTCGGGGTCTGAAGCAGTTCTGAGATCGAAAGCATTCCACTTGTCGTGGTAGCCGCGAATTTCAGGTAGCGCTTCGTTATTCCATCTTTCAGCAATAATTGGCAGCTGAGACTTCAGGATGGCTTCTGCTTTCTGTCCAGCCTCTTGCATTTGCTCCATCGGAACAGATGGAGTTACACCCATGTAGTAGTAGGTGTTAACTCGGCGAACATGCATCATTATCGGCTGTCCTGCTGCTGCCAGTCCGGCTGATGCTCCCTTACCCCAGTAGTGCTGAGCGAGCCATCCTGATAACGGAGTGATCGGCATCGGAGCGTGTTGTCGATCTTGGTCGAGTGGCAAGTGCGAGTCTGCCGGGTCATCCCACGTAACCGGAAAGTTATCTGGCAGTGCGTAAGGCTTAGGTTCTGGGTGATGTTCTGACATTGGGTTTATTCCTTGCGGAGTTGTTATACGAGTTTGTTGGCAGATCGATGGATCAAAGGGAGATCATAGAGCTACGTTAATGTGGTGATGGGTCGACACTGAAGTAAATAGAGTTGCGAATCATGGATTGCCAGTTCTACATCGACTGGCCAGCCGTTGTGATTTTCAAGTTTTACGACGAGCGCTGCGATTTCTGAGGCTTGAATTGCAGTTAGTTCTGGCATTCCTCGCATGATTCTTGGTACTGGTTTTTCATCGGTGCCATTTTTTGTACGAACGGTCATTATTTCTTTCGCCCCGATCGTTAATGTTTGCTTAGAGAAATCGTTTCGATTGACTACGATGGTGTCGGGTGTCGCTAATCCACCGACGACCGCTTCGCCGAGTCCGAAATTAGCGTTAATGACAACTTCGTCGCGGTTGCCGTTGATGGGATTAGCAGAGAAGGCGACAGCTGAGACATCAGCGAAAACGAGTTGTTGAACGACTACGCCCATTGCAGCAGAATCGATTTCGAGACCGTTTGCTTTTCGGTAGTCGATAGCGTGCTGATTTCCGAGGGATCGCCAGCATTTGATGATTGCTTCGATGACGGAATCGGCTCCGATCACATTGAGAAAGGTGTCATGCAGACCAGCAAATGATTCGCCGATGCCGTCTTCATCAATGGCGGAAGAGCGGACGGCGACTGGTACATCGATAACACCACATATCCGTTCGAGAATTATGTAGGCACTCTTGAATTCTGCTGCGAGATCAAAAGGTAATTCACCACTGCCGTTATCGATCCACTTTTGATAGGCACCGACGGAGACACTGAAGCCGGGAGGAATTCTGCCTGCAGAACCGAGTTTTGCCAGACTCGCCGCTTTGCCACCGAATCGTGTGACGTCGTCGGCTCCAGGGTCTTCGAAAAAGGCCAGTGTCACTAAGTCTGCTTTCGTCATATCTACCTCACAAATGATGCGAGATAAGGCCATGTGTTTGCGTGTACACTATTTGATATTGCAAATACTGTCACGGCAATCTACTCTGATGTATATGTATTGTCAATAGTTGTCATAGTCAACTATATTCAACATGACTACCATGTAAATCAGATCTGGAAGGGGAGTGGATGACGAAGAAAGTTACAGCAGCACAGGCGTGGGAGCAGTCACTAATTGGAGTGTCGAAGCTCCTTTCGAAGTTCGACGCCGAAATGCAGAAAGAGGCGGGTATTTCCGTTATCTGGTATGACGTGCTTTTGCATTTGAACTATGCACTCGAGAAGAAAATGCGAATGCAGGCTCTTTCAGATTCACTTCTATTGACTCGTAGTGGAGTTACTCGACTGGTCGATCGGATCGAGAAGGCGGGATTGGTTCGTCGGGAGCCTGCTGCTGAGGACCGACGAGGTTATTACGCCATACTCACAGCCGAGGGTGAAGATGTGTTGGAACGAGCTCAACAGGCACACCAAAGAGATATTCGCCAGTATTTCGGTGTGCACTTTGATGCTGAAGAGCGGCGGGCCTTATTCGATCTGATGAGCAAGTTGGTTGGCGCCGTTGCCTAAGGCTGGCTTTTCGGTTCGGGTTTGAGTAGACCCTTGCCATCCTTTACTGACGCCGAAAGATTTTAATTTTCAGCAATCGGCAGACTGATCGTTGCGATTGTGCCTTTACCGTCGGCGGAATCGATTGTCAGCGTCCCACCCATAGCTCTGATGGCTTCGTCAGCAATAGCTAGACCCAAACCTGAACTTCCCGAATTGCGACTCCGGGCTTTATCGACCCGATAGAAGCGCTCTGTTACGTGAGGAAGGTGCTGCTCAGGAATTCCGATACCGTTGTCTTTGATGATCATTTCGCAGTGATCACCATGCCGTGATCCCAGTAGCTCCACGGTCGATCCGGCTCCTGCATATCTGAATGCATTATCAATCAAAGATTGCACAACTTGTCGTAACATAACACTGTCTGCGATAGCCGACAGGTCGGTGTTCGTTTCGCCCACAGAAATCGTCATTTCGGCACGGTGCGCCAAAACGCTCATTGATCTGCCGAGTTCTGTAAGCAGTCCAGATATGTCGACAGGTCCAAGTGGTACAACGTTGTCGCCTTGCAAGCGCGCCAACTCCGCCAACCTTCCTATTAGCTGCCCAAGGAATGCACTCTCATATTGGATATCTTCAAGAAGTTGTGCGTCTTCGTCAGGTAGGTTTTTGACCAGTCGCTGAAGGGCGTCAGCGTTGGCTTGCACTACTGTCACCGGTGTACGTAGTTCGTGCGACGCACCTGAGACAAAATCTCGCTGAAGATCGAATGCTTTCTGAAGTGGTTCCAGGGCTTTACGAGCGACGAAAAATCCGGAGATTGCCGCTAGTGCCACACCAACGATGCCGGTCATCACAAGTGATCGAATGATCGTATCCAAATCAGGTCCGACAGTGTCAATTGCTGCAACCTGCACAACGTAATCCGGTGATCGAGAATTTTGGGCAATCGTAATCACTCTCCAATTTTCTGAATCCACGTGAACTACAGATCTTTGGATTTGTCCGAGCATCGCCTTTTCGGCATCGCCGTAGCTCATTAGCTGAGAGTTGAATCGTGAGACCGGAGCCGCTAAGACGTCACCGTCCGCAGCAACAATCCAGAAGATTGAACCTGCTGTGGCTGAACCATTATCAAATCCGTTATCTGAACTGTTATCTCGGTCTTCAAATAACTCATGAAGATCAGATGCGGAGATAGTTTCTGCAACTTCTTGCAGGCTTTGGTAGGCTGAACGCTCAAGATTAGACCTTGTCAGTAAGAACGCGGCTACAAGCAGCAGCACTACGGCAGCAGTCGCTGTGATCACGTCAACAAGAACCAGCCGACGGAGGGCCTGTCGAAACATTACTTATCCCCGCGTATTGTGTAGCCGACACCCCGGATTGTCTGGAGGAGAGTAGGGTGCCCTGAGTCGATTTTGCGTCGCAAGTAATGGATATAAGTATCTATAACATTCGATTCGCCATCGTAATCAAGGCCCCAAACAGCATCAAGTAATCGTCCTCTGCTTAGAACTATGCCAGTGTTGCGCATTAGGAATTCCAATAAACGAAATTCTGTCGCGGTTAGATCGATTGACTGACCAGATCTCGATGCACTGTGAGTTCGGAGGTCGAGTTCTAGATCGTCCACCACTAACAGGTCAGAGTTTTCTATATGGATTCCTGATCGACGATGTAAAGCGCTAAGTCGCGCCAGTAGTTCTTTAAATGCGAACGGCTTTGAGAGGTAATCGTCGGCACCTGCCTCCAACCCTTCTACTCTCCGGTCGACGTCTCCCAGTGCGGTCAGCATCAGCACTGGCGTCTGGACCCCAGACGCTCTCAAACCTCGAACCACTGAAAAACCATCCAGACCAGGCAGCATGACATCAAGAACAATGACATCGAATTCGTCGCCGACTCCCGCTGCCAGTCCCGCTGGCCCGGTTTGTGCTAGGGCCACTGTGTTGCCTTCTTTGTGCAGAACTCGCCTCATGGTCTCTAAGAGGCGTTCATCGTCTTCTATCAATAACAATCGCATGATGTATTTATGATCTCACTACTCACACTCTCGTTCATTGGAATTTTCTAATGAAAGTCGAAAGGTCTTCTAATCGACACCCCCCATCATGATTCTCAGTAAGCGGCTTGTAGATTACAAAATTGCTGGGAGGCAGATCATGAAATTTCGATTCGCACTATCCGTCGGGCTGGCCGCAGCGGTGGTTATGAGTATTTTTGTAATGCTCAGGTTTGAGTCTCCGACTAGCGCAAACAGTAACGAAGTAAATTCTGTTACCGGCAGCGTCTCATCTGCAAATTCCGATCAGGGACTCCGCAGCCGATCCTTCGATCTTGGTTCCAGTCAAATTAGCGGCCAGCCAACCCTAGGCCTGGCCGCGCAGTCAGGTTCCGGGCTTGATGCGACGGCCATTGAGCCGGTGTACGTCTACCCCGACGGATCTGTAGCTCCGAATCCCGGTGATGCTTCAGTATCGCCATCATACAGTGGTGATTTTGATGACGATGACAGGGATTCCGATCATCACGAAGGTTACGACGACCACGAGGATCACGACGACGACGACGATCACTATCGCGACGAAGACGCCATGTGGAGTGAACTTGTAAGGGGATGGTTCGGTGAAAGTGACGAACGACACGAGTTAGGCGAAGCTCACGATGACTGAAAAACCTCGAAAACGTCCAAATCCAGAACGTGTCCGCTCAATCGTGTTCGTTACCGCAGCCAGCGCATTCGCCATTGCTTTCGCAACTATTAGCGGAGGTGGAGAAGACACAGCTTTGACCGCTACTGAGCAGACAGACTTTCTTTCGGTAGTTTTGTCAGGATCTACGATAACGGAGCCCTCTTCAGGTGCGAGTTTGAATCAGAGTAGCGAGGGTGGAGAGCTGGCAAGTTCCATCGTTGAGCAGGCCAGAACTGTCCAACCGAAACCTCAATTTGTGGTCGTGCCATTCCCACGTGCTCGGTCTAGGGCCTCTTAAAATGCAGTACCCACTCAAAGAACTGATGTTCAGAGCGATGAATACAGATGTGAAAGTCAGTGCGGTCGGTTGTACGAACTCCCGTGACCTTGATGCCGTTCGAAATTTGTTCATTGATACAGAAGAGCGATTCAGTCGATTTATCGAGACAAGCGAGCTCAGTCGCCTCAACAGAGAGGGGTTACTCAATCCTGCGTCTGCGCCGATGATCGATGTCCTTCAGCGATCTTTGCTGTACTCAAAAACGACCGGGCTAGTCTTTAACCCAGCGATCTTGAGCGCTCTCGAATCATCGGGCTACTCAAGCTCTTTCGAAACATTGGACCTAAACGCATCAGGAACACTTGATCTGAATACTCCGATACCTGCCCTGAGCGACGTGCTGGATATCGATCTCGACATTAAACGTGTGCAAACGACGACCCGGCTCGATTTGGGTGGCGTCGTCAAGGGTTGGACAGTAGATCGAGCCGCGGAACACCTCCGTCTACGGTCACGGGGGTGGCTGATAGATGCTGGAGGGGACATTAGCGTCGGGGGAGAGCCACCCGACATTGATGGCTGGGTGGTTGGTATAGATAACCCTTTCGTGAATGGGGAATTGGCAGATGTGATTCGAATCGAGGCAGGCGGAATTGCAACGTCATCAGTCGTAAAGCGAAGTTGGTCTAAAAACAGTCATCGACGGCATCACATCATCGATCCGGCGGTCGGTAAATCGACGTCAAGTGGATTGGCAGCGGCGACGGTTGTTGCTGAATCGACGGAGTTGGCGGAAGTTCTGGCGAAGTCTGTAATCGTCATGGGTGAACAAGCAGGCTTCAACCTAATAAAAAGAAATGCCGGGCAAGCTAGGTTCACAAGAACTGACGCATCGACAGTTGCGACCGATGGATGGCCTTCACTTGCTATAT
The DNA here is from genome assembly GCA_013204545.1 of Chloroflexota bacterium. Taxonomy (GTDB): domain Bacteria; phylum Chloroflexota; class Dehalococcoidia; order Lucifugimonadales; family Lucifugimonadaceae; genus Lucifugimonas. The sequence continues at coordinate 5,184 of JABMNN010000066.1, read as the reverse complement.
CAACCAACGGTAATAACTGCTTATGGAAGGCAATGTAGAGATGAATATCAAACTTATAGCTTCAGGTCTTGCCGTGCTATCCGTCGTGCTGTTTTTCGACAATGGCCAACTGGCATGGATTGTTGTGAGGGCGTCAGGCTATGTAGCGATTCTTTTGATGGTTGTTTCGATGGCAGTTGGGATTGTAAGTTCAACTAAATCGGCGAAGAGGCAAGTCCATTCAGCCGATATTTTCGAAGCGCATCGGATATCTGGTTATCTGACTCTCGTCGCACTAGTAATTCATGGGATGGGGCTGCTTGCTGACAACTACATCAACATCGGATTCAAAGAAATCCTAGTGCCCGGTGCATCGCCGTATCGACCCATACCAGTAGGCATCGGTGTCATCGCCGCTTATATGGCAGTTGCGGTCACGTTCAGCTTTGATCTGAAAAATCGACTCGGTCTCACACTGTGGAGGTGGGTACATATGTTGAGTTTCCCGCTTTTGGTTTTTTCGTTAGTGCACGGAATTCTTGCAGGAACCGACACCCCAACGTTGGCTTCCCAAATGTTCTACTACGCCTGCGGAATTACTGTGTTGTCGATGACGTTTTACAGGATTCTCAGTCCCCGACGCCGTCCAGCGACTCGAAAACCACTACCGGTTGGCAGAGCGATAGAGCCTGAAAGCTAGTCGTTAAGTTTGTTAGCGATGAGGTAGTCCATGTTCATTTCTATACCAAGGCCGGGGGCGTTGGGGTCGAGGTGGAGCGCTCCATTTGTATTGTCGAGCGGGGCTTGGATGAACTCGTTGTATTTAGTTAGGTCGGCGTTGGCGGTTTCGAGTTTGTAGAAGTTTGGAACGGTCATCATCACGTGAGCACCGGCCAGGACATTGATGGGTCCGCTGGCGTCATGAGGCGACACAGGGATGTAGTACGCCTCTGCCTGTGTCGAGATTTTCTTTAGTTCGGTAATGCCACCGGTCCATGTGACGTCTGGCATTACAAAGTCGGCCAACTCTTGCTCGAATATCTGGACGAATTCCCAACGTGTGTGAAGCCGTTCTCCTACTGAGATCGGGACGTTGACTTTGTCACGTACCTGACTCAGCGCGTGATAGCTTTCTACCGGAACTGGCTCTTCGAACCAGTCAATATCGCCAGCATCTTCGAGCGAATTGCACAGTCGGATTGCAGTAGGAACGTTGAAACGGCCATGGGCGTCGATGAGTATTTCGATGTCTGGCCCGGCTATTTCTCTGATTTTGGCCGTAAGCTCTGCTGCTGCTCTTTCGCTAGCACGATCAAGTGTCCCGCTCAGGTAACTGGCGTTGGCTGACGCTTGCTCACCCGTATGCGGAAACGGATCGAACTTCATGGCTTTGTGCCCGGAGTCGACGATCTTTTTCACTTCTTTTTCTACACCGTCTGGTTTCGAGAAATTGCTCTGATCAGGGTGAGTGTAAAGCAGGATTTCATCCCGAACTTTGCCCCCAATGAGTTCGTAAATTGGGAGCCCAAGCACTTTACCTCGGATGTCCCAGAGCGCGATATCGATGCCGCTAACGACGTGTGTTGTTGCACCTCGGGAGCCCATGTATGTGAAGGATCGGAAGATCTTGTGCCAGATCATTTCGATGCGAGAAGGGTCTTCGCCGATCAAAAGATCGTTAAGCTTTTCGATAATGCCTGCGACGGCGCGGTTTGCGGTGAGGGTGGTGGTGGTGATTTCGCCCCAGCCGGTAATGCCTTCATCGGTTTGAACTTCGATGAAGAAGTACTCACCCCAGTAGCTTCCCTCTACTTTTACGAGCCACGGATTAATTGATGTGATTTTCATATTCGTGATACTCCGAGTGTTACTGCCGTGACTTGGTCTCTAAATGTGATTTTGTTTGGGTTCGGTTCGTGACCGAGCTACTTGGCATAATCTAAGTCACGATCCTTTATTCATTCCCGAATGAGGAGGTCAAGGCGATGACTCCAATTATGCACTTGGGAGGGAGTTGAGTCTTCAAAAGATCGTTGAGGTGCCTCTCAACGCTTTGATGTTTAACATACATGGTGTACATTCGTGATCGTGTCCGCGGTCATGATTCAGGCGACGGTTACTGGTCAATTCACGCGGCAATGGAGACCACTAATGAAGCACGACAGTTACGAAGCATCCTGTTCTGTTTGCAAAGCAAACGCCGGAGAAGTGCCTAGTCAGGGCGGAGTGATTTGGGAAGATAAGCTTTGGTTTGTGCGTCACGTACCATCGCCGTACGCGTTGGCAGGCTGGACTATGTTCAACACGCAGCGTCACGTACAAGGTCCCGCTCACTTCAACGACGAAGAGGCAAAGGCATACGGACCGGTATTACGTCATATATCACGGACGTTGGAAGAAGTTTCGGGCGCGCTTCGTGTTTATTTGGTCGCATTTGGAGAAAGTACGCCGCATATGCACTCGCATCTGATACCACGCTACTCAGAGTTGCCATCTGAATATGCTGCATTCGGTGTCGCTGATCTTATGAGGGGAGTAGCAAGCGGTGCCGTTCCCGGTGTACCAGAAGAGGAAGCACTGGCGATGGCGAACAAACTCCGTGACGCTCTAAAGGCAAGTCCGCCACCTGCGTAATTCTGTGGCGGCGGTTCGGTTAAATCACTGAGTTTTGACTGGGGCAAATGCGGTTCAAGAAAAATATTGTGGCGGGTCAGATAATCTCAATTTGTCGCCTACAAAATCATGTTGTCTCCACATTTCGTACAGTACCAGAGCTACGGCGTTTGAGAGATTGATGCTTCGGTTCGAAGGCATCATTGGGATTCTGATTTGTTTGCTCGGATGGAACGTGGATGTAATTGAGCTTGGTAACCCTCGACTTTCAGAACCGAAAATTATCGTGTCGCCATCTTGATAATCGACTTTATCGTAAGAGGTATTACCCGCAACTGTAGTAGCCAACATTCGATCGGGGTCGATCGATTCCAGCAAATCTTCATAAGATTCGTGAACCGCAACATTCGCGAGGTGCTCGTAATCCAGAGCTGCTCGTCGCAATCCATGCTCAGTTAGGCTAAATCCTAACGGCTCAACCAAGTGCAGCCGTGCTCCGGTATTTGCGCATAGGCGGATGATGTTGCCGGTGTTCTGCGGTATTTCGGGTGCAATCAACGCTACGTTGAACGGCATTCGGTATTATTTCTCCGGTTGGTTGAAGATGATTGTTTGTTCGTCTCGTCGATTCCCTGTGCTGGTCCCCCTTTGGAGAAACGAAATGCAGCTAGATTGGGTCGGTGATGTGTATCCACATTGGCTTATTGCCTACGAGCTGCGTACCGAGGTGGTTGAGTTTTCCTGAGCTTTCGATTTTGTAGGTTGCGAGGTCGCCATTGTCGAGTCCGCCGACGAGCATGAAGTTACCAATGGGGTCGATTCCGAAGGCCCGTGGGGTGCCGAGTGAGGGTTGTTGTCCGAGGGACGTTAACTCTCCAGATTGAGCGTTTACTGTATACATGGCAATGCTGTTGTGTCCGCGATTTGCTGCGTAGAGGAATTTGCCATCGGGGCTCATGTGGATCTGGGCGCAGCTGTTTTTACCTGACCAGTCTGCGGGAAGAGTCGACAGTGTTTGGAACGCTTCGAGTGTGCCTGTTGCGGAATCGAACTTGTACGCAGTTACTGAGCAGCCCTGTTCGTTGTCGAAGTAGACGAATCTCCCGTTTGGGTGGTAAACGTAATGACGGGGTCCATCGCCTGTTGGTGGCTCGATTACCGCCGGAATGTTTGGCGTGAGATTCCCTGTCGAAGCATCGAACTTGTACTGGTAAATGGCATTCGAATCGTCGACGTGTGGAAGGAAGGTATATAAGTTAGTCGAGTCGGTTTGGGCGCAGTGTGCACGGTGTCGAGTGGCGATCCATTCGGTTGGTGCGCCACCGAGCGCACCCTGTTCGTCGATTGGGTGGACTGCGATGTGACCAGCGGTGTAATAAGCCGAAAGCAGGTGGTGTCCTGTGTTATCGACCGAAATGTAGCAGGGATCGGATTCGAGCGTCACGGTGCCCGATAGCTTGAGGGATCCGGACGACGGGTCGATATCGAAGCTCGCCATTTTTAACGCGTCACGTAGACCGATGTAGGCGCGAGTGTTGTCTGACGAGACGGCAAATGGAGCGGGCCCGCCGATTATTGACACATCTTCCTGATGGGTCAGGTCACCGGTTGCTGATTCAAGATCGTAGATGGCGATTTTGTCGTCGCCTTGGAGGATTATGTATACGCGTTGCATGGAGCTTTGTGCTTTTTGGTCCTGTTGGCTTTGGGCGAGAATGTAGAGAGATTCTGAAACTCGCTCAGGATGGCGGCATCCGGTTGGTTAGTTGGTGCCGAGGGTGCGGACTCCCTTGGCGTTTTCGATTTTCCATTCTTCGGAGACAGGGCCTGCGAATGGTGGGAGTTCAAACCTAGGAGGTGATTCAACTACTCGTGGGTCGTTTTGTTCACGGAGGACTTGCATTAGTTTGCGGTGCAGTTCTCTCCGAGTAACCTCGTACCCAGGGTCTTGTGCGAGGTTGGTCATGTAGTGCGGATCGGAACGCAGATCATATAGCTCTTCTTTGGGCCGTTTGCCGAAGGCGAGGTCGAAGAGCGGTGTTACCTCTGGTTCGGCGCGGTTGGGTTCTGTCAGAACTCAGTGCTCCAGTCGAAACTAGGTCGACCTAAATACATCTTCGATCCCTGTATTTAAGCTGACAGCTCGGTCATTAGACTCGACCATCTTTCTGTGAATATCTTCCTTCGACTGGATGCTGATACTTGTTGACCGTCCAGTGCAGGGACTCTCAGATAATTTCGCAATTCATCGAATGCCGTGCAGAAACGGCTTGCTGATTCGAACTTGGCGAACCCAAGCATCGGGTAGTAACGCTGCTTGATTCCTCGATGATTCTGTTCCATTCGGTTGTTCAAATACTGATTGTGCCGATGTAAAACCTTACGTCCGACGATCCAACGAATTGCTTTCGTGTAGGCAGGATGTTTATCAGTAGTCATCCGCAGCGGCTTCTCCCCTGCACTATCTATTAGCCGCCGTAAGAAACGTCGAGCTGCATGTTTGTCTCGGTGCTCACTAAGCATCGAATCCAACAGGTTTCCTTCTCGATCTATGGCTCGATAGAGATATCGCCAACGACCACTGACCTTGAT
>JABMNN010000065.1 GCA_013204545.1 Chloroflexota bacterium | reverse complement strand
CGGGAGCGACACACATGTCACTGATCGGTTCAGAGGATCCCGTAGTATTTGCAGCATCGGCATTGGTCACAGGTTCAAGTCCTGTCGGGCCCACCATTTTCGCTGCTTAGTGCTTGAATACGAGTTCAAGTAACTGATTTTGCCCCTCATGAATATGTGAGGTTCACGAAATGGAAAATGCTGATACAGCAGTCGATTACGTCATTTATTTGGACTCTTTTGCTCTATCCCTAAAAGTGGAGGGACTGAGGCCGCACACGATCTCCTGCTACGTCAGAGAAGCACGAAGATTGGGAGAGTGTTCAGGCTGGATTCCCCCCGTTCAGCTAAAGACCAAACATGTGCGTGAGTACATCGACTGGCTGTCTGATCGAGTCGCACCACCAACTGTCACGGCTGCTCAACTGGGTCTGCGTAGGTTCTTTAGATTCCTTGTGGACGAGCAAGAGATCGCCAGCGAACCTAGTGCCAAGATCAAGCCGGTTAGGTTCCGAGTAGAGCCCCAACCCACTTACTCACCATCAGAGATTGCAATGCTTCTCAGGGTATGTGACTTGAAGACGCCGAATGGCGTGCGAGATAGAGCAATAGTCACTGTGCTGTTCTATACCGGCGTCAGAGTAGGTGATTTGGTTTCAATGGGACTTCCAGACTGGGTGAACCGTACAGTCACCGTAGATGGGAAGACTGGCGTTCGTATCGTGCCACTTGGAGACACATCTTTAGCTGAAGTGCAACGGTATCAACGACGGTGGAAGCTGAGAGGTGACTCACTGTGGCAAGGCAAGAAGGGCAAGATCAACGAGTCTGGCGTGGTCCAGATGATTCGTCGCCTGTGCCACAAGGCTGGCGTTGAGTTCAAGGGGGTACATGCATTCCGTCGGACTGCTGCTGCTCAGATGAAACGACTGGGGATGAACGATTCAGACATCTTGGAAGTTATGGGCTGGAAAGACGTAACTATGCTCAGGCGATACACATCTGCCGTGGCAACAGAGCTGGCTCAGGTCGCTCACAACCGTTTCAGTCCTGGAGATTCGATCTGAACAGCGAGCATCTGCTGCTCTATTAGTTCAAGCTTCGACCTCGGGAGTATCACTGTTCGAATCTGTGTCTTGGAGTTCCGGTTGACTAGCAGGTCGGGGCGTTCGCCGAGCAGGTCTTCGATGCCCTCTGTCCAAGAATCGTTCTAGGTAATCAACAAGATGTCCTGCATCGTCGACCAACTGACTTGGGGCCGTTGGCTGGTGAGCTATCCAGTCTCGCATATCCCCCAAATCTCTAAGCGCTTTCGGGTGAATGCGTGAATCTGTGTCAATACTCACCAAATACTCCCTTGGCAGCAATAGTTCAGGCGTGTTGATCGTCCGTTGTTGTGCTCTCAAGATTTCGAGCATTTCTTCGAGTATCGCTGAAGACATACCGTTTTCAGTATCCCTCGTGGCGGTCGGAACATCATCGGTTACTTCAATTGCATCAAGTTTTGCTTTGAGGGTGGGCCAGTACATGTCGAAGACTTTGTCTAATCGCTCACCTTCGAGGAATAGTTTTTCTCCGCAGCTGTTTATAGAGTGAACCAGCTTTCGTGTGTCATCCTCATTGTCAAGAGTGGATTGGAACTGAACCAATGGCCCAGTGACATCCACCCTTTTGACTCCGAACAAGTACGGCGCAACTCTCGACGCGCACGACAAGTTCATTGCATCGGATGCTTCAAGCTTTGTTAATGGGGCAATTCTCCCGATGGATGCCGACAACTTGGCGCTAAATGCTGGTGGAACGTATCCGGAAAGCCCACCAGCATACGCCTAGACATTGTTTTGGCTGTCGCACGCTTGATCAGGGCTATTTATTGATCGTTCCTTTGGCTCGCTCTATTTGGAGGCGCACGATTCTGATCTCCTCGTACGAGTAGTGGTCACCAAGCTTTTCTTTCACAGGTGCGAGGTATCCGCTGTCATCCAAGCGTAGTGCGGCTTCGATCATAGTGACCCTCTCGGGCGTAGGTAACAGTTGATCGAGATTGAAGCTCGGGTCGGATCGGACGATCTTCTCTATATGGGTCGAGATCGTGTTTGACGTAAATCGCCGATCCCGGGCGATCTCTTCGACGCTGAATCCATCTGCCAGCAATCGCTTGGTTTCGATGACACTCCTGCTAAGTGAAGACTTGTTATCTGAAGAAGATTTACGTGCGGATTTTTTACGCTTCCGAGGGGGAAGACCTGATCTAACTCGAGGTGATAGCCCATTTTGGTCACAATATTCAACGATCAGAGATAAGAATCGATCTCCAAACTGCTCAAGCTTTGTAGCTCCAACGCCTGATATCGAACTGAAAGTATCGAGTGAATTCGGCATGTAATAGGCCATTTCTCGTAAAGCAATATCACCAAAAATCACGTAAGCAGGAATGTCTCGCTCGGCCGCAATTTGTTTTCTGAGTGCTCGTAAAGAGGTAAAGAGTTCTGGGTCTATATCGAGATTTTTGCTGTTTGACCGTTCGTCCATTCCAAAATTTGAGTGAATTTCGAAGGCCTGTGGCACTCGGGACAATGTAAGTGCTTCGCGCCTATTGAGAAACTCTCTACCTGCCTGAGTGACAGAAAGCGTTCTGAACTCACCTACCGACACCGCTATGTGCCCTTCGTTTTGTAGTAACCCGAAGAGCTCTCGTAGCTCTTCATCCGATACGTTGGAGGCGATCCCATGCACGGAGAGTTGATCGTGTTCGAGCTCTCGAACACGTTTAGCCTTCGATCCTCTAAGTACGTCAGCCACATGTTTAGCACCAAATCGCTCGCCGGTTCGGATAATAGCCGAAAGAATTTTTTGGGCTATTTCGGTCGCATCAAACTCCTCTTTGACCGCCAGACAGACATCACATCCACCACAGCCGTTAGAAGGTTCATCTGGGTCGTCTGCCGAATCGGTGTACGTCTGATCACCGAAGTAATCGAGCATGAATCGTCGACGGCACGTTAGAAGCTCGCTGTAGTCGACCATCGCCGAGAGTTTGTCAGAAGCGTGTTGACGTTCGGCTGCATCCTCGATTCGGTTAATAAAGAAGTCCTGTTTTACTCGGTCACCGAACGAATAAAATAGTACGCAATCGCTTGGAAGCCCGTCTCTGCCGGCGCGCCCAGTCTCTTGGTAGTAACCCTCGAGAGATTTAGACAGGTTGTAGTGAACTACGAGCCGGACATCAGGTTTGTCGATGCCCATGCCGAATGCGATTGTCGCTACGATGACCGTAATTTCATCTTTGATGAACCGCTCTTGTGTCGTTCGTCGTAGAGCGTTGTCGAGACCAGCATGATACGCCGCAGCTGAAATTCCACGCTGCGACAAGTCATAAGCGAGATTCTCGGTATCCTTCCGAGAGAAACAATAGATGATTGCCGATTCGTTTTCGTGGTGTTCGATAAGCTCGAGTAGTGCTTCAAAAGATCGCTGCTTTGACCGTACGGAGTAAAAGAGATTGGGACGGTTGAAACTGGATATAAATGATTTACCGTTATCGAGGCGAAGCTGCTCAGCGATGTCACGCCTGACTTCCTCGGTCGCTGTCGCCGTGAGGGCTACGACAGGAATTCCTGGCAGGGTTTGACGCAGACTCTTTAGGTTTCGATAATCAGGACGAAAATCGTGCCCCCACTCTGAAATGCAATGCGCTTCGTCAATTGCAATCAAACTAGGCGGAGCAGAGGTTAGAAAGTTACGAAACCTCGCAGTTCCGAGTCGTTCAGGAGCGACATACAGGATTTTGAGATCACCGTTTGCAGTTTTAAAAAGGACCTGTTCATTTTCCTCTGGAGAGAGAGTGCTATTCGCAAAAGCAGCGGGAATTCCGTTCGCTTGAAGCGCGTCGACTTGATCTTTCATCAACGCGATTAGGGGCGAAACTACCATCGTGTACCCGTCCTGGCACAGCGCTGGTAGTTGGTAACACAGCGATTTTCCCGCGCCTGTTGGCATTAGCACGAGTGAATCGCTGCCAGCGAGGACATTCGAGACAATATCTTCTTGGAGTGGTAGAAAACTGTCGAATCCGAACCGGGATTTGAGAATGGAAAGGATGTCTGGATTACTGATCATTTTTGAGAACGTGGTATGGGATCTATGACTCGGGAAACGATGTGCTATTCAAGTAAATGGCTCGGAACTTAGGAACGTTCAATTGTGAACCCCGTGTGGAGTAAAACCCAAGCGGTGATGACATGTACTATTGCTGATCACCTTACGAGAACTGTCAACAGAGCACAGGATTCACAAGTTAGAATTTGCGTCGCTAAATAAAATGCTAATTGCGTTTTGAATTTTCCTTCTGGAGATGCTTTGTTGCCACGAATTCTAATCGCCGGGATTGCTCAAGAAATATCGTCATTTAATCCGGTTCCCACTGAGTATGAATTGTTCTCGATACAGCGTGGTGACGAGGTTTTTGACATTAACAAGGGCACCGCTACGGCCTTTGCAGGTGCGATAGAAACATTTGAAAACCAGATAGATGTCCAACTGACAGCTACGTTTGCTGCTAAAGCGGTTAGCGCCGGCCCTATGTCGGCGGTGTGCTGGAGTAAATTGTCGGCTGAATTTCTCGATTCTCTTCGGCCGTATGTTGGTAGCGTCGATGCGATATACCTGTCATTGCATGGATCCATGGGCAGCGAGAGTGAACTTGATCCTGAAGGGTGGGTTCTCGAACAGACAAGATTGTTGTTTGGGAACGACGTGCCTATTGTGTTCTCTCTCGACCTGCACGGCATTCTGACCAAAAAAATGCTGCAATTTGGCAATGGTGTGACTGCATTTCACACTTACCCACACGTCGATTTGTACGACACCGGCAAACGAGCTGCTTCGTTGCTGCTCAAGATCATGGCAGGTGCTAAACCGGTTATAGCGAGAGTCCGAGTCCCGGCGATTGTTCGCGGGGATGAATTGAAGACAGACACCGGTTGTTTTGGCGAGCAAATCCGTCAAATAAAAACCCTAGAAGCTGCAGATGAAATTCTTTCTGGAGGATTCCTTATCGGCAACCCGTTCACTGATGTACCAGAATTGTGCTGTCAGGCTTTCATCATCACTGATGGAGATCAGGAAAGTGCCGAAAAGATTGCAATGCAGTTAGCATCCGAATTCTGGGGGAACCGAGAAAAGATGCAGTCGAGGTTGATACCGCTGGAGGATGCGGTGTCGGAAGCTTCGTCGATGACAGGCCCGATTATTTTCACTGACGCTGCGGATGCGCCTTCCTCAGGATCACCGGGGGATTCCAACTCGATCATTGCAGAGATGGTTCGTACTGGGTATCCGAATACCGTCCTTGCGCCAATCACGGATGCAGGAGTTGTCCAGATGGCAATTTCTGCAGGAATCGGAGGTAGTTTTATGGCGAGCATCGGTGGATCGCTCGACCCAAGATTTACTCCGTTGGAAATGGGATACGAGGTGAAGCTTCTATCAGACGGAAACTACATTCTTGAGTCATGGGGCGTGCCTCAGTATTCGGGCCCGACCGCGGTGTTGAAGAGCGGAATTTTTACCCTAGTCGTGACTTCTCAACCGGTGAGCCTTTTCGATCGGTCGCTTTTTCTTGGGCAAGGGCTTAATCCCCAAAATTTTCATTCCATCGTAGTGAAGTCACCGCATTGCCAGCCACGATTCTTTGATGATTGGGCTGAGCACAATTTCAATGTTGATGCCCCGGGTTCCACAAGTGCGAATTTGCGATCTCTTGGACACACAATATGTGAAAGACCGATCTTCCCGTTAGATGAGGGTGTTAGGTTCAGTCCTCAGGTGGAAATTTACGGAGCCAACTAGGCAGGTGAACTAGGAATGGAGTGGTGAAGAGCCAGTCCATTCCTAGTTCAAGTAACTTAACTAAAACGACACCAAAGCGAGATGTTCCAACGATGGTCGTCTCGGTTTGGTGCCGATGTGTGCCTGGTGAAGTCGATCTAGAACGCTAGCGCTGGTCGGACTTCGCCGTCGTATTTGAACTGTATCGACTCTTTGACAATCTGATCGGCGATCTCAGAATCGGACGTTCCAAGATCGACGTCTACAACAATGTCGTACAGGCTTCGATCTTCTGGTTCGGTTTCAGCGAGCTTCGAGAACCACGCTCGACGGTCTGTGTCGAATCGGCGTATAAGCTTGGAAGCCTCACCAATTCCGACCTGCATCCGTTGTGAAAGTCTGCGTTCACGCTGGTCACGTGGGGCGAATATCCCGATATGAACAACTCCGGGTGAATCCGCGAGGCTCAAGCAACCGGCGCGTTTTACGACAACAGAGTCACCGATAGTCCGCAGATCGTCAGACGCAGCATAGAAGGCGTCCCTGTACTCGCTGGTGCTGATCTGGTTGGGTAGATGCTTCTTGGTTGATTGTAATTCTGCCCAGAATCCGAAATCAACTGCGAGGTGCGGATCCCCACCGTACATAGTTGAGCGATACAGACCGTACTCGAGAGCGTTTGCGAATCGTATGCGCTTGTTTCCGAACCCTAGCTCCTTTCGGACGACCGCATCTACGCTGGCATCGAGACGCCGGGCGAGCTTACGGATGGCGAGAGTTCGTACAAGCGGGAGTCCGAGTTTCCTCGAAACTTCTGCACCGATCTCATGGCCTCCAGCTCCAGCCTGTCCACCGATGGTGATAGTCAACATTGGCTCCACCTCCTGTTATTTGCGCCTATTACGCTGTTAAGTGGAGCCGAGCCTATCATAGTTAGTCAACGTTTACAAACATTTGGAAAACACGTAAATGATTTACGAAATGTTACTAAAATCAGTAACCGTGCGTTTATTGGCGACTTGAAACGTAATAATTACACCAAATCTACACGGCATACGTTTATTGCGTTTTGAATCGTGGGGACACCGGAAAATAATGCCCGTTGTTACGAGGCAGATTTTGCTTCTTGAGCCTTGAAAGCGAGCATTTTTGCCTTACGTCGACGCTGGCGAATAACGTCGAAGGTGTGCTTGATCTGCCCTTCTAGCGAACCGTCGTCCCACGGTTCACCTGCGAATGCAATTGCACCGCGAAATTCTGCAAGCCGCTGTTTCTCAGGCGAATGAGATTTGTACGTGACAAAGATGGCGGTAGCTTTGCCGGTCTTTGATTCACGAATTGTCTTCATGGCCTGTTTCGTTGGAATATTTGAGATCTGCCAATCGATGATAATCATCACTGTTCGATTATCTGCACATGCAGTTATCGCTTGTTCAGATGTCGAAACTTCGATCACGTGTACCGAAGTATTGATCCGTTCCACAATCTCCTTGACGAACGCTCGTTTCGTCTCGTCACCGTGGGCAATTACAACCACGAACGGGCGTTTACCGTCTGGGAGAGGAGCTCTGAGCGAAACCATGCTTTTATTCGTAGAAACGGCTTCATCAGGCTTCTGTTCAGATGCGTCGTCCTCGTCATCATCCGATTCGGTGTTTTCGCCTTCAGACGAAACTTTGCTGTCGCTAGGAACGGCGCGGCCGAGAATGGCTTCGACACCTGAACTTTTGACGACGTAGTCATTGGCACCAGCTACTATTGCAGCCTGAATTTCTTCAGGATTTTGGCTGTCGCCACAAACTACAATGCGACCAGGAACGTGCAGTTTAAGTTCCGAAACTAGCTGAGATGTTGTCACCCCAGGAACCGTGGCACTTACTAGTACAAGATCGGCTTCGAACGCTTTGGCACGAACGATCCCATACTTGGCGTCACCTACGATGCGAGTCTCATGACCTGCTTTCAGTAGAGCTCTACCTATGAGGGAGGCAAAATCTGAATCTGCGTCGATTACGAGAACTTTGAGCATCTGTTCCTTATCCCGAATGGACTGACTGGTTAGTGACGCCTACGCGAAACGTTAAGTAAAGAATATGAGAGAACCCATGTTCGTGAGTACGTAAAAACACGGATATAGGTACATGAAACCCGCAGTCTCGTTTTCGTGTCCGGATGTGGATGCTAACTATTAGGGACCGAAACGCTCAGTTCGAATCGAGTTATTGGCCATACCTGCATTGAGAAGGTGATTCGCCATTGATTCAACAAAATCTGATCCACCACAAATGTATGCGCGAGCGGGCTTCACACCTAACTCTGCGAAAGCCGCGTCGATCATTGATCGATCTATGCGACGCATTTCCCGTCTGCCTATTTGCCCCTGCTCAAATTTCTTTGCGAAAACACTACCAATCGTAGGAATTCGGGTGAGGGCATTCACGAGGTGGAATTTAGGGTCATGATGGGCCATAGTTTCAAGTTCGTCTCGAAATAGAATGTCGGCTACTGTTCGAGTGCTGAATAACAATAATGCGGGTACATCGCTACCGGTAGAATTGCGATGGCGCAACATCGACATTATCGGAGCAATTCCTGACCCTCCACAGATCATTACGACTGGTTTCGCAGCAACGGGACTCCATGTGAAATGGCCGCCTATGGGTCCACGTATTTCAATCTTGTCACCGGGTTCGACTGCTTCGTGAAAGTAAGACGACACTTCGCCCTCTGATATCAGTTCAATGGCAAGCTCGATTGAATTTGGTTCGTCTGGTGAAGATGTGACTGAGTAGCTTCGTTGGGCCTGATACCCATCGGGAGCGGTGAGCCTGAGATCGAAATGCTGGCCAGCTCGGAAAGGCGTGATGTGCGCCAACTCTAGGGTGAAAAGCTTTACACGAGACGATTCATCGTGAACCGAAGTAACGGTAGCAATTTGCCAAGTTTGGGTAACAGTCTGACTCACAGTTAGTCGTTCGTATAGCGTTGTTCACGCCATGGATCACCATACATGTGATAGCCATACCGCTCCCAAAAACCGGGTGAATCTTGATCCGTGAACTTTAGGCTTTTTATCCACTTTGCAGATTTCCAGAGATAAAGATGGGGGATGAGCAAACGAACCGGACCTCCATGCTCTGCTGCAAGAGGTTCGCCATCGTATGTATGAACCAACAGACCTTTTCCATCGATCACATCAGCTGCAGGTACGTTAGTCGTATACCCACCGTCACAGCTCGCCATGACAAACCCTGTTGGAGTCTCGACTCCGGCATCGGCGAGTAGGGTGTCGATTGTTACACCTCGCCAGTCGGTATCTTGCTTCGACCATTTGGTAACGCAGTGCAAGTCGGTGTGTATGTCTGATTGTGTCAGGGCATTGAGGGAATCCCATGACCACGAACCAACCGTTTTATCGTTGATTTCAATCGTGAAATCCCAAGCAGCGATATCAATTCTTTGAGTTGGGCCAGCCGATAGTACGGGAAATCCATCCTCGAGATACTGTCCGGGAGGAATCGGACGCGAAGGCTCTGGTCGTCGTCGTCCGAAGAATTTGTTGTTGATCAATTTTCAGTCCATGAATCGATTTGTAGAAAGGTTGCGTTGAGCATAGTTTACTGATCATCTATCAGTGATTATCGAAGTATATTGACGGTATTACGGAAAGATGAGCATCGTAGATCGTAACCAAATGGAGATTTTACTATGGGACTGGCAAATTCACTGGATAGGAAATCGGCAATTGTCACTGGTAGTGGAAACGGGATCGGGCGTGCAATTGCGATGCGATTTGCAACCGAAGGCGCGAAGGTGACGGTGGCAGAAATTGAAAAGGAGTCTGGCCTGGAAACCGTTGAGATAATCACTCAAGCGGGCGGTACGGCAATCTATAGCTGGACCGACACCACCGATTCCGAATCGGTTAAGACGACTGTTTCTGCAGCTGTGTCGGCTCATGGCGAGATTGACATTTTGGTCAATAACGCCGCGGCGTTTGTGTTCGGCAAGGTTGAAGACATCACTCAAGACGACTGGATGAAAGTGTTTGGAGTGAACGTTATTGGCTATGCAAACTGTGTACGAGAAGTGCTGCCATCAATGCGTCGACAGAGTGGTGGAGCGATAGTAAACATAGCCTCGGTATCGTCGTTCATTGCTCAACCCGAATTTATACCTTACAACGCTTCTAAAGGTGCAGTTGCCCAACTGACTCGGTGTCTCGCGATGGATCTTTCAGTGGACAACATTCGTGTAAACGCTGTCTGCCCGGGATCGATTCGAACCCGCGCGACAGATCGTCATATTACATCGCTAGGGCTTGATCCTGAAAAGGCATACGCCGATTTCGGGAAAGATTCCCTTATGAAGCGTATGGGGAAGCCTGAAGAAATCGCCTCAGGGGTGCTTTTCCTTGCTTCAGATGAGGCATCATTCATGACCGGTGCGCAGATCGTAATCGACGGGGGAGCGACGATTGATTAGGTGGCATCTGTTGGAAAGCATCGGAACAAAAGTGCTGCATTTGTGAGTGTGTGAAGTTGCAATTCGGTGTGTAGGAAATACGTATGTAGGAACAACACTCAGATTGACCTGTGCGGAGTTCGACATAAGAGCAGTTAGGTGTCTCCTAAACTTAAGGAATGTACCAAAGGTTTTACTCAATCCACCCAGACCGACAGCATGGATCGGTTGCAATCGAAGTTGCGATTATCGCCATCGCTGGCTTCATAGTTGCAATACTGGGGTCTATCGCTTTGTTGAGTAGTTCGCTAATCATCACTGGCAGTGGTGAGAGAACGCTTGATGACGGTGTCACAAGTTCCGCCGCTCAGTTAATTCTTCGCACAGGTGTCACGGCTGAAAGTGGTGAAATAGATGTCGATGGGAACAATACGATACTTCTGAGTGGGGTAGATGAGCTGGCAGTAGCCAAATTGAAGATGATAGTGGAGGTATCGACGGATATTTCAGTGAACCTCACTCCTCCGAAAACTGTCGATGATACTTTGACTGATCCGGATCCGAGCGGATTATCGCCAAAGACCTTCATTGCTGTGAGTTGGAATGAATTCACGACAAATGAGGCTGAGTGGACAGTTGAATTTATGGGCGGATCCGACGGCGATTACTACCTTGACCAGGGTGAACGCGCCGAAATAACAATTTGGCTTCATCAGTATGACGGTACGAATGTCCTTTATGACCTTGGTGTCGGGACGTCTGATGGGTTCGTGGATACAGCGATAGAGCTTCTGCAACAGCGAGACTTATTTACTATCGAGGTTAACGTTGGCGGATCTACTTCAATGTCGGTACAAAGAACGCTACCGCTCGAATTAGGCACATCAGATCTGTTGGACTAGTAGGCTCTATCAGATGGTTATTCCTACTAAGCATGTGGTCATGGTGTCTCACAATAAATATGGTAGATAACCGGTTAGTAAACGCCCCTATTACATGCCAGTATACGAGAGCGCACCGATTCAAGTGCTGCTAATACAGTCCTAAATAGACAAGGACAGATCTATGGCACGAAGAGTAATCCGACGACGACCATCAGGTGGGCGCGTCGTTCGCCGGGTCGTGAGGGGCAACACTCGGGAGGCATCGCAACAGCCAGCAGCGACACCACCTGAACCTGCGGGCATTACCGTACTGATGGCCACATCAAACTTGGTACGT
Organism: Chloroflexota bacterium; assembly: GCA_013204545.1. Lineage (GTDB taxonomy): Bacteria > Chloroflexota > Dehalococcoidia > Lucifugimonadales > Lucifugimonadaceae > Lucifugimonas. Next base: position 9,886 of record JABMNN010000065.1, on the reverse strand, counting down.
AATCTGATATTACCGAAACTGGCGGCGATTTCAGGTATTCGGCTTGTTGGATTGGCTGATAGTCCTGACACAGCTCTCAAGATGCTTATGCAAGAACACCCTGAAGCTGTGATTTTTGACATGGACTTTGGTGGTGAACTGATTGGTCTTGATACCGCCAGAATGATGCAGAAGACCCGTATTCGTGCGGCTGTTGTGATGATGGTTCCGGAGCTTGATGTAGATGTGTTAAAGCCTCATTCTCGCCGATTCGGTACGTCGTGGAGTTACGTGAAGAAAAGTACAGCAGCAAGAGTTGATGTTCTAGAAGTGGTAATAAAATCCGCTATACGTGGTGTGCAATGGATAGAGCCAGACCTAAGCAGACCGTTGTCGACAATTTGGAAAGTTGCTGATCAGGCTCGAGATCTTGAAGCTGCTAAGGCTGTTGCAGAGCCTGTGTTCGCTATTTCTCCAACGAAGCTAAAAAACGCGAAATTTGAGGATCCTGAATCACCTGTAATCGAGTCGAATGCCAGCGCTGAAGACGATGAAATCTACGATGATGACGAGATTGCACCGGGCATTAAAACTCAATCAACACGTGATGCCGAAGTGGATGGTCTGAACATCACCTCAGTATCTGTAGGTCATGGTGGCATTGGTCAAAATGTCGGTAAGGTTCGCCGCGCTGGATAGTGTGGTGAGCTTCTGCCGCAAATATCCTCTGCTCGCTTGTTCTAGTTGATTTTTGGTAGGTAGTCGATCAAGAACAGCACCATCCCTACTGCCAGTAGGGCGAGAGCGATTAGGTTCAGCATTCTGAGTACCAAGAACTTTGGCAGGTGTTTTAGGAGATATGCTGCTCCGAGAAGGCTCCAAATCGCTGTGTTTAAGAACTTTTCATCGGCGTTGTACGACGTCAAAGCGAGAATCAAGAAGATCAGCGCTCCCGCGAATCCGTAAATCGAAGGGGTGTAGAAAAAAGGCATGAGCTAATCCAGCTTTCGGTTATTTGTGAATTTTATCGACTGTGAACCGATTACCAGTTTGTGATTGCCCCATCATTACGGCGTAGTCGTGGCGGCCATCCCTGTGGATCGACAGCCGCACTCTCTGCAGCGTCGATGTCAAATTCGACACCAAGCCCCGGAGAGTCGGGGCACCATGAATAGCCATCGGCCCATTCGATTTGTTGTGGGAACAAATCAGTAGCGTAAGAGCCCGGGCGTCGTGGCATCTCTTGCACGCCGACATTGGTCGACGCCATACACAGCGCTACACATGCAGCAGCCGACACTGGCCCGAGTGGGTTGTGTGGAACGATGTCGATGTAATGCGTTTCGGCCCAGTGCGTGATTTTTAGCGCCTCAGTTAGGCCACCAACTATGCAGAGGCCGATTCGAGCGTAGTCGATCAAATCCTCCTCGATCACTTCCCTGAACGGCCACTTTGATGCCCATTGTTCCCCGGCGGCTATCGGCAGATTCACCTGTCGGCGCAGATTGCGGTAACTGCCCTGATTCTCTGACCGGATGGGGTCTTCAATGAAGAACGGTTTGAACTGTTCCATTTCTTTGCACATCTGAACGACATGAGCCGTATCCAGCCGAGTATGGACGTCAAAAGTCATTTGAATGTCAGGGCCGACGGCTTCTCGCATTCGTCCCATCTGGTCGATAGCAATCTTCATAGACTCGACTGGTTCAAGAGTAGAAATACCAGGTGCCTCAAAGCCTGCGCTACCGGTTTCAGGCTGCCCCCAACGTACAAATTTCCAACCTGCCTCGATGGCGGCCAGAGAGTTGGATATCAACTCGTCGGTGGACTTGCCTTGAGTGTGTGGGTAGCTGATGACTTTGTTACGGACAGGACCACCCATGAGCTTGTAAGTTGGCATATTCACCGACTTGCCTTTGATGTCCCATAGTGCGATGTCGATCGCTGAAGTGGCACATGTGTAGACCTTGTCGGCAGGGAAGAAACCAGAGCGGAACATTTCCTGCCAGAGCCGTTCGGTTTCCCACGGGTCGGCTCCAATTACGAGCTCAGACAAATGTTCTATCGCAGCACCAATGGCACGGCCCCAGTTACGTATACCAACTTCGCCTAGCCCATGATGACCTGCATCGGTATCGACCCGCACGATCATGTAGGCGCGACCGCCTTCGTCCTGAACAGAGAAACTGCGTATTTGTGTGACTTTCATAGTTGAATGATCTCCGTCGTTCTTTGTTTCTCGGTTTACCAGTTAGTTTTTGCGCCGTCGGGTCGTCGAAGTTGAAGTCCCATGCTGGCCGGATTTACGTAAGCGCCCTCAGCAGCTTCGACGTCGAAGTCGACGCCAAGCCCAGGCACGTCAGCACACCACGAATAACCGTCTTCCCACTCGATCTGTGTTGGGAACAGTTTGTTGTCGGATGTACCCGGTTGGCGTGGCATTTCTTGCGCGCCGACATTGCTCGATGCCATGCAGAGCGATACACACGCAGCTGCTGAAACAGGGCCGAGTGGATTGTGTGGAACGATGTCGATGTAATGCGTTTCGGCCCAGTGAGTAATTTTCAGCGCTTCGGTTATTCCACCGACGATGCAGAGGTCGATTCGCGCGTAGTTAATTAAGTCTTCCTCTATCACTTGCCTGAACGGCCATTTGGAGCCCCACTGTTCACCAGCCGCAATTGGCAGATTGATCTGCTGACGGATATTCCTGTACGCGCCGGGGTTTTCAGATCGAATGGGATCTTCAATGAAAAACGGCTTGTACTGTTCAAGGTCTCGGCACATCTGGACAGAAAGGGCAGGCTCAAGTCGCGTATGAATATCTAGGCACAACTGCATCTCCCACCCGACAGCGTCCCTGACAGCTGAGAAAGACTCAACGGTTTTACGCATCGATGCTAGGGGATCGAACACTCCCACACCGCGATCATTGAACGGAGCTGTTTCGAGTTGATGCCAGCGGAGGAACTTCCAACCGGCGTCCTGAAGGCTCTTGGCGCTGTCAACGACATCAGGGATATCCATTCCCTGTACATGGGCGTACGAAACGACCTTTTCTCGCACGGGACCACCGAGAAGCTTGTAGACCGGCTTGTCGACTGATTTGCCCTTGATGTCCCAAAGCGCTATATCAATCGCTGAGATTGCACACGAATAAACAGTGTCGGCAGGGAAGAAGCCAGAGCGGAACATTTCCTGCCAGAGTCGTTCGGTCTCCCAAGGGTCGGAGCCAATTACGAGTTCGGAAAGATGTTCGATCGCATGACCGATCGCAACGCCCCAGCCGCGCATGCCAATTTCACCGAGGCCATAGTGACCGGCGTCGGTATCGACCTTCACGATGAAATATCCTCGGCCAGATTCACCCTGCACCGAATAGCTTGTGATTTTCGTTACTTTCATAAGAGCGTTTACTTTTGTCTCGTGATTGATCTGACATCAATGCAGATCGAATTATTAGATTCGGCGGCAGTGTAACTCGCAGCGCGAAGGAGTGAACATCGAGTTGGTTCGAAATGACTCGTATTAGAGGTAATGTTGAGTATGTAATTCGGGCGAAAAGTGAACCTGACGGTCGGAATTCGTGAAGATCATAGCGAAGGAATCATGGCAACAGCGGAAATCGCGATAGGGCAGTCAGCAATTCGGATGATGACTGTAACGGTAGGAATCGTTTCGCAGTACGCCGAACTGACGGGCGATAAAAATCCGCTTCACTTCGATGAAGTATTTGCTTCGAAGACTAGATTCAAGCGATTGATTTCTCAAGGGGGTATTGCGGTTGGATTGTTGCACGCCTTGGTGGTAATGGAATTACCGAGCAACATTGGAATTTTCCTGCGCCCGTGTATATCGGCGACACGATAACTGCGACCGCGACTATTACCGAATGGCTGCCAGATCGAAATAGGGGAGCGATGGACTTCGTAATTGTGAATCAAGATGACGTCGAGGTCTTATCCGGATCAGCGGGTATTTATAGAGCTGTGCCGACCGATTGATTCATATTTGGTCTTGCAAATTCGTTCCCCCAGTAGGAAATGTGCGCAAATTGCTGGGATAAATTATCCTCCCGCACAGACTGAAAACCGGAATTTAACTCAGACGAGTCATCGTAATTCGTCGCACGGGTCGGTCTGGGAGGCAGATATGACTACTGCAGGCACCCCTACTGGGAAGATTGATGCCGTTGCAAAATGGTCGCTAATTATTGGTCCGATACTAGTTGTTGTTTTCAACTTCTTGATGCCGACGAACGGTATTGAACCAATCAACCCTGAAAATTCCGATGCCTACATCAAGGCACTTGGGGATGACTCAGGAATTATAAATATATATTCCATACTTATTCTTCTCGGAATAATCCTCTATACCAGAGGGATCATTGGTCTTTGGCGGATCGCTCCTGAAGGTCAATCTCGTTATCGAATGATGATTGGTGTTATGGGTTCAACGGCTGCTCTGGGGCTTTGGGCGATCGTTCTCGGAATAACACTTGCCGAGACGAGCGTCGCTGAAAAGCTAGGAACCGCGATTGCAGGCGCTCAGGCAGGAGTACCAGGTGCGGCTGAAGCGGCGGCTGGGGCGACGATTATTGCCAAAGCGCTTCATGCCGGTCTTTTCGGGATATACCAGACAGCGACCTACGTTGCTTACATTTCGTTGATTCCACTTGGCGGTGGACTCGCTATTAGCGGGATTGTTCGCAAGGAATTTGGCTGGGCTATTTCGTCGACAGGTTTGGTGACAATAGTCCTTGTTTCGATCTTCCCTGTGAAGACTGAAGAAGGGGTCATGATCTTCGGCATTATGGCTTTGATCTGGGGCATTGCATTCCTCGCAACAGCCTTGCAGGTTGCAAGACAAGACATGGAATAGCGATTCACCTGAATAGGAACACTAAAAAGGGCGTACCAAACAGTACGCCCTTTTTAGTGTTCCTGTTTTGACGTTTAGTCGGTGAAATAGCTTCCACCATTAGGGGAGATGGTTTGACCAGTCATGTAATTTTGTTCGTCGCTGGCAAGCATAACGGCAATCGACGAAACGTCTTCGACCTGGCCGGGGCGTTTGAGCAGTGTCAAAGCAACAACTCCTGCGCCACCTCCAGATCGGAGCTCTTCTCGTGTTAGGTCGGTTTCGATGATCCCTGGTGATATCGAATTCACAAGAATCCCATGCTGGGCACCCCAACGTGCGAGCACTTGAGTGAGCGAGATCAATCCGGCCTTTGACGCAGCGTAGTGAGCGGTTGTCGGTCCACCATAAAGACCGCTGACCGAGGCGATATTGATGATTCGCCCACCACCGGAGTCGACCATATTGGGGAGAACTTCCTGTGAAACCAAGAATGGACCTTTGAGATTCACTGCTAATATCTCGTCCCAGTCTTTTTCAGTGACAGTGTCGATCGGTCCCTGCCTGTTGATGCCCGCGTTGTTAACCAGAACGTCGATACGCTCTTCAGTGTCGATGATGTGGCTAACCCAAGATTTGATCGACTCTCGATTAGTGACTTCGACCGGAGTCATGTAGGCGGTGCTGCCGATTTCGGCGATTTCCTGGCAAGTCTCTTCAGCGTACTTCTCGTTGGACACGTAGCTGATAGCCACGGCCTTGGCACCTTCTCTGGCGAACGCTAGGGCCATTGCTTTGCCCAATCCTCGACCACCACCAGTGATCAAACACACTTTGCCTTTTAAACGATCTACCAATTACTACCTACTTCTCTCAATTCGCTTCGCCGAGTTCCGACAATATTTCGTCGATATCACTACTTCCAGCTAACCTCACCCGGTTCGATGTCCTTGATCCACAGTCCGGCACCTTCACGTCGCGGGAATGGAAATCCGGGTTTTCTCCCGAATTCGACGGCTTGCAGTGCCTTAAGTTTCTTCTCACTAACTTCTATGCCAAGCCCGGGCTTGTTGCCCATAACAATCCAGCCATCTTCGATGTGATTGTCCCAACTTTCAAAAGCGCCTTCCCTGCCCGGGTCGACAACTTCCATCATATTGTGGTTGGGAAGGGCAGCAGCGAGTGGGGCCATGAAGTTAGCAGAGCAATTCATCATCGTCACCGGAACTTCGTAGGCATAGCACATGTTCGCTACCTGACGTGCCCCCGTGATTCCAGAGTGACCAAAACCTACGTTCGCTACGTCGATAGCTTGTTGTGAAATCAAAGGGTACATCTGTCCGACGTCATTCAGGTTCTCACCCGATGCTACTGCAGCTGAGACATTTCGTGAAACTTGCCGAAGGCCGTCATAATCCCAGCGCCGCGCAGGCTCTTCGGCCCAGAAAATGTCGAAATGTTGTTCAATTTGATTGATGTACCGAATAGCCTGTTTGGGCGACCAGTACTCGTTCGTATCGATCATCAAATATGGACGGTCTTTCACCTTTTTGAAGGCATCATTCATGATTCCAATTCTGCGAAGATCATCCTTCATATTCAAGCCGATCTTTATCTTGCCACCATCAACTCCAACATCCGCCATTCTCGTGTAGAAGGTGTGGAGTTCATCATCCGACAGGTTGTAGCCGATGTCGGACGCGTAGGCTTTGGCCCGAGGTTCGCGAGCTCCAAGCGTCTGCCAAAGAGGTTCGTCGGCGATCTTGGCCTTGAGATCCCAGAGAGCGACGTCTATCGCTGCGATAGCACCGTTCACTGCGCCTTCATTGTTGCCTTTGTGAACCCAGTCGACCATGTCCTTCCACAGGCCGACGACCCCTCGTGGGTCCTTGCCTTCGATGACATGGAAGAGACTTGCAACAGCGTCGTTACCTGCTGGGGCGATTCCGCTAATTCCTTCGTCGGTGTCGATCCACAGGATCGCCATGTCCATTAGGTCGTCGCCAGCAGGGAAATTCGAGTCTCCAATAGCTCTGTCGAGTTGCTGGGTGAATTTTTCTAATCGGTATCCGGTGATTTTCATTATATTTTTATCTGGTGATTTGTTATCTGGTATGGGTTGGAAGATTTTCGTACGCGGCTACTGAGTCTTCGAACCATGTGCAGGCACATAGTGTTCGCCAGTCACGCCAGTTGCAGCGGCGGCGGCCTCTTCTTTGGAAGGTGGATTGTCCCAAAGCCCAGCACCTGGTCGTCGCCCAAACGGAGATGGTCCTGCTGATGCAGTCACAGTTTGAACTTTTTGTTTAGCGAGAGCTTCAGCGTCGAAACTGACACCGGTCCCGGGTTGATCACCGCAGATTGCCCAGCCATCGACGATCTTGATGTCAGATGTCATCACGCCATCGTCGGGTTCGGCATTTTGCGCTTCCAGAGTTAAGAAATTTGGGATGCATGGTGCTAGTTGCGCATTCATGTTCCCCGGAGATCCACCAAGGGTGATTGGTAACTCGAAACCATATGCAGCATCGGCCAATTGTAGAGCGCAGGTGATACCGGTCATGCCATGACTGACCTGAACGACATCTGCAGATCGATTATGAAAATAGGGGAGGAAGTCGCCAAGAGAATCGAGATTCTCGCCGGCACACACTGGAGCTTTAATCTGATCGGAAATTCTTCGTAATCCTAAGAAATCCCACCGGCGAGCTGGCTCTTCGACCCAGGCGATGTCAAATTGCTCCTCCATCTCGCGTACCTTACGAATCGCCATCTTGGGATTCCAAACTTCATTAGCGTCGATGTAAAGAATTGGCTTATCGGTGGCTCGTTCGAGACCCTTTTTCATGCGTCCTATTCGACGAAGGTCGGCGTCCTGATCAAGACCGACTTTGAGCTTGCCGCCTTTGAATCCCCAGTCAGTAGCCATCATGCCGTACCAGTCTTCAATCCCGTCGTCTGATAGGGGAGAGTCGAGACCTGATGCGTAGGCATGAACTTTCGGGTTTGACCCGCCAAGGGTCTTCCATAGTGGCTCGTTGTTTGCCTTAGCCTTGATGTCCCACAACGCAACATCGAGCACCGCAATTGCGTCGTTCACCACTCCATCATGACCTGCTTTGAAAGCTCGATCGACCATGCGTTTCCATAGTCCGGTAACTCGTCGAGGATCCTCACCAATCAACATGCCTTCGACCATCGATTTTATCTGAGGGCCTGCACCACCACCTCCGAACGAAATGCCTGTGATGCCTTCATCTGTGAATAGTTCAAGAACATTAGAAGCTCCACGTATTCGTCCTGAGGGTGAGTTGGCATCACCCATGCGCCTATTCAGAGGGAATTCGTAGAGAGTGATTGCGTAACCGGTGATCTTCATCGTTTTTCCATTCAATAAAAGCTAACCAGCGAGCTGTGCTGACCTAACTGGCCGCCCGAGTTTAGGCATCGTCAACTAAACGGTCAACGCCTCATGGTGTGTGAAGTTGTGATGATGAGAACATTTATTTGTTCAAATCACTCGAAATCTGCACCAAGTCCAATCTGACAGCAATCGTGATATTTCAATAGCGTTAACGAACTGCCAGAGGTCGTCCAAGTAAGTCGACTATCAGTTGTTTGAACAACTCACACTTTTACGGAGTTTGAAATGCGTCGCCCGTCTTTGATCGCTCTTATAGCCATCACCGTATTGTTTGCTGGGGCAGCACTGCCTGCTCGAGCCGCTGATCCCATTGGGGGAAATGGAGTTATGGTGATCCTTATTGATGATGGCGCATCACCTGTTCAACGTGATCTTGATGCGGCTGAAACCGTGGCTCTGACGATGGCACGAGGGACGACTGCTGGTATCGTCGCAGTGGCTTCTTATGGTGTTCAGACTAATGAAATCATTTCTGCGAATTCGGGTCCTGATGGCATTAGATTGGTAGATGATGTCTTGACGGCAGTTCGGTCGATGACTATTGGGCCAGCAAGGTCGGATCAGTTCGCTGCACTTACCGACGCATTTGCTTTTCTTTCCAGAATCGACGCCGTTGAAGGATCGAGAGTCGCATTCATAACCTCAGGGCGGATTCTTGGTGAATCGGAGAATACTCGCGAACGTCTTCGAAGCGTCGCTGATCTATTCGCTTCTGAAGGCTGGGTAATCGACGTAGTTACCTTGCCCTCAACAGAGCCCATACTTCGCGATCTCGTGAGTGGGTTGTCGACCAGTTCAGATGGCGTGTTCTACGACACCGGTACTGCATCAGGGATTGCTGCAGTTTTCGAAAACTATTCTCAACTGTTGCTTGAAAACGCTATGGACGTTGAAATGCACGATAACTCGGCAGCTATAGTGACTGTCGAGATAGCTCCTCACACTAGTGAGTTCACCACGGTTTTTGTGCGACAGCAAGATCTGGTCGATGTAGCAGTCTTTTCTCCAAACGGCACTCGGGCAGCCGCCGAAATGGAGAATGTCGACATACGTGAAATGCCATCTGCGGTGATCGTACAGATACACTCTCCAGTCCCTGGCAACTGGACACTTCAGGGATTAGGCCCTGCTTCAAAGCTGGTTGCCAGTGTTGATATAAACAATCCGTTAGAGCTTCGATTGATAGAACAACCGCCATTGCCAGTAGGTGAGGCTGCACTTATTGAAGCTGCCGCTTTCAACGGTGAGTCGCCACAACTTCTCTCTGGTGCTCAAATTATTGCCACCATCAACAAGGCAAGCGGTACGACTGAAGTAGTTGTGTTGAATGATGCTGGTGAGAACGGCGATAAGTTCGCACGCGACGGGATTTATTCTGTAGAGCTAAGCGCACCGAAGTCGCAAGGCATTAATGATGTGGTTCTGCAACTGACATGGACTGACTATGGAGCGACACTTAGCGACGACACTGCATTCCGCAGTGAGTCTTTCCCGACATTGAGCTTGGTCGCTGTGAACGATGTTGAGGTGGTTACCGGAAAGTACGCAATAGTTGCCCGAATTCAAGTTAGAGTAGGTGACTACCCATACTTGACAAGCCCTTCCGACATCAAGGCTGTGTTG
>JABMNN010000064.1 GCA_013204545.1 Chloroflexota bacterium | reverse complement strand
TCTTTGTCCATTTCATACCAATTCTTGTTTGGAAAGGCGAAACTCAACAGATGGGTGCGAACCTGATAGGGCTGATGGCCCTTGTTTCGGTTCCATTGATATTGGTATTCGGTTGGTTGAGCGATCGACTCGGTCGTCAGCGCATGTTGGCCGGTTGTTATATATCTGCGGCTATTTCACTTGTACTGCTAAACGTGGTCGAAGGAACTTGGCCGATGTTTGCCGTAATGTTGCTGTTTATTGGCACAGAGATCGGTTCTGGACTCAACTGGGCATTGGTCGGCGATCTATTTGGGCGCAAACGTTTTGCAACAATTCGCGGGTTGCTATCTCCTATTTACAACGTCGCTATGTTCTCGATGCCGGTCGCAGCTGGCTGGATCAAAGATGAAACCGGCTCGTACGAGATCGTGTTATTAGTCGGAGCCGGGCTGCTGATTGCGGCTTCTATGGTGTTTCTTACCATCAGGAAACCTGTACATGTGACACAAGCCGCCTAGAGCAAGCCAACTTCGGAACTAATATCAGACTTCTACGGGATAAAAAAAGACCCACGTTTGACGTGAGTCTTTCAGTGTTCGATATGTGGTCGGGGCGACAGGATTTGAACCTGTGACCTCTGCACCCCCAGTGCAACGCGCTACCGAGCTGCGCCACGCCCCGATGACCCAAAGATAACATTCAGTTGCTCCAATTGGTCTGTGATATGGGTCGATCTGTACGATAAATCCACAGGTGTACCGAACTCGATAGTTGATACAATTCTGTGAATGTGCAGAAGAATGGTGACGGCTGTGGCAAAAACAGCTCACGTTTTCGCACAGGGCAATAATGGCAAACAACGAATCCACAACTTCGAACATGCGAACTCTTCTGGGCAATGCTGAAGAGTTGAACTCTCGCGTTGAGCAGATCGTGAGGCGACTTTGACCTCGCTGAACTTCAACGCAGTGTAGATTCGTTAGAAAAAGAAGCTAACGAACGTGGATTCTGGGACAACTCAGAGCAGGCTCAGTCAAAGATGCGAAAACTTGCCGCAGTTCGTGGCGAATTTGAAACATGGACGAATCTTTCGAGTGATGTTTCCAGTACCGTCGAGCTATTTGCTTTGGCGGTCGAAGAAAATGACGAAACTCTCGGTGCTCAACTTGCTACCGACCTCAAGAAATACGCTCATTCTGTCGAAACACTCGAATTTGAACTTCAACTGAGCGGTGAATATGATTCCCGCTCGGCCATCATCTATGTGAAGCAAGGTGCAGGTGGAGTTGATGCACAAGATTGGGCAGAAATGCTCGTTCGCATGTACACCCGTTGGGCCGAACGCAGAGGTTTCAACGCTGATGTGCTTGACCTCACTCCCGGTGATGGAGCTGGGGTAAAGAGCGCCGCAATAAAAATCGATGGAAAGTACGCATACGGATATCTTCGATCAGAACGTGGTGTGCACCGGCTCGTGAGACTCTCTCCGTATGACGCCGATCACCGCCGACACACAAGCTTCGCCCTCGTCGAAGTACTTCCTGAGGCCGATGAAGCCGAGGAAGTGAAAATTGATCCGGATGATCTTCGGATAGACGTGTACCGCGCAAGTGGAAACGGCGGGCAAAACGTTCAGAAGAACTCAACGGCGATTCGGCTCACTCATCTTCCGACCAACTTGGTTGTGGCGGTTCAGAACGAACGGTCACAGGCGCAAAACCGTGATGTTGCTATGCGCATATTGCTCTCCCGCCTCGTAGACCTCGATATGCAACAGAAGGCGGCAGAACGTGCCGCTCTCAAAGGCGAACACGTGTCGGCAGAGTTCGGTCGGCAGGTTCGTAGCTATGTTCTGCATCCATATCAAATGGTGAAAGATCACCGATCCGATTTCCAAACGGGTGACGCCCTTGCAGTGCTGGACGGTGACATTGACGAGATGTTGAAGGCGTATCTGAGCTCTAATGTGGAGTCGGCATCGGCATCTGTGGAGCCCGGATCCTGAGTATATGAGCGAGACAATCTGCACAACCTAATAAATTCGATGGCATCTGAATGTTCGAGATAAGAACCGACGATGCAGCACACCCGTATCAAGTACTTAACTATTGGCAGCTTCAAAATACAATTTGACTGCCTCGACGAACAAAGACACTAAGTTGAATTCAGGATTTAGATTTATGCAAAGAACGATTATCGGCATGGCTTTGGGTCTTGTCTTCGTTGCTGCAATCGCTTGCAGTGGCGGTTCAGACTCTCCGAATGGGGCTGCTGCCCAGCCGACGTCGACTCCTCCAGCCGCTCGGGCTACCCAACCGGCGATTGCTCCCGAATTGCAAAGCACTCAGGATCCGTCGGCTAGTTCTGGCGATACTGGGCCTAAGCAAGGTGGAGTTTTCAACACCCTTTGGAGTGATCCTCCAACGCTGGATCCCCATCTCGTTACAGATGGTACTTCTTATGGAATCGTAATCGAGGTGTTCTCGGGGCTAGTTAAACTTGGTGCAAACCCATCTAATCCGTTCGAGCCTGACCTTGCCGAGTCGTGGTCTGTACTGGAAGACGGAACCGTGTACGAGTTCAAGCTACGCAACGGAATAGTGTTCTCAAACGGTGATCCTGTCACCGCTCAAGACTTCAAATGGTCTTTTGAGCGTGCCGCCAACCCTGATACCGCCTCTACTGTTGCTGAGGAGTTTTTGGGTGACATTGTTGGTATTCAGGACATCGTCGACGGCAAAACAACCATCGCTAAAGGAATCGAAGTGGTCGATGAGCGAACTCTCCGACTTACTATCGACGCTCCGAAAGCATATTTCATCGCAAAACTCACTTATCCAACGGCGTTCGTGTTGAACAGAAACAACGTCGAATCGCTGGGTCGGAACTGGGTTGATGAGCCAGTTAGTACAGGTCCGTTCACTCTCAAGGAGTATCGAATTGGGCAGCGTATTCGCCTCGCCCGGAACGACGCCTATTGGGGACGTTCTGCATACCTCGATGAGGTTGTGTTTAACCTTGCTGGTGGTGTCGCTATGGCCATGTACGAGAACGACGAGATCGACGTCACAGGCGTTGGTCTTGCCGACCTCGAGCGTGTTCAGGATCCTACTGAAGAATTAAATAAAGATCTTGTAGAAGTTCCGCCCAACTTTGCAGTCTCGTATGTTGGGTTCAACATCAACAAGGCACCATTCGATGATTCAGCTTTTAGGCAAGCGCTTAACCATGCGGTCGATAAGCAGTTGATTGCCGATCAAGTTTTCTCGAACCTCGTGAAACCTGCTTACGGAATTATTCCTCCCGGATTTCCCGGATTCTCCTCAGAAATCAAGGGACTGGAATTTGATCCAGAGCTCGCTAAAGATCTGCTTGCCCAGTCGGCGTATGCCGACCCATCCAGTAGGCCGCGTATAGTGCTCACAGTTCCTGGTACCGGTGGTTCACCTGGGCTTACAACTGAAGTTGTCGCAGACATGTGGCGACAGAACCTTGGTATAGACATCGAAATTCAACAAGTTGAATGGGCAACGTATATTCAAGACCTACACCGTGGGCGTTTACAGGCATGGAGCGGTCTGTCTTGGCAGGCTGACTATCCAGACCCACAGACGTTCATAGATGTGCTGTTTCGATCAAGCAGTGCCATCAACTACGGTGGGTATGCAAACTCAAAGGTAGATGAATACGTGGTTTCTGCTCAGACTGAACAGGATGCCACAAAGAGGGTTCAGTACTACAACGATGCTGAGCAGATCGTTGTTTCTGAAGCTGCATGGCTACCACTCTGGTGGGGCGTCGATTCGAAAGCCCTCGTGAAGCCGTGGGTTCAGGACTACGCGTTCTCATCCCTCACAATTGCGAAGTTCAGAGATGTCTGGCTCGATAAGTAATCTCCAGACTTAAACAAGTTAAATAATTGCCCCGGTAAAACACGATATAGGTAATATGTCGTGACTCGTCCAACTGCAACTGGCTGAGTACCGGGGCAAAGTTTTTTTATTTCGATAATCATTGATCGAATCCACGACCAACAACAGAGGATCGTAACCGCAGATGCTGGCATATATCCTTAGGCGACTGCTCTGGACCCCCGTCTTGTTGGCTCTGGCGGCGTTCTTTGTGTTTTTTATGGGTACTTGTGCCCCCGGTGATCCAGCGGAGCTTAGGCTCGGCAATCGGGCGACGCCTGAGCGAATCGAGCGAGAACGAGAGCGACTCGGCTTGGATCGCCCGATTCTTTTCCAGTATGCAAAATATGTCAATGGAATTCTTAAAGGCGATTTCGGTGATAGCTACCACTATCAAGGCAGGCCAGTTCTAGAACTCATTGCTCCGCGGCTTTGGGTTTCTATGCAACTAAATATTGCTGCGTTGATCGTCGCAGTAGTCATCGGGCTGCCACTGGGCTTCTATGCAGCGAAACGGCAGGGTACTGGTCGTGATCCAGCCATCGTCATATCGATGTTGATCCTCTACGCCATGCCTGTGTTCTTCACCGCTCCGTTACTGATTCTTTTCTTCGCTGTGCAGCTCCACTGGGTACCCGCTGCGGGTTGGGGCGGATTCTTCTCGCTTCAAATCATTCTTCCTGCCCTGACTATAGGGGTTCCTGGTGCGGCGATATTTGTGCGCCACATGCGAGCCAGCACACTCGAAGTTATCGGGCAGGAATACATTCGTACTGCACATGCCAAAGGTATGTCTGGGTTTGTAGTCAATTATCGACATATCGCTCGAAACGCACTGCTCCCGATTCTCACCATTATGGGGTTCACTCTTGCAGGTATGTTCGGCGGATCACTGATTGTCGAATTGATCTACGGAATTCCAGGAGCCGGTCGACTTTCGCTCGACGCTATATTCCAACGTGATTTCCCGGTTTTAACAGCATTTGTGCTGTTGGGGGCTGGGATGTTGGTTGTGGCAAACCTCGTAATCGATGTTGCATACACAATCGTCGACCCGCGAATACGGTTGCAATAGCATATGTCGTCAGTCACACGGTTAGACCAAGAGATTTCAGAACTTCCGCGTTCACGTGGCCACTGGCGCAACGTTTGGGCACGATTCCGAAGACGGCGCCTCGCATTCATCAGTCTGATCCTCATTACGTTCATCTACTTATTGGGTATTTTTGCTCCTGTAATTCAGACACACGATTATCAGGAAACAAATCTTAGGCGAACTCAGCAGGGACCAAGCGCCGAGAACTGGCTTGGGACTGATCGCGCGGGGCGTGACATTTACACGCGGGTTGTCTGGGGTATCCAAACAACAGTCATTATCACTGTCTCGACGTTCATCACCGGAAGCCTTTTCCTCGGCGTCACGATGGGGCTTTTCGCTGGCTATTTCCGCGGTTGGATTGATGCTGTCATCATGCGGATAGGCGAGGTGGTGTCGGCATTCCCTGACATATTGCTAATAATCTTGCTTGCTGCCACTCTCAGGCCGGTTATCGTGGAATTCGCTCGAAGTGTTGAAGATTCGACCGGTATGAGTGGTCTTGTGAGTTCTGGCGTCGTTGATTACGTCGTGATCGGAATCGCCCTGCTACCTCTTAGCTGGTTTGGAATGATGAGGTTAGTTCGTGGTCAGGTATTGGTGTTACGCGATGCTGAATACGTTCAGGCCGCACGTGCCATGGGAACTTCGACGCCGCGAATCTTATTCCGCCATATCCTGCCAAATGTAGTTAGTCCGATCATCGTTTCAGTAAGCTTCGGAATAGGCGCCGTAGCATTGTCTGAGGTTGTGTTGAGTTTCTTCGGCTTAGGAGTTCAACCTCCTAGGCCAAGCCTTGGTGTGATGATTGGTGAGGTTACTGCCCGTGGTGGAGCCAGTGTCTCAGTGCTACGCGATCATCCTGAGCAGTTGCTGGCACCTATCATCGTGGTCTGGCTGTTGATCTTCTGCTGGAACATCGTAGGAGATGCGCTAAACGATGTGCTCAACCCCCGATCTCGCTGAGCCGCATTGGTCATTTCTCTGGCGTTCTGGAGCCGGGCCCCGAGCCAGCCAGCACTCCACCTCGCAGCTACCGCCCATTTACACGGAAACGTGATCGTTCTGTATTCGTACTAGACTCGACAACCCCTCTACACGGAAGTGGGTCGAGCCACCGGCCACAAGCTTCGTTTCCGTGTAGCCCGCTTCCGTGTAGCGTTGTATCGAAATGTCCGCCGAAAAAAGGAACCCCACTTTTTTTGGCATTGACTCAATTGGTGCGAGTGGCAAGCAGGTGTAGTTATCGGTGCTACTATGGCTCGACTCGCTACCTTATGGCGAGATGTGATGTGCTTTGGAGCCGCCTAGATGAGTTATTTCAAGTCTCGAAGATCCGCAGTTATTGCCCGCAAAGGTGCTGTGGCAACAAGCCAGCCGCTTGCTGCCCAGGCTGGATTGCAGATGCTTAGAGACGGCGGAAACGCCATCGACGCAGCGGTTGCGACCGCTGCTGTGCTCAACGTTGTTGAGCCTATGTCGACAGGCATCGGGGGAGACATGTTCGCCCTGATCTGGGACAAGGGTGAACGAAAAGTTGTCGCATTGAACGGATCGGGCAGGCAGGCAGCGACAGCAAATGTAAACGACGTTCGTAAGGCTGGATACGAGTCGATCCCAAACAACGGTGATGGTAGTCAATTCGCTGTAAGCGTTCCCGGAACAGTTCATGGATGGGAGACTGCCCTTAATCAGTACGGTCGCATGACACTTCGGGAGGTGCTGCAACCAGCAATCGATTACGCGCTGAACGGCTACGCAGTTTCAGAAGTTATCGCTCATAGTTGGGGGTCTGTAGAAACGGTCGCAAAGCTGAACCATCGACCATCAGGCAGACAATTATTACCGGGTTCAGATGCCAATGGCGCTCCTAAATACGGAGAAGTTGTCAGGCTTCCCGAACTTGGTCGAACACTTCAGATGATCGCCGAAGGTGGAAGCGAGGCTTTCTACAAAGGTGAAATCGCAAAAAAGACGGTTGAGTTTGTTCAGTCAGAGGGTGGATGGCTCACCGAAGAAGACCTCGCAAACCATCATTCCGATTGGGATGAGGCTATCAGCGTCAACTATCGCGGCGTCGACATTTGGGAGTGCCCGCCCAACGGTCAGGGTATCGCCGCACTAATCGCTCTAAACCTTGCTGAAGGCTTCGATATTGGCTCCATGGGTGCGCAGTCGGCGGATCGATATCACTATCTAATCGAATCGATGCGTCATGGATATGCCGATGCATTTCAGTATGTTGCTGACCCTCGTGTTGCCGAAGTTCCGATTGACCCGCTGCTGAGCAAGGACTACGCCAACCGACGTCGGGCCGGTATCTCTGGAATTCAGGCCGACCCCAACGTTTCGTACGGCGACCCTATGGGTAGCGCAGACACTGTCTACCTGACTGCTGTGGATGGTGAGGGCACTGCCTGTTCATTGATAAATAGCCTGTTCAATAGTTTCGGCACTGGCCTTGTCGTTCCAACACTTGGAATGGCACTCCAGAACCGTGGCTCACTATTTTCATTCGACCCGAATCATCCGAACTATCTCCAAGGCAACAAACGCCCGTTCCAGACGATCATCCCCTCGATGGCGACGAAGGATGATGAAATGTGGCTTAGCTTCGGTGTCATGGGGGGATTTATGCAGCCGCAGGGCCATCTGCAGGTGGCATCGAACATGATCGACCACGCCATGGACTCGCAGGAAGCGCTTGATGCTCCGCGATTCAAGGTCGAGGTTGAAGGTAATCAAGATGTCATGGTTGAAGAAGACCTCTCTCCTGATGTTGTAAAGGAACTCGAAAAACGTGGTCATACGGTTAAAGTCGTATCCGGCTATGATCGTGCTAACTTCGGTGGCGGTCAGGTGATTTCGAGAGATGCCGAAACCGGTGTGCTTACGGCGGGTTCGGAACCTCGAAAAGATGGTGCGGCTGCCGGCTGGTAGTAAGCTTGGAAATTGTTTTCGTGAAAGCCGTCGACACTAGCGTGTCGGCGGCTTTTTTTTATTGGAGATCGAATATCTGCTATCAAAACTCGTTGAACGAATATCTAGGATCATTTAGTATTAATTGAGAATAATTAGGAACAGTGCCGACTAGTCAAGAACTTATGGGAATAAAATGAGCCTGAATGTCAGGGACGTAGCGGTGCGACTCAGTGTCAGCGAGAAAACCGTGTATAAATGGTTGAAGACGGGTCTTATTCCCGCCAATCGAATCGGTAAATCATGGATCATCACCGAAGAGTCGGTTAAGGCTCTGATCGAACCGAAACCCGTAGCGAATCCACTCCGTTCTCCCCAGTATTCTTCCGTTCCCAGTACTAGAAAACAAGCTCCGGCAGTCGACCACCCAGTTGTCCTTGAGGCCAGCGGAGATGCTGCCGCTTATCTTGCACGGTTCACGAGTGTCCTCATGGGTGCAGTCAGTCAAGGTATCGAGGGAGTTCTAGGTCCTCGATCCTCAGATCCTGAAACATCGTTGATCATCGGTGCATCCCTGAAATCTGCATATGGCGAAGTGTTGTTGCAGGGCATCGGGCTACGCGAGTTTTTTGGGGATCGCGGACACACTGCGATACTTAGACAGATGGCGGCTGAAGATCGTGCCGTTCAGATTCGAGCAATTCTGGTGAACCCGGTGAGCGAGTTCGCACGGGCCAGAGCAGTGGCCGAGGACGGTGCACAGTTTGAAGACGAAGGGCGATTTAAAGCTGGCCCCCTCTATAACGACAGTTGGCGGAGTTTGAATGTCATTGCTTCACTGAAAAAAGAAGCCGAGTCACGGTCGCACTTCGGAATCGACGTACGGTTTGTCGATCACTGGCCGTCGGTCTACTTGGTTATGACCAGTGAGTCGACATTTGTCGAGACGTATCAGTTCGGCAAGCCCAATGGTGCCGTTGATGGCAGCTCTATCGATGGTTTAGTACCGATATTCCAATTCCGAACCGGAAGCTCATATCCTTCGATCCTAAGGCAACATTTCGACTATATATGGTCAGGTGTGAACCCGTATGTCAGAACACACACACTGTCGGATATTGCCGAAGCGATGCACGTCAGCGTGTAAATTTCGGAACTATTTGGAACATATCGGCACTAATTGGCGAGAATCTTCTCAATAGCTCTACCTGACACAAACTACCCTTGCATGGGTCAGTCGAACACGTGAGCGCTGTAAGCCTAGATCAATAACGGGCACACGGACGCTTCAACTGTTCAATTCAAAATTCTTCGTCTGGAGGCTCGGTCTTGGGCAATATCAATGTTGCGATCATTGGCGCAGGTAACTGCGCGTCATCGCTGGTTCAGGGACTATACAAGTACAGTGAAGTCGATGAAAATTCGGAACGAATCCCCGGCCTGATGCACAACGTTCTCGGTGGGTATGCACTGAGTGATGTAAAAATTGTTGCTGCATTTGATGTCGATACCGAAAAGGTCGGTAAGGATCTTTCAGAAGCTCTTGTTTCAAAAAACAATAACGCACTTCAGTTCTATGACGTTCCAAACATGGGCGTAAAGGTTGACCGTGGAATGACCCACGATGGAATCGGTGAGTTCCTTGAAGAGATTGTCGAAGTGAATCACGATCCATCGACCGTTGGCGGCCAAACTGCCGACATTGTCGGGATTCTTCGAGACCGTAAAGTTGACGTAATGATCAACTACTTGCCGGTTGGATCTGAGCAAGCCACAAAATGGTACGTTGAGCAGGCACTTGCTGCAGGTGTGGCGTTTGTAAACTGTATACCGGTATTTATTGCGAGAGAGCCATACTGGCAGAAGCGTTTTCAGGACAGAGGTATCCCGATCGTTGGCGACGACATCAAGTCGCAGGTCGGCGCAACCATCGTTCACCGTGTTCTCGCCCGATTGTTCGAAGACCGTGGCGTTCGACTCGATAGAACTTACCAGTTGAACTTTGGTGGAAACACTGACTTCTACAACATGCTTGAGCGCAAACGCCTGAAGTCGAAGAAGATTTCAAAGACCAATGCCGTTCAGTCTCAGCTCGAAAAAGAACTTCCTACTAACGACGTTCATATCGGCCCATCTGACCATGTCCCGTGGTTGGAAGACCGCAAGTGGGCATACATTAGACTCGAAGGTACCTCATGGGGCGACCAGCCTCTGAATATTGAGCTTAAACTCGAAGTTGAAGACAGCCCGAACTCAGCAGGTGTTGCTATCGACGCAATTCGATCTGCGAAGATTGCCATGGACAAGGGTATTAGCGGTGCAATCGAGCCTGCTTCTGCCTACTTCATGAAGTCACCTCCAGTACAGATGCGTGACGACGATGCCCGATTGGCTGTAGAGGACTTCGCTGAGGGACATAATCCTGATGCATTGAACTCCGCCGAATAGGCTTTCGCCGTAGAACGCCCCTTAGAACTGGTTCGTGCCGCTGGAAAACCAATATGATTGCGTCGTATTGGTCCAGCGGCACGTTTTATTTTCGCTCAGGTCTGTAAACCCTGAGCTAACAAAGGGGGTACCTGTTTGCGAATTGCTCAAGTATCTCCCTATGATCTAGCGCACTCTGGTGGAGTACAGCGCCATGTGGCATCTCTGAGCCGTGAGCTCCAGTCTCGAGGTCATGAGGTGTCTATCCTCGCTCCATGCACCCGTGATGAGCCTGCCGTTGATGTTGGTGACGTCGATCTTCGGACTTTTGGGAGATCAGTTCCGGTTCCAACTGCTGGTTCGATCGCACGTATTTCCTTTTCTGTATGGCACGAGTGGCGCTTAAAATCGATGCTCGAAAACGAGAAATTCGATATTGTCCACATTCACGAACCGTTGATGCCGATGTTTGCGCTTACCGCCGCACGGTTTTCGCCTTCAGCGACGATCGGTACTTTTCACGCTTATAACGAGGGCCGTGGGCGTGGCTATATGTTCTGGAAGAAAGTCCTGAACCGCGGCGCAATACGATTGAACGGTCGAATTGCGGTTTCCGAACCTGCCAAGCAATTTGCTAACAGGTATTTTGAAGGTGACTACAGGGTCATACCGAACGGTTTGGATGTGGAGAGATTTTCGTCTCCCGCCCAGAGACCTTCGATTCTTAGGGACGATGCGATCAATCTAGTGTTTGTTGGCCGAGTGAACGAACCGCGCAAAGGGCTTAGGTACGCACTTGGTGCCTATTCACTGCTCAAATGGCAGTACCCGAAACTACGATTGGTCGTTGTAGGCGCGGGGGTTCCTGATCGTGAATCGTATCGAATCATGGGTGAACGCTCACTCGATGATGTTGTATTTACCGGACCTGTAACTGACCAAGAACTACCGGGTTACTACCAGCACGCCGATATCTTTTTAGCTCCTAACACTGGTAAAGAGAGCTTCGGATTCATCATCATCGAAGCAATGTCAGCTTCGACCCCAATCATTGCATCGAATATTCCAGGGTTCGCGTCGGTTATGACCGACGGCAAAGAGGGATTGATGGTTCCACCTAAGGACGAAGCCGCTCTTGCTGATGCCATAAAGCGCCTAATCGAAAATCCGGGACTACGGGCGCAACTGGCTGTTGACGGAAGGGCAACGGTTCACAAATACCGATGGCCTCACGTTGCCGACACGGTGCTCAGTTATTACGATGAAGTTCTGGATAAACAACTTGTGCCACCGGCGAAATATCAGGGCTGGTAGTTTTTTGCCAGATCTCCAAACTCTCCGATATGGCTTACGTGGGTCGGTCACCAAATGGTTTGAACGCCCTGCGGTTTCATTATTAATTAGGCTTAAGTTCACACCTGATACTGCAACCATTGTCGGGTTATTAATTGCACTGGTGGCGGCTTATTTCGCAAGCGAGGGCGAATTTCTCATTGGTGGAATTCTTGTGCTGATTGGTTCTGCATTCGATCTTCTTGATGGTGGAATAGCCCGTGCAACAGGCAAGGTCAGTAAACGTGGAGCACTTATGGACTCGGTCTTTGATCGAGTGTCTGAAATCGCTTTACTGGTTGGCTTGGGCATGTACTTCACATCTGGCACCGATGCCAGCCAAACGGCCGTACTCCTCACATTCGTAGCGGTTGGCGGTTCTCTGATGGTGAGTTATGTGAGAGCACGAGCAGAGGGGCTTGGTGCGAAAGGTACTGCAGGATTTCTGACTCGTCCTGAACGGGTGGCCATCACCGTCGTTGGACTAATACTCGGCTACCCAATGGTTGTGTTGTGGATTCTTGGGGTAGGTACGCCCATTAGCGCAGCATGGCGATTTGTCGATGCTTGGCGAACAATAGACCCTGAATAAGTCGAATAGTGCATCCCTTTTGTTCTGTCTTCACGTAAAACGGTTAGTACACCGCAACTCATCATGCAAACCCGCCCCGTCCAAGCATTCTAAGTTCTGGAACCCTACCTAACTTGAACGTAAATCATCTCCATTCAATGCTCTCAAAAACGTAGATATTGTTCTTGGTTGCGATGGCGATGTGCGCCTTCAGCATTGGTGCGTTCAATACATCTGCATCGGCGCAAAGCGCATCAACTGTGACCGTTATTTCATCGAGTGTCGAATCACAGTTTCCTGACGGCATGACCTTCAAACTCGACGTTGAATCGGAGTTGCGAATTGATGATGTACGTGTCATTTTTGAAATCGGTGACCGTGGTTCAATGCAATATGCCTACCTCGAATTAGATCAGACAAATCGTCCCTTGGTGAACGGTGAGTTGTTCCGTCGTACAAACAGTCGAGATCGCTACATTCCGCCTGGCACGATGCTCAAATACTGGTTCGAGATAACCACGGAAAATGGTAGTACGACACTCACTGAGGCTGAGCATTTCAGATTCGACGATGCTCGTTTCGTGTGGGACGAGGTCACTTTAGGGGCCGTCACTATCCTGTATCACGGGCCAGTACGAACACGGGCAGAGCGCCTTGCAGAGGCCGCCGTCGAATCCCTCGGAATAATGGGTCCTGTAACGGGTGCTGACATTGAGACTCCGATTGTTATGACGTTATACAACAACAATGCAGAGATGATCGAAGCTGTTGTGTCACGTAGCCTCGCAAGTAGTCGCGAGTTGATAACAGAAGGACAGGCGTTCGATGCTGAAAGTGTGGTGTTAGTTCTGGCTGGGCGATCCGATATCGGAACTGCCACTCATGAGATGACTCACATCTTAGTGGCTCGCGCCGCAGGTACGAGCGGAGCCGTTCCTCTATGGCTGAACGAAGGTCTGGCTGAGTTCGGAAACCTCGACAAAACAGTGTCATATGAACGTTTCCTCGAGTGGGCAGAAGGAACCGACAGACTCATCCCACTCAAGTCGCTACGATCGTTCCCAGGGGACCCAAATTTGACACTTGTAGCGTACGGTCAGGGTCGGAGTGCCGTGAAGTTTATGATCGATGAATATGGAGAAGCCAAGATGGCAGAACTCCTTACTACTCTCGGAACTGGTGTCGGAATAGATACTGCTCTCGACACTGTTTACGGATTCGGGATCGACGGTCTAGAGAATCTCTGGCGAGACTCAATTGGAGCAGATCCTTATGTGGAGGCGACTCCTGGGCCGTCGCCGACGCCTGCTGCTGAGCCTACACCCACTTACAAACTACTAACGGCTCCACCTCAGTCTAGCAATCCAGATTCTGAAACAAATGATGATGTTATACCGACTCAACCTCCTGATCCCACTCCTGCACCTGTAGCTGAAAACGAATCTTCAGGCGGGTTCTGCTCATCGCCCGTGGAAGGTTCCGTTGATGGCACTTCAAGCGCGTGGTTGCTTATCGTGGTCGGACTCGCAGCAGGTGGGCGATACCGAGCGCATAAGAGCCGCAACTAGGCGGCTTGAGGGGAATCATCTTCTTGGCTGTTAGGATTCTCGGTGGACTGAACGGTGTTCAAGTTGAAAATCTGGAACCTGAATGAAGTTCCGGCTCCAACTGCGCTTTCCATTTCTATCGTGCCGCCGTGAATCTCGACGATTCCCTTTGCGATCACTAGGCCCAGCCCTGTTCCTTCGATCGACCTAGTTTCTGCGGTGTCGACTCGGTAGAACTCGGTGAACATCTCTTTCTGATTCTCTTCGGAAATACCGAATCCTTCATCTTTTACTTCGAATTCGAGATGACCATCTACGGTCGCAACGTTCAGCCAGACTCTCTTGGATTCAGGAGAGTACTTCGATGCATTGCTCAGCAAGTTGGTGAGAACCTGAGTTACTCGGTTCTTATCTGCGTAAATGAGTTGTTCTGAAAATGGTACATCAACAATCAACGTCTGAGTCTTGGCCTCGAAAATCGGTGTGAAACTTTCGGCGAGATCATGAACCGTTTCAGCAATATCGAATTCGAGTGGGTCAATCGCGAGGTTACCCATATCCATTCGCGAGACATCGAGAAGATCTTGAATCAACACGTTCAACCTTCGACCGTTGCGGTCGATGATATCGATTTGGTGCAGATTCTTTTCCGTTAGATTGTCGTCCTTGTTTCGCTTCAGCAATCCGGCAAATGCAAGCATGCTTGTAAGTGGTGTACGAAGTTCATGTGAGACAGTCGAAAGGAACTTGATCTTCGCTTCGTTGAGGCGCTGTAGTTCGGTGTTTTCCGCGTCAAGAACAAGCTTTGCTTCATTCGCCTCAGCAAGCTCCATAGCCTGAACAAATTGTCGGGAGTTATTGATGGCGTTGACGATTTGGCCACCAACTCGTTCGGCCAGCGCAAGCTCTTCACCGCGGTAGGCACTGATTCGTCGCGATTCTAGAATCATTGTTCCTATGACTTTGCCACGAGCGATGAACGGCACTGCCATCATCGAGTTTAGCCCCATACTTACACTGGCTTCTCTCATATGATGAAGCGGTCTGCGACCGATGCTCTCGTCCATTCCGAGAGTGATGCCGGAATGATATTCAAAAACAGGCTGGAGCGGTGACGAGTTGATTGTTCCAGTTGCACCGCGTTCCCAACCTGGGACCGTCACTCCATAGACGTAGGTATATTCGAAGATGTCACCTTCATCATCGGCGAGCGCAATGGAAATTCTGTCGGCAGGAAGTAAAGCTCGAACCTGCTCAGCACATCGCTCAAACACTATTTCGATGTCCAGTGTTGAACTGACCACACGTCCAAGCTCGGCCAGTGCTGCTCGCTCACTCGCCTCTTTCCGAGCCTCGGCATACAGACTTGCGTTACGAGCCGCTACGGCCGCCTGGCCTGCTGCCGTCTTAACAAACTCAGCATCTTCTTTGAGGAATCCTGAACCGACGAGCTTTCGTCCACCAGAGATAATTCCTATCAGATTGCCCGCTGCAATCATCGGGACCATCATGCGAGCTTCAAGTTGCTCGAATAAAGCCGCCTCTGTTGAATCGTCGGTCGCCATAGCCACTGATACAGTTGAAGGGTCGAATATCAACATTTCACCAAATCGCTTCATTTTAGAAATTGCTGATCCGGTAGCTGAAAGTTCGAAATGGTGAACGGATTCTCGAGTGTCGGCCACTGAAATGAACGATTTGCCATCGTGAGATGGCAGGAGAACGGCTACCCAGTCCGATTGAGTTGCTTCCCGGACTGTAGATACGATTCCTTCGGCAACCGCAGGGAAGTCCGTAATGTCCTTGGTTAGGTCATTGAGACGAGCAAGTGCAGAGATCCGATCATGCTGTTCACGATAGAAAGCCTTGTCGACTACCGATTGCACACGTTGCATTACTGGCTGAACCATCACACCAACGATGAGAACCGCTCCACCACCGAATAGAAGTGCAGCGGCGGTGCTCAAATCACGAGTGACAAGCAATGCAGCGCCGATACAGAGACCATAGACGGCGAACAGGAATGAACTTACTGCACTGTATGCTAGGCCTCTTCTGAGCATTAGCCGTAGATTCATCATCTTGTATCGGGTGACACCGAAGGTCGCTAAGGCAATGAAGAAGATATTTCCGACGATACCCAGCGGATAGACGTTCAAGCCAAGTGACGGGAAGAAGTCCGTTGTTGCTCCGGCAACAGATGCCATTACACCGAGCTTAAGTAACAACAACTGCTGTCGTCGTTGCTTAGACGGTTCATTTCGAGAAGCTCGCTGAAGCCGGACAAGTGAGATTAGGACAGCCGGATACGATGCTACTAAAACTAACGGAAATGCCCATCCCAACTGAGGTGCGAATCCATAGAACTTCTCAACCATGCCAGTAGCAGTAAATCCGCCAATGGAAAGCAGCGCTGATGCCAGCCCTACTGTGTAGAAAGCATAGAGGACTGGGTACCCGCTTTTTGCGCGAGTGTATAGAAGAACGAAGTGGAGAAAGAAAATACTGCTGAACGGAATGACCGCAAGAGCCCATGTTTCACGACTGTAGGCGATAGATGCATCTGGGAATGCATCACGCATTGCGAAGATGGTAATACCCCATGCAGCCATCGCTACTAGGAACAATGTGAACATTCGGTTCAGTCGATCTGTGGGGTCTGAAAAAAGTACAAGCACTCCCAGAAACGCACTTATTGCGAACTGAACAAATGGGAGAAATATATAGATTTCGTTCATGAGATCGGAAAATTAATCGCGAAGAATGAAAACTACGCAGCAAGCGTAAGAGCGCGATCGAGAGCCATAAGCCTTCCTATTGTCTCGTCATTTGGATTCATACGTGGGGGACGGCTGGCAACCAGCGAGGCACCCTGTTTTAGCTTCATATCTGTGAAGGTATCAAAAGTGCCTGCTGACAGAACTGTTATTTTCAAAGGACATATACCGAGCATGGTCTCCAGATCCGAATAGAGCGGGTCGCAATCCTTCAATGAACGGTGGAGGGTAGGTATAAGTTGACCTTCGTCGTACGGATTCGATAGTTCGAGATACATGTGAAGTTCAGGAACAATTCCCTCGATTTCACGCCTTAAGGTCCAATCACGAATTGGTAGCTCAGCTTTCGATATCGCCCTCCACACGGTGCTTTCGTCGACTCGTGTAAATCCACCAATATCTATGCGCTCATCAGCCCGTCCGACAAATAAGAATTCGTTTCCGAACCCAACGTGAGCTCTGCTGAACTGGACAATATGTCCAAGTCGGTAGCGAGTGAATGGCATTCCGAAGAAACTCGTAGCAACAACCTCATACGATTTACCTGGTTCTATCTCGTCGAGTAGGCAAGTTCGCGGCTGGTAGTTGGAGTCTGTGCGCTCGGTTTCCAGCTCAGACTCAGGAATAAATTCGTAGAAACATGTATGTGGGTTCAGGGCTAGTCCGCCTTGATCCCTGAACTGCACGCCCATCACACCGATCTCGGTTGAAGCGTAAACCTCGTATGGTGGTCGGCCCCATGCGTCGGCGATTTGGTCACTGTAGAAACGTGTATCAAGCCCCCATCCGACGATGGATTTTGGCTCCCATAAATCACGCGGTTTCATCGTGTGATTGGTGAAAGTGCTTTTTATCTTTGCTCCGGCCAATCTGAACGCGCCTTTAGCGTTGACGCTCTTCAGAAGCCCGCTCGATCCACCTGTTCGAACCGACGCTGGATCGAAACGTTCGGCGACTCGTTTGAGAACGGATGTCATAGAAATCAGGATGTCGACTCGGTCGTTCAAAGCGCTGGCAAATCCTTCTGAGATGCGCTGCTTGAACTCCATGTCCTCACCCGGTTCGAGCGGAATCAATGGCTTGAATCCGTACTTCTGAACTACCTCAAACCCAACATGACCTGCAAGGTATGGGCGTGGAGGGATGTTGAATAGGGCTCGGTCGCCATAGTTGATATTGGCGGACTTACCATCAGACGAAGCTGCAAGCCCGATAGAAGCAACAACTGAATCGGCGAGATGATCTAGGGCTGATCGAGTGAAGGGTGCCCACTTAGCATTTCCAGCACCGAACTGCGTGTACGCCCATGTTTCTGCTGTGGTCGAAGTGTTTGGGTTCAGATGATCGGCGTAGTCCTCCCAAGTACTGAGGCGCACACGAGACCGGAAGTCGTCTATCGATGTGAAATCGGTGCTTCCCGCAGAGAGGGCAGGCATGACTGGGTTCTTTGACATTTCACTGAATTGCACATTCAGGGAATTAGATTGCACCTGTGCGAACTGATCGCCTGAATAGTCGAGAAAGTGCCATAGCGTTCGCCAGTCAATTACCGTCATAAGATGGTATGTCCAACCAATTCGGCCACGCTTCGTGACCCCAGTAACAGTCGAATATTCTTCGACCATCGGGACTAGTTTCACTTAGGTCCCTAATGGGCTGTGATCGTCCGTATTCCTTTACCAACAAACGAAGGATTGCTTCAAAGTTTTGTTTGGTGTGGAAACGGTAAAGATCACTGCTTACAACTACTTGACCGCATATACCCCAAACTCGACATAGGTGATCCGCCTAACGGAGTGGTACTAATGGCTCAAAATCAACGATCCGTGTAGAATAAATTGATCTTTTCCCCTATTTTCACGCGGAGCGAACGGTCATGCGGTCTACTTTGTGACTTCGCGAGCGTTGTCGAGAAGATGTTCGAGAGTTCCACCTAAAATGGCAAATTTATCGGCATCGCTAACGAAACCGCAGTGAGTGCGAAACGCCTCAAGCGCTTGAAGATGAGTCATCGACTTTTTCACTACCGGAAAGTCGGAGCCCCAGACCATGTTTTTACCAAATGCTTCGTAGCACTCTTCATACACCCACAGCGCGTCCTTGTAGGGGAAATTCCACGGTGTGTTGGTTAGGTAGTGAAATCCTGAGAGTTTCAGATAGGCGTTCGGGAATTTGCTTGTTTCGATCACATTGTCGACGTTAGCTTTTGAGTGCTCGCCATGCGCACGTAAACCCGACATGTGATGGAACAGGAAATTGAGATTGGGATGTCGTTCAATGGCCTTACGAAGTTCATTCTGGTGATGTGGCGCCGTTGAAATGCTCGCAATTAAGCCAAGCTGCTCGGCAACACTAAGGAAATCGATACCATCTGGTGAGTTGAACCAACTACCGTCATCTTCATTTGCCACGTAGTGCGTAAAGGCCTTCATAGGCCACCGCTGAGCTGCTTGCTCAAGCCGTTTCGCTGCGCCGGGAGTGTGGTAAGTGTCAGACCACATCGAGTCGACATCGGCAAATTGCTCTAGCCGATGCGGGTACCGTTTTACTGCGGCTGCAACGTAATCATTATTGTCGAAATTCTGAAATATCTGAGCACAAACGATAGTCGCACGCTCGACCCCATTGGTATCCATCTGGTTGATGAGTTGTTCGACCGAACCGTGGGTTTCCGGATCGGGAACGGGGGGCAGATATGGCCAGTAGGCCCATGAGTGGCAGTGTGAATCAATAATCATTTGGCAACATCCTTACCGATATTTATCTTGAGCGCCAGTCGAACTCAATCGAAAGTGGAAACGAATCTCGCGTCTGTAACCAATGCGTCACACCTCCGCAACATTTCTGAAACACCTAAGTCATAGATTTTGATCTGAGTTCTGCTCAACAGCTATATTTGGGAGAGAAATCTAATGGATTCTGGTTCAGTCGCTTGGATGCTAATGGCATCAGCCCTCGTTCTGTTCATGACTCCGGGCCTAGCATTCCTCTACGGTGGACTCGTCCGCGGTAAGAACGTCGTTAGCACGGTTATGTACAGCTTTGTTTCAATGGGAGTCGTTAGCGTAGTTTGGGTGCTGTGGGGTTACAGCCTCGCATTCGGAGAGGGCGGAAGTTTCATTGGAAACTTTGATTACCTTGGGTTTAAGGGCGTCTCAAGCACCGGTACGGATATCCATGGTGCTGGCACACCTGACATGGCGGTCGCCATTTTTCAAATGATGTTCGCAATCATTACACCGGCACTCATTACAGGTGCGATTGCTGAACGCTTCAAGTTCACAACATACCTTGTATTTCTCGTCGCATGGGTGACCTTTGTATATGTTCCAATTGCCCACTGGGTATGGGCGGGTGACGGATGGTTGTTCGAACTCGGCGCACTCGACTTCGCAGGGGGTACGGTCGTCCACATCAACGCCGGTATCGCCGCGGTAGTCGCAGCCTGGTTGGTAGGTAAACGCCGCGGTGTTGACCGCGGTGTTGAACCACATAACGTACCGTTTGTAATTCTCGGTGCTGGAATCCTATGGTTCGGTTGGTTCGGATTCAACGCTGGGTCTGGATTGGCGTCTGATGGATTGGCGATCAGCGCATTCCTCGTAACCAATACAGCCGCAGCTATGGCTCTGGTGGTATGGATCGTTCTCGGCCACATCCACACTGGCAAGATGAGTGGTGTTGGCGCAGCAACCGGTGCCGTAGCCGGTCTGGTTGCAATTACTCCCGCCTCGGGATTTGTTGGACCAATGGGCGCGATCGCTATTGGATTCGGTGCTGGTGTTCTAACTTTTTATGCAGTTCGTATCCGACACAAAATCGGATTTGATGACGCACTGGAAGTAATGGCTGTTCACGGCATCGGCGGTATTTGGGGTGCGATCGCCACGGGTATCTTCGCTGTTGGCGGAATTGGCTTAGTGAATGGCGACGCCAAAGTTCTCGGCTACAACGTAGTCGCAGTTCTCGCCACCATCACCTACTCGTTCATCGTCACGTTCGTCATTTTGAAGATTCTCGACGTTATACCTGGTCTGGGTCTCCGGGCTACTCGGGAGGCTGAAGATGCCGGACTCGACGTGTCGCTCCACGGTGAGCGGGCATATGTCGGTGACGGTGCTGATTAGGCATTCATTCAATCCGCGTGATCGATGAAAAGAATCGGTCACGTAGAAGGAGAACATTGATCATGATAAAAATTGAAGCGGTAGTTCGTCCCGAGCGAATCAACTTGGTTGTTGAAGCGCTGATTGAGGCCGGTGTAGGCGGATACCACGTCTTGAACGTATCCGGGAAGGGCGCACAGCAAGGTGTTGAAGTGTTCACAGGGCGTGGCGCAACAACTACAGTGCGTGCTGCTCTGCCAAAGTCGATCATTACGACTGTCGTGAAGGCAGATATGAAAGATGCTGTTATCGAAGCGATTCTTATAGCTGCCCGAACTGGCGAAGAAGGCCAGATTGGCGATGGGAAAATTTTCGTATCACAAGTGGCAGAAGTAATCCGCGTGCGCACGGGTGAGAAAGACGAGTCGGCACTCTAAGAACGCCGTACGAATCCGACTCATATCGAAAACCAAATAAAAAAAGATAGGTCGTCGTCTTTCAGGCAAGCAATCGTCAAGGTATGATTGACTGCTGCGAACTGGCGACGGCCTATTTATTTGACCGTTGTTTGTTCGACGCAGGAGCGTAGCTCAGTCTGGCTAGA
>JABMNN010000063.1 GCA_013204545.1 Chloroflexota bacterium | reverse complement strand
TACCGGAAGGTGCGGCTGGATCACCTCCTTTCTAAGGAGTTCCTCTTATGACTTGTGGTGGAAATTACGTTTCTTGTTATAACCCGCGGTGGGCAAATGACAAGGATGCGTCCATCACAATTAGTGTCATAAAGAGGCTACCTAGGTCGACCATTAGGCGGTTAGATGAAAGAATTTTCTTGAGCGAGATTCCTGAACTCGGCGTTCAGTTGATTTATCAGCTGAGTCCTGGGGGAGTGGAAGTGGCTCGTTAGTTTGGACATCAAACCAATAAAGCTTAGTGAAACCAAAATCATAGACTCTTTTCAGAGTCTCAAAACTTCGAAACTTTAGACATTCTTTCTGTTCACTGTTCAGCTCGCTAAGGTGCGCTGAAGAAGATCCGGTTATACCGGGTCTTTTCGCGTCTGGCGATATTGTGAATTTGTACGTGAGGGTAAGTTCTGCTATTGGCAGAGCACACGGAGTGGCCCTAATTTCTGAACCAACCGCGCTGTTAGTACCTACGAGCGGCGAATCGCATTCGATTTAGTGAATTTCGCTACACAATCGTTAGCGAGCAGTAGTAAAATTTCTTCTTGTGACTCGGTCACTCCACAGTGATCGAGTCGCATTGTATGGGCCTATAGCTCAGTTGGTTAGAGCGCTACTCTGATAAAGTAGAGGTCGGATGTTCGAGTCATCCTAGGCCCACCATTTGTACTGAAAACACCGCCGTTATGGTGGTGTTTTTTGTTTAACGATTATTTTTTGACAAGGAAGTAGAAAGCAACAGCGCAATTGCGATTTTCTGAAATTATTGCCAGAATTCCTGAGCTCGTTTGACAATTTCTGTCATTAGTTGTTTATCAGCGAGCAAGGCTGATATTGCTGCTTCTGCCTCAGAGGAGTTGATGTGATCGGTTTAGCTGCCTTCCCCGTTTTTGTCGAGTGACAATGAACTGAACGATGGGATGTGATTTATGAAAACAGGGGCAGTCCAATCGACCGACTGCAGATCATAGGCGAAAATCACGACCAGCTCTGGGGTCACTTGAATCTTGTGAGCTTCTGGCCAGGCGTCGAAACGTAATTGCATGTCCTCAGGTGTCCGTATTGCGATGCCCATGCTGTACCTCTTGTTGAGAGAGGTAGAGGGTGATTCGGGGCGCCAGCCGTCGTCACGCCTCACGTCGTTGGGTGGCGTGGGTTCTGTTTCATATGACACAACGGTGTTCTCTGGTCTAGATGTGATCTCACCCGTCGATTCGTTCGTCGTCGAGATTTCAGAAGACGTTGATCCGTTTTCTAACTGACATGAGACCGCGAGTGCTATCAGTAGCGACAAGTGAACCATTTTGAACGCAGCGGGAATCCTCATCTGGTGGTGAAACTCCATGAACGGGTACGGAGATCCTCCCCGGATTCGCCATATGTCAGCGTGACAGTGTAAGTAGTATCACGTGTCCAGAAGTCTTCAGGTTTGAAGACCACAACACCAGGGAATTCTTTCAACGCCGGATGATCGATTACTGTGGGTACCAGCCGAATTGGCGGCTCTATCGTCAAGTCCATTATCGGCGTTGGTTCCGATAGATGGAATCCAACGTCGTCACGAGGTGTTACGCCAGTCTCTAGGTCTTTAGGCCATGTGCGCAATAGTTCAACAATGATGTCGGTTTCAGGAGGAGGGATGATTGATAAATCCTCGTTGTAACGAGTGATTTCTGTGATGGTTCTCATGTGAGCGAACGGCGTCGTGCCGTCACCGTTGGTTGGCTGGGGGAATGTTTCGACGACCTCGCCATTCTCGTCGAGAGTCACGGTTGGAAAATCCCATTTGATCGACTCAACGAGGGCAGAATCGGATTTTCGAATTGTCAGGCGATGCCAGGTTGCAGTCCCTGACGGCAATCCGAGGTTGTTGTAAGTAGTTCCGAAACCTTCGACAGCGTAGGTGTCTGAGTCGAATTCCACGAGCTCTGATTGGAAGAAGGTTGGAGGGAAAAAGCCAACCAGGAGATTTTGTTCATTGCTGTTTCCGAAGGCGTTTTCGTTTACAGAGCGAGACCACTTCCCATGTTCCGACTCTACCGGACGGTAGACGGTATTTTCGATTGCGATAATTCGAGTCGAGCCGTCATCGTTCAAGATAGTAAAATTGGCGGGCGGTTCGATACGCATTCGAGCGCGCGTGGTCGGCTGGTCGAGATTTGGATTGAAATAATGGGTAACGTTAGTTTCAAATGAACTTACCGTGTCAAAGTGTTCGCGACTGTTTTCAATTATTTGTTCTGCGGTCAGTGGTTCAGTTGTGAGTAAGTTCGTTAAGAGTATTCCTAGCGCAACAACAAGAACCGCGAGTGGTAGGAAATAGCGCTTGTTAATATGCATCGAACGCATTGTATGTTGTAGTTAGGATTCCTTGCATCATTGTGCAACTGTCGAAGTCGGTAGAACCTTTTCGTTATACGGATGCTGATTTGAGGTGGAAGCTAAAGTAGGCGCCGCTATCAATTCGTATCAGGCGGTTGGATATGACGGTTTCCCGAATAATGCAGTGTTCGTACTAAATATGATTAAACAGAAAGGGTGCAGCCAGAAGGCTGCACCCTTTTTTTTGTTTCGAGATGTAGTTGGTATAACTACTTCGAACGACTTACCAGCGTTCTCGTCGACCGCCGCCGCCGCCGCCGCCGCCGCCGCTGCCGCCACGGTTTCCACCGCCGCCGCCACCGCCGCCGCCACCGCTACGGGGAGCCTGTTCTTTAGCTTCGTTGACCACGATAGGTCGACCATCAAGATCTGAACCGTTCATTTCAGCAATTGCTTCTTGAACTGAACTTTCATCTTCGAAGGTTACGAATCCGAAACCACGTGACCGTCCGGTCTCGCGATCGCTGATTACGGTTGCCTCTTCGATGGCGCCGAATCGTTCGAATGCTGCCTGTAGGCTGGTCGAATCAGTCGCCCAAGCCAAGCTGCCAATAAATAATTTCTTACCCATAAATCAAGTCTCGTTCGTGGGAATCCCATCGAATGTTCAAAGGTTGAACATATCCATTACCGTTACATACGGTTATCGTCCCACATTCCAATTTCCAGTCTCACCATAACTTCAACTGAAGCTCGCCAAAATTTTGACGAAAATCAGCCTGTTTACGACAAGACCAACAATGATTCTACCTGTAGAACGTTAAATCCGCGCTGATTCGGATGTGAATATGGTATTCGTAGCCATGAATTGGTCGTATTTCAAGCCGTTTGAGGTAACTGTGGGCTATTTGGTGAACTCAAATACATTACGGGTCGTTCTTAGAATTTGAACCGACGAGTTGTTGGATGACTGAGCCAATTCCGCAAATGACAAAAAAATTCAACAAGGATGAGGCGCTGAGTTGGATAGAATGAGGTTGGATTCTTTAACCTCCGTAAGCCCTGCTTCACAGCTGGCGATTGGCTGTATCTCTTTGCAGAATTCCTTCAGTTGAATTTTTCTCGATTTGTACAACGACGCGCTCGAGGTGATCGCTTTTTAGCGCTCGGCGTGTTGGTTGCTGTATTCCTTGCGGCGACGGTGATGGCTGGTGCTCCTATTTACCTCCGCTCTCTAGAAAAAGTTGGAATGGCTGATGTTGTCGATAGGGTTGGCCAATACAACAAGAACATTAGCCTGATATCTGACTGGATTCCTCTTGAGGCGCAGAAAATCGCCGAAACCGACATTCTCGTCGATTCGGCGTTGAATTCTGTCCTAGAACCGATAATTACGCATCGTTCGACTCGAATAAAGTCTCGTGCGCACTTTTGGGGAGTTGACGACGACAATCCTGAGACTATGACAACTGTGCGACGGGGTGCACTTGCATCCAAGGCGTATTTCCATGAAATGGAAGGTCTGTTCGATGCGGTCACTTATGTAGAAGGTCGATCTCCGAGTCCGTTGCTGCGCGAGGATGAAAACGGGGTTCAGATAGTTGAAGTAGCGATTTATCAGGATCGTTCAAAGAAATTGAGGCACGGTGATGAATTTATTGACTTCAACATTGGCGATGTTGTTCAGGCGATATCTGTTTCGCGTAACTCGGGCATCGTAAAGGCTGAAATAGTCGGAATATTCAAGGTAAATAACCTTGCTGATGAGTTCTGGCTCGGTAGCTGGAGATCTATTCTCGAGCCTCTACCGCCGGAAGCAATGGGTGGTGAGGATCGACCAATCGTCCTGTTTACCGACGAAGACACCATAGCGCAAGGTGTAGGCCCGTCCAATGCTGGATTGCCAATGAACTACACGCGGGTGTTGTTCACAGACGCCGATAAGATTGCCAACGGTGAACCTGCCGTTCTCGTAGCGGCTATGGAGAGTTTTAAAGAGGAGATTACTTCGGAGATCCCTCGTTCAATAGCTCTGCTTGGCGCTCATGCTGCGACTC
>JABMNN010000062.1 GCA_013204545.1 Chloroflexota bacterium | reverse complement strand
GTCATCTACACGCATCACACCGAGTTCGGTATCCACCGCCTTGGTTGGATACTGGCGATTTACGGTCCAGCCATCGAATGACCCAAGTTACAGGCATTCCAACAGACAATATTTTACTGAATTTCACTCATAACCACACGTCACCAGACACCATTGTGTCTCTCCCTCGAGAGTGGATGACATGGACTACATGGCTTGCCGATCAGGTCGCAGGATGCGTGTTCAACGCTGCTAATAAGTCAACCACTGCCAAAATAGGAACTAAGCTCGGGTCATTCGATGGCTGGACCGTAAATCGCCAGTATCCAACCAAGGCGGTGGATACCGAACTCGGTGTGATGCGTGTAGATGACGATGAAGGCAATCCAATCGCTAGATTGGTCAACTTCGCATGCCACGGAGTCGCCGATGGAGGCCAATACCTTGAGTGGTCTGGAGATTTCGCAGGTGAAATGTCAGCTGAGATAGAAAGTAAAACTCCCGGTGCAGTGGCAATATATGTTCAGGGTGCAGCGGGAGACATTCACCCTTTCGATTGGTGGTTCGGCAACACGGCATCTGAACACTTGCATTCCCACGAAGACACCGCTTTGCTTGGCATATCATTAGCAACATCTGCGATGAATATTACCGAGACCGTAACGATCTCACAAAATGTACCCCTTGGAGTGGCGACCGCTCAGGCAACGCTGCATCGCCAACAGGTGAACTGGTCTGTTGAAGCGGCGCTCGAAAACCGAACCGAACTAAAAGCTTCGCTAGGCACTTATTCTGGCGAAACGTGGCTTCCAGGAACGACAACCGCCAATACGGCTGAAAATCATCCTGAGATGTATGGATGGGGTAACAACGAAGTTGGTCTGGCCAAAAACCAGTCCCTTCCGGCTGTCTCGTTGACGGTAAGAGGGTTTCGAATCGGAGAGACTCTGATCTCAGCACACGCCGGTGAACTCTTCAATGAACTTGGTACAGAGATCAAAAATGCCTTCCCTAATAATCGACCTTGGGTAGCCAGTTATTGTGATGAATACATAGGGTACATTTCGACTCGACAGCCCCATGAGGAAATTAAAGACATTCCGGTCAACGAAATCGTCGATATGAAAAAGTACCGCCGCTACTACGGCACCACCACGAGTCCTTACGCACCTGAAGCCGGCGAATCGTTGGTTACTACAGCAATCAATGTCCTGAAAACACTCTAGTTAGAGTTAACAAATTGAGCACATGAAAGCACTACTACTCGCCGATTTTGGCGCCCCGTACTACCCAACACTTCGAGCCGAACATCCCGACCTAGAGTTGGTCGAGGCATATACCGACGAAGAAATCCGCAGCGAAATCGGGTCGGCAGAAGCCGTATTTGGCTACCTGACTCAAGAACAATTGGATGCCGCAAAAAACCTGAAATGGATTCAAACACTCGATGCAGGTATGGAAGGATTGTTCAACGCAGTTCCAACCATCGTCGACACCGATATTGAAATCACTAACGCACGCGGTGCAGGTGCTCCAATGATCGGCGAGCACGGCGTGACACTGATGCTGGCACTCGCACGACAGTTGCCTAGATTTTGGGCAGACAAGTCGGTGCACAGGTGGGATCAGGAAGGTGCGCTGAACACTGTTGAGTATCTCGGTAACAAGACCTGCGGCATCATTGGATTTGGAAAATCAGGGCGAGAAATCGGCTGGAGAGCCAAAGCACTCGGTATGAACGTGATAGCGGTAGATGAACAACCGGTGGACGGTGATCCAATTGTCGAAGATGTATGGGGTCTTTCAAAGTTAAATAATTTGCTGGAACAATCAGATTACGTAGTTATCACAGCTCCCTATACCCCTCGAAACGAGAACATGATAGGCGCCACGGAACTAGCTCTCATGAAGCCAGGTGCTCGGATCGTCGTAACTTCACGAGGACGACTTGTCGAGCACAATGCGCTAGTCGCCGCTCTAAAATCCGGTCGAGTCGCTGGTGCAGGTCTTGACACAACGATTGTCGAACCACTTCCCGCCGACAATGAGTTGTGGGATCTGCCGAACGTAATAATTACGCCTCATATAGCTGGAAACTCAGAACAAGAATTACTCGACAAGCGGACGGGCGACATTTTTGCCGAAAATCTCCGGCGCTATGTGTCTGGGCAGCCGCTAAATAACGTTGTCGATAAATTACTGCGGTACTAAATATGGAGTAGTGAATGACCGTCGGGCATCGAATTAGAAGCGGTCAATTTTCAACAGATCGATATTGTGGTTCGTCTTACCGTTGATCGCCAAATCACCAACGATCTCACCTACCACACTTGCAAACTTGAAGCCGTGACCGGAGAATCCAGCTGCGACGGTCACCTGAGGAAGTCCTGGCACTAAGTCAATGATGAAGTGATCGTCGGGTGTGTTCGTAAACAGACACGTCTTGAGCGTCATCAACGTTCCGTTTGCTTTCGGGAAGTATCGTGCAACGGCGACTCGCAGAATATCTTCGTCTTCTTGAGTGACTCCGCGTTTGACGTGGTCGGGATCAGCCAATTCTTCGAGATGGTGGTATCGTCCGATTTTAAAGCCGGGAATTCCGAATATAGGGAATCCGTAGTATCGACCTTCCTGAAAATAGGCGTTGAACACAGGAAAGTTTTCGGGGGAAAATAGAGAGGGTTCTTCAGGCTGCAACCAGGCAAGTACCTGCCGCTCAGGAATCGCAAGTTCTTTAAGCGAAGAAACCACACCCGCGGCCCACGCTCCAGCCGTGACAACCAGTCGATCAGCGGTGTACTCAAATCGATCAGTATATACACGAACCCCGGCGCGCTCTGGTTCCCATTTGAGAACTGTCTCGCGGGCGTGAATCTCAGCCCCTTCAGCGACAGCGGCGTTGACGTAAGCAACTATTGATCGCTCTGAGAGCACGAATCCGCCATCTTTTTGATATAAACCCATTTGGCCGGGAGGCATCTTGTAGCCGGGAAACCTGTCATTGATTTGCTGATGGTTCAATACTTCGTGCGGGAGATCGTGAAGCAGGCAAGATTCTAGGGAACCTTCGAACACTTCGTGCCCTGCCGGAGCAGTGTCGATCGAACCAATCTTGTAGAGGAGTTGTTCGCCAGCAATCATCTCAATTTCCGACCACATTTCGTACGCTCGCCTGAGTAATGGAACGTAAGAAGGGTGCTCGTAATACGCCAGTCGAATAATTCGATTTACACCATGCGACGAGCCTTCGGAATGCGGAATATCAAACTTCTCAAGTCCGAGTACTTTTTGTCCGCGTTTGGCTAGATTGTGAACAGCGGAACTCCCCATGCCACCTACGCCGATAACGATGCAATCGAACTGTTGAGCCAATGAATACTCTCCTGATGACTTAGAAGGCTTGCTAGAGCAATTCTCTGATTAATCGAACTTAGCACAGTCACTGCAAAATTCGGGTGCGTGTTACCTTCGTGCAAGAGTAAAGTTTCGTTTCATTATCGAGAGACAAACACTGTCGAGTAACCCATACAAGGATTCCAGCTGCAAATGACACAGTCTTACGTTGAAAACAATACGACTGAAACCAAAAAGCCCAATATCGTTTTGATAATGGCAGATGATCTTGGTTGGTCGGATTTGGGCTGCTACGGATCTGAAATGCGTACACCAAATCTCGACAAATTGGCAGGACAGGGTGTTCGGTTCACGCAGATGTATAACTCGGCACGCTGCTGCCCTTCTCGGGCAGCATTACTGACAGGGTTGAATCCGCAGCAGGCCGGAATTGGCCACATGATTAACAATCTGGGTTTACCGGCATATCAGGGCTATCTCAACGACAACTGCGTAACGATTGCAGAAGTGCTTAAGACTTCTGGCTATCGCACTCTGATGACTGGCAAATGGCATGTAGGAGGCGAGCAGGGAAATCTTCCAGACGGATGGCATCCGGACATGATCGGCTATCCATCACCAAAAGGACGCGGATTCGACCGTTTCTACGGCATTCTTTCGGGTGGAGGTAGTTACTACAACCCGAATATGCTTATGGACGATCTAACCCGTATCAGCATCGATACTACGGACTACCACTTCACAGATGAGATTGCTTCGAAGGCAACACAGTTCGTTGATGATGCACTGCACAGAGATGAGCCTTTCTTCCTGTATATGGCGTTTACAGCACCACATTGGCCTTTGCATGCGTGGCCCGAGGACATTGAGAAGTACCGAGGCAAGTATCTAAAGGGATGGGATGAAACCCGCCTGAATCGCCATGAAACCCAACGTGGACTTGGCGTCGTCGATGCCAGTTGGCAAATTTCCCCTCGTGATGCTGGAGTTCTTCCATGTGAAGAAACACCAGATCAAGAATGGCGAGACATCCAGATGGCTGTCTATGCAGCTCAGGTCGAACAGGTCGACAGAGGTATCGGACAGCTAATGGCAAAGATCGAAGAGTCGGGAGAGGCCGACAATACGGTAGTCGTGTTCCTTGCTGACAACGGCGGCTGCGCTGAGTTTCTCGCCGAAGACTCGCCTGCACCTGATCCCTCGCGCTACAACTACCCAACAGTCGATGGTCGGGTAGTACGCACCGGAAATTCGCCAAATATAGAACCGGGGCCAGCCGATACTTTCGCGAGCGTTGACATTGCATGGGCAAATGTTAATAACACCCCATTTAGGTTGTTCAAGCACTACACGCACGAAGGTGGAATTTCGACTCCGTTCATAATCAGCTGGCCCGATGGTGTCGCCGACAAGGGATCAATTTTCAATAATCCCGCACACCTCATAGATATCAACGCCACATTGCTCGACATCGCCGGTGCTGCTTATCCTGCGACGTTCAAAGGCAATAACATTAAGCCACCGGAAGGTGAATCGTTTGCCAGCGTCCTGAAAGGACAGAGCTGGGAACGCGACAAACCGATTGCTTGGGAGCACGAGGGAAATCGCGCCGTTCGAATCGGCGATTGGAAACTGGTCAGTGAAATAGGTGATCCGGCTGACCCCGATTCGAGGGCTGTTTGGGAGCTGTACAACATTCGAGATGACCGAACTGAGTTGAACGACTTAATTGACGGAGAAAGAGTGCGTTCCGAGGCGATGATTCGGTTCTATAACGAGTGGGCAGAACGTTGCGAAGTCGAGGACTGGGAGAATCCCGGTTTTTCACTCAGACCTAAACTCGGCACAATCACCCGGCATAATCATGGAGGCGGACCGGTGATCGCCGCACGGCTCGGACCTCGAAGATTACTACCAACGCCTTAGACGGTATTGGACTATAGATAATACTGAGACATGAACACGATTAGTGTCGGCACTTAGATGATACTTCGCTTGATGAAACTGCCATATCTGTGTGATCTTTCAATCAAACAATGCATTACAAAACGATTTCTGAACTAGCTCCACTGATCGAATCCGGTGATCTATCGCCGGTCGATCTTGCTCAATCCCAACTCGCTAGAATCGACCTTCTAGACGGCACTCTGAAATCATACGCAACCGTCACTACTGAACTTGCCCTTGAACAGGCTAGGCTCGCCGAAAGTGAAATCGCAAAGGGCAAGTATCGAGGAAAACTTCACGGCATACCCATTGCGGTAAAAGATCTGTGCAACACCGCCGGTATTCGCACCATGGGTGGGTCGGCAGTGTTCGCGGATAACGTGCCAGACCACGACGCCACAGTGGTCGTGAACCTTCGCAATGCTGGCGCAGTGTTGCTGGGTAAACTGAATATGACGGAAGGTGCTATGGGAGGTTACAACCCTGAACTTCAGGTTCCGGAGAATCCGTGGCGTCCTTCGTATTGGGCAGGTGCTTCTTCCAGCGGATC
This sequence comes from Chloroflexota bacterium, assembly GCA_013204545.1. Classification (GTDB taxonomy): domain Bacteria; phylum Chloroflexota; class Dehalococcoidia; order Lucifugimonadales; family Lucifugimonadaceae; genus Lucifugimonas. The sequence continues at coordinate 28,112 of JABMNN010000062.1, read as the reverse complement.
TGGTTCTGCTACTGCGGCGGGACTGGCATATGGAACACTCGGTAGCGACACAGGAGGATCTATCAGACATCCCGCGGCGGTGTGCGGAACCGTGGGGCTGAAACCTACATGGGGCCGCGTTTCTCGGTATGGGGTGATGGATTTGGCGGCATCGCTCGACCACGTAGGACCGTTAACCAGATCAGCAGCCGATGCCGGTATTGTCCTCCAGGCCATTTCAGGTCTCGACCCTAAAGACTCAACGACGCTATCCCACAACGTTCCAGACATGCTTTCAAAAATCGGAATGAGTGTGAAAGGCCTAAAAATCGGCTGGGACGAAGAATACTCGACGTCGGACATGGAGCCATCATTCGCGAGAGCCGTCGAAGCTGGGGTAAGAGTGATGAAAGCCCTTGGGGCCGTAATTGTTCCGGTAACAATGCCTCCGATCATGGGAGAGGCGATGACCGCTTGGCCGATCATATGCTCGAGCGAGGCAGCTATCGCTCACGCCGATACATACCCTTCTCGGTCTGATCAGTACGGTCCTTTTTTTCGTCAATGGCTTGAAAACGGCAATTCTCACACGGCTACTGAATACGCTAATGCCCACAAATTACGATTGGCAATGAATGGGGAGCTAAGAAATACCATGCGGAGTATTGATGTTTTAGCAGGTCCATCAACGCCGAAAGCGTCGTACCCCGTAACCCCTGAATTGCTCTACGGGCCGATTCCGACGAATAGAAAGCCTTGGGATAGCCGGTTTACAGTTCCGTTTGATTTCTCGGGTCTACCAACTATCGCCCTGCCCTGCGGACTCGACAACAACGGCATGCCGGTTTCACTTCAGTTCTCGGGTCATCATCTCTCCGAGCCATTGCTCGTTGGAATTGGTGATGCATTTGAGCGAGCTACCGATTTCCACAATCTTCACCCTCCAGTTTGAGAGAAACTATGAACAACCGATTCGAAGGAAAAGTAGCTCTGGTAGTAGGGGGGGCGAACGCAGACGAAAGTCATCTGTTGGGGTTCGCAGGATTATCGGCACTAGAAATCGCCAGAAGCGGCGGAAAAATTATCATCGGTGACATCGATGATGAAGCAGGAAATCGGTCTGTCGACAAGATGAAAAAGGCTGGCCTCACCGCCAAATACGTCCACATGGATGTTACATCTGAATCAGACTGGTCTGCCACTGTCGAAATGACGCTGTCACTGTACGGCAGGCTCGACATTATGATCATGGCTGCGGGAATCCCAGATCGCGGGGAAACGATAGACACCACCGAGGTCGACAAATGGCGTCAGGTGATGGACGTCACCAATTTGGGGATGTTCCTCGGTACTCGAGCGGTTGTCGGACCGATGCGAAAAAACGGTGGTGGATCGATAGTTCTGATCTCATCCATGATGGCGAAGGTCGTGCGAGATCAAGCAAACGCATACGCCACTTCTCGTGCAGGAATGACCCACTTTGCCCGATCAGCAGCAGTGCAGTACGGTCCAGACAACATCAGGGTGAACACCGTTTTACCCGGCTGGACGCTGACACCATTCACATCGAACGCATTTGATGCTGAATGGATGGAGCGGCTGGCGAAACGTGTACCGCTAAGACGAGTTGCCGATGCATCGGACATAGCCGGCCCCATCCTTTTCTTGGCATCAGACGAAGCTAAATATGTGACTGGCAGTGAATTACTTGCTGACGGAGGCGTGACTGGCTGGATTGGACCTATGGACTAATTACGAGAATGAAAAACAAACAAATTACTGTTGGGTGATCCAGATAGTCCAGCCACTCTCCGGACCTTCCACCTTTAGATAAAAGGTTCCGAGGTTTCCTACTACAAGATTAACTCCGCCTATATCACCCGTCCCAGAATCTGACACCAATTCGTTAACCGCAGTCTTGCTTTCAGGATCCATCAATGTGACTGTTATCGAATTAGCCCCCTGTCCTTTAGCATCCCACTCAATCAGCCATGGCAGACGAGGCGGCGAAATGAAATTCTTGGTCTCAGCTGAACCGTTGCCGCTGAACTCCGAAAATCCAATGGGAGTAGCCGTCGGAATCGGCGTCGGTGGGCCAATAGTCGGCGTTGCAGCCGGAGTGACGGTGGAAGTGGGTTGAACGGTAGGCGCCATAGCGGGTACTTTGTTCACAGTAGGAGCAGGTAACGGAGTCGCCGTAAAATTAGGAAGCACCGCAGTCGCTGAACTGGCTTTCGGTATTGCCGTGGCGGTCGATTTCGCTTGCGAACTAGGAATCATCATCGACGTCGGGTCGGGCAGAGTTGCTTCCGTAGTAGAACTCGAGGTCGTCGACGTAGTCGGAGCAACATCCACAACCCCATCGGAATCACCCCCGCCGCAAGCTGCGACCGCCACCACAAATACGAATACACAGGAAACTGGAATGAAGCGATATAGATTCAACAAGTACTTACACCTAGACCATGACTAACGATTTGAACTCTTTTCATTATCCGACCTTGTTAATGGTATTCAATAGAGATAATCTCCCACACGCAGAGTAGTAGTACCCTGTAAGCAATTTCAATATGACTTGTTCACCACAATTCCGATTTTCTTAGGGCTTCCAAAACACCGAAGTAGAATGTATACAAACATCCGTGAATCACCTCATAAGCATCTTCAATCCATTACTCCTCACCAACGCACTCAAAAATTCGTTTAGCGGCCTAACTCGGGCAACGAAATCAGAGCGCGCTTTCCAACAAGAACTTGTTCTCTTGATCGTCGGTTCAATCGCAGCATTTATCCTTACCGACATCAATGTCGAACGTGCAATTCTGGTCGGGTCGCTCGCCGCAGTGTTAATTGTCGAACTTATGAACTCTGCTATCGAAGCAACCATCGACAGAGTCGGAACCGAACTGCACCCATTATCGAAAAAAGCCAAAGATTTAGGTTCAGCGGCAGTATTCGTGTCGCTCATTTCGGCAGCAGTTATCTGGCTAATAATCCTCGTCTAATCCACTGAAACTACAACAATGCTTCACATTTCAACGGAGATCTATATTTGTCAGAAAAACTGAAAGTCCTCATCACGGGCCTGAACGGAGTCGTCGGACAGGTTCTTCGCCCAGTATTGGAAGAGCGATACACGATTAGTGCGCTCTCACGAAGCGGCGTGGATGGGCTACCGGCTGAACGCGTGTTCAAGGCAAATATCGCCGATATCGACTCCCTACGTCCAGCTTTTGAAGGCATCGATGTTGTACTCAATCTTGCCGCTGACGGTGGGCTTGGTAGCGATGCGGGAATGAACGCCGGTTGGGATTCTATGTTGAACAATAACATCATCGGAGCCTACAACGTTCTTGAGGTAGCCAAGCAAGCCGGCATATCTCGGGTGATTCTCGCAAGTTCAGGTGCCACATCCAATGGTTACGAGTTGGAAGAACCATACAAAAGCCTCGTAGCGACCGAAGATGTTGAAATCCCAGAATCGTGGGAGATGGTCAACGAGTTCTCCGAACCGAAGCCCATAAGTCTCTACGGTGTCACCAAGCTTTTCGGTGAAGACATCGGAAGATATTACGCACTCACGACCGATCTTTCAGTTATAAATCTTCGTATTAGCAGCTGTGGACCGATCGATAAGGCCGGACCTGGCCGCGGGCAGGCAAATTGGTCGAGTCATCGTGATCTTCAACAGCTGACCATCAAAATCATCGAGGCTCCTGCTGATCTGAAGTTCGATATTTTCTGGGCGACATCTAATAATCGAAAGCTGTTCCGCGATAATGCGCACGCCAAGGATGTTCTCGGTTACGCACCGCAAGACGGCGTTAGGTAATAAACCGTAAACATGTCACCGATAACTGTCTATTCATCGAATATCTGAGGAACCTGCGAAATGGTGAAGGGGTACCTTTCACTTCGTGGTATCGAGTTTGTCGATAAAAACGTATCGGTCGATATGGAAGGGCGCACTGAATTGCTAACTATGGGGTTCGATTCGACACCGGTGACAGTAATCGGTGATCGTCAACTAGTTGGATTTGATGTAAAAGAGATTGACGATGCACTTGCTTCGTTCGAAAACGGGTAAGTAGCAACTGAAAATGTATATATAGACCTACACGGTTCGAGTGTTTTAGTTCAGCTTTCCGCCAGAAAGATTTCAGACAATTGGTTCAAAGTGCTTCAGATTCAAGCGTGGACTTCGTACTTGCGCAGATTCAGACAATTGTTGCGTCTGAAGGTGGAACGCTGGGTACTGCCATTCTCATCGGCAATAGTTTAAAAGTTCAATACACACCCGGGGTGAACGAAGAATGCCCAGAGTGCGTTCCATCACTCGATATGGTCGTCCAATTCCTTACCGCCTCATTAGGCATCCATGCTCCACACGTCACTGATATTGAAGTCAGTTAGTACGATTTAGAGCAAATATATGGACTTGCCACTCGCTCGATTGAATTAGATGAACACTCTAAGCACCAAGCGAGCCTGGACTACCAGTTAGTGACAGATCCATCACGGCGGTGGAGCCGTGTTGCGATGTGGTTGTCTGGGTGTAGCGGGCTATTAGCAATGGTGTCTTCGTCGACATCTATGCCCAATCCAGGTTTTTCTGGAACGTTCATCTTACCCCCAATAGCCCGGAACTGCCCTGGATATAACTGCTCGTGCTGTTGCTCAATTTCTTCAGAGCGTTGAAACATTTCGAGCCATGAGAAGTTCGGCGTAGCCATAGCAAGATGTGCAGTAGCCGCAGTATTGATCGGCCCAAGCGGATTGTGCGGCATGAGATCTATGTAGTGTGTTTCGGCCCAACCAGCGACTTTTTGGGCTTCGGTGAACCCGCCAACGATCCCTAGATCTACTCGTGCGTAGTTGGTCAGTCCACGTTCTATGTATGGAGCGAACTGCCATTTTGAGGAGAACTCTTCGCCGATGGCGAATGGCATAGATGTCAATGCTCGAAGAGCTTCGTACGCTTCAGGGTTTTCATCACGGATCGGTTCTTCCAAAAAATCGAGCGTGCCATCTGGCATTTTTTGGCAGAACGAAGCAGTCTCGGCAACACTCAGACGATGGTGATAGTCAATACCGATTACCACTTTTTCTCCGAGGGTCTCACGCGCTTTCACAAGCCATTTTGCGTTTTCAGCGATATCGATTCTGGGCTCGAATGTTGCTGCGTCGTATCCATCAACACCGGGCGTTACAGACAGACGCATGCACTCCCAACCATCTGCGACCAATACTTGTGCTTTTTTGACCATTTCTTCGCCGGTATTTGCACTAGTGGTCGCGAAACATTGGATGTAGTCACGTTGTCGACCACCGAGAAGCTGGTACACCGGGACGCCGAGCTTCTTTCCGATGATGTCATGCAAGGCGATATCGATTGCAGAAATTGCAGCGGTTACGACTCTTCCACCCTCGAAGTAGGCGCTTCGATACATCTCCTGCCATAGCCTGCCTACTTGCATCGGATCTTTACCGATCAGCCATTGGCTGAGGTGTTCGGTAACACCTTTCACACCAAGTTCACGCCACGACGTGCCACCCTCGCCCCATCCGTAAATTCCTTCATCAGTCTCGATTTTAACCAGGAACACGTTCCGCCAAACTGACCATGCTGGATACGGTTTGATGGCTGTGATTTTCATTGGACACCTACGACTGATATTGAACTGCTGCAAAAATAGTAGGTGTGCATCTTACGCTTGGTGCAAACGCAATAGATTGTTACGTTACCAAGTTCGAACAACCGCAAACAATACCTCGCTAGGGAGACGAACACAGTGCGCAAGTCGCTGACACTGTAAGTACGAAATCATGAATTAGAACAACAACGTGTTGTAAAGGACTTACGACGATGCACATGAAGACATCAAACAGGGCTGCGAGACTGATTAACAAAATACTCGTATTTATGGTTTTGTTTTCTGGATTGTTGATCCTCGGATGTGTTTCGATTAGCTCCACCGGCGATGAGCAAAGCGGAGCAAGTGATGATCAGCAAAAACAAACCTTCGAAGTGGGTGACAACGCGGTGATCGATGTGACTGGATTCAATGGTGAAATCGAAATAATCGCCGGTTCAGATGGAGTAATTGACGTCGAAGCCACATTGAGAACTCCGAACAAGGTTTTATACAGTGCTACACAAAGCGGTAACACCGTCACCGTAATCGCTAAGAGGACTGGAAGCATTATCAACATAGGTAGAGAACCTGCGGCGAATATCCACATCACCGTCCCCATGAAAGCCACTGTCAAGGCACGATCGAGTAACGGTCAGATTACTGTCAATGGACTTATCGGAGACGGTGAACTCAATACCAGCAACGGCAGAATTTCTATCACAAAAATCGACGGAACATACGTTTCTTCAACAAGTAACGGAAAGATAACAATGGCAGCCGTATCGGGACAATTCCAAGCTAAGACATCTAACGGAAGCATCGATTTTTCAGGTTCATTCATTGAAAATTCAAACAATCAGTTTTCAACTTCTAACGGATCGATCAGTATCACGTTCGACGGCGTTCCGAACGTAGATCTGGATGCTCACACCAGTAATGTGGCTGCCAATAGCGCTCTCCCGATCCTAGCAACCAAAACTGAAAAATCTCATCTTGTTGGAAAATACGGTGACGGATCAGCATCACTCGTATTAAGAACTTCGAATGGCAAGATAACTATCCACTAACCATTTGCCGTTCCTGCTGCCCTCTCGGTGCGTATGCGTTGAACTACGCGGACTGCGTTTCATATATAGAAATTGTTCGAGTCTTCACGCGTAGCTCACAATCACCCTATTACGACTCACACGCGGGACACGCCAATGCAGCGAGTTCCGCTATACGGTGACTACGCGGGGATTGTGCTGAGGATGATCAGCTGACATCGATCAAATGGGAGATCGACAAATCGCTCGCCGATGGCACGTGTACTCGAATCCTGACTGACGTAAAGGCAATCTACAGATGTATGAACACGACCTCCTGATTATTGGTGCTGGGCTGGCAGGCCTGCGTGGCGCAATCGAAGGAATTCAGGAAGGGCTGGACGTCGCATTCATGACCAAAGTCCACCCGGTCAGAAGCCACTCCAACGCGGCTCAAGGCGGCATCAATGCCGCCCTCACCAGTCGTGGGGATGATTGGGAAGATCACGCTTTGGCAACCGTCAAAGGAAGTGACTATCTCGCAGACCAGTCAGCAGTCGAAATTATGTGTCGCGAGGCAGGTGATGCAATCATCGAACTGGAACACATGGGGGTCATCTTCAGCCGAAACGAAGACGGTAAGTTGGCAGTGCGTCGGTTCGGTGGTCAGCGCGTGGCAAGTACATTTTTCGTCGGAGCTATAACCGGCCAAGCGCTCTTGCATGTGATGTACGAGCAGATTATCAAGCACGAAGCACGAACCTACGAAGAATGGTTTGCTACTTCCCTGATTATGGAAGACGGAGTCTGCCGCGGCGTCGTTGCAATGGATATCAAGACTGGCGAGCTCCATACGATAAGGGCGAAAGCCGTAATCATGGCATCGGGCGGAGCGGGTCGAGCGTACGAACCAACCGCTCAGGCAGCAATATGCACCGGTGATGGGCAGGCACTCGCCTATCGAGCAGGGTCTCCTCTCATGGATATGGAGATGATTCAGTACCACCCTACAACCCTACCTACTAACGGCGTACTCATGTCTGAAGCAGCTCGGGGTGAAGGAGGTTATCTCCTCAACTCACTCGGTGAACGATTCATGGAGAAATACGCACCTGATTACATGGAATTGGCTTCCAGAGATGTAGTTTCTCGTGCCGAACAGACAGAAATTAACGAAGGCAGAGGCATAGATGGTTGCGTACTGCTGGATCTGAGACATCTAGGCAGAGATTTCATTAACGAACGCCTAGGATACCTACAAGAAGTCGCTACCGACTTCATGAGTATCGACCTCGCCGAAACTCCAGCTAAAATTCGCCCCGGTATGCACTACAACATGGGAGGAATCAAAGCTGATGTAAATGGTCGAACCGAGATACCTGGGCTATTTGCAGCCGGAGAAGCAGCCTGTGTGAGTATTCATGGTGCAAACAGACTCGGAGCCAATTCACTACTTGAAGCAGTGCTGTTCGGCCGACGAGCTGCCGCTGGTGCGGTGAAGTTCATCAAAACCGAAGCAGAGCGTTCAGTCGGCGATGAATCAGTCAAAAACTCCGAATCTAAACGGCTTCAGGAAATTCTTGATCGCCCCCGTGGACCACGTGCCGCTGCTGTACGCCGAGAGCTTGCGCTCGAGATGGACAAGAACATGGCGGTGTTCCGTGATCAAACTGGTATGGAATCGGCTGCGGCGAAAGTGGCAGAGGTCAAAATGAAACTACCAACCGTTTCAGTCGATAATAAAGGCAAAGTTTTCAATATCGATCTAATGTCCGTGCTTCAGCTAGAAAACATGGTCGACTGTGCCGAGGCGATTGTCGCCGGCGGGCTAATGCGCACAGAAAGCCGTGGCGCTCACAATCGAACCGATCTAAAGACTCGTGACGATGAAAATTGGCTGAAGCACACTCTCGCCTACCAAACCGAAGACACCCCGAGGATGGACACCAGTCCAGTCGATATAACTCGTTGGGAACCAGTGGAACGAGTGTACTAATGAACATCACAATACGCCTTCAGAGATTCGATCCGGAAACTGCGACACCCATTGCCATATTTCAGGAATACACAATTGAAATCAGCGAAGTCGCAACTGTTCTAGACGCGATCATAAAGATTCACGAAGAGGTCGACGGAACTGTAGCTATGCGCTATTCGTGTCGATCATCGATCTGTGGTTCCTGTGCAATGAAAATCAACGGTTCTGCGGCATTAGGGTGTAAAACTCGGCTTGTCGAATTGGCAGAAGACGGTGGGACAATCACTGTTCAACCTGTTGGAAATCTCCCAACCGTCAAAGACCTTGTCGCTGACTTCCAGCCTTTTTGGGACAAAATCCGCTCGGTAAACCCGTATCTGACAACATCGGGGCCTGAACCTGAGTTTGAGCGTATCGCCAGCAACAAGTCGATGAGTAATTTGCTGACTGCAGTGAACTGCATCATGTGTGGTTGTTGTTTTTCTGACTGCACAGTTCTCGAAGTCGATCCGACTTTCATGGGCCCTGCGGCGTTGGCGAAAGCATGGCGATTCGTAGAAGACCCCCGCGACTCAACGGCCGACCAGCGACTCAACATGCTTAACAACACCGAAGGCGGCATGTGGGATTGTACTCGTTGCATGAAATGTGTTGAGGTCTGCCCGAAGGAAGTAGCCCCAATGGATCGCATCATGGAGATGCGAGAGGCAGCAATCCAAACGGGTAACACAAATACGGCTGGCTACAGACACACCGAATCGTTCTACAATTCCGTCAAGAAGAATGGTCGACTCGACGAAACACGACTTGCCATAGATTCGGCTGGTTGGACAAATCTTCCACGCCTTCTCGATCTTGCACCAATCGGGATTGCGGCGATGCGAAAAGGCAAACTCCCGCCTTTGCTACCGCACAAGTCCGAAGATCACAAAAAAGTGCAAGAACTATATGAAAGTGTGGAGAACGACTCAGATTAGCGGTGGCACACGCATCCGTTGGTTGTCTGCCTGAATGACGAATGACCAGCGGATGCGTTATTCACTGATGGTGGCATCGATACCAACTTCTATTTCCTTCCGACCGTAAGGTTCCGTAAAACGGCTACTTTGTGTCGTAGCGCTGTTGCCGGAGCATATTCAGACGGAAGCTCGACAATAACCAGACGTGCTAATACCCATTCACTTCCGTTGTCGTGAAATCCGATTCGTCTGACTAGAAAGCGGCTCTCATAACTCTCGCTATCTCAGGCGGTGTAATTCCCAGAGTTAACAAGAAAGCACAGGGTTCGCCCAGAACAAATCTTAGATCTTCCTAAAAAACTATCTGACTTGAAGCGGTTTAAACGTCACTGCAATTACTAGGAGGCAATTACGTCTTAGTAATCAACAGACATCGATCGCCCTCAATTAGTTAGAAAAGTTAGCCACCATGGGAATACTGAACGAAACCACCGTGCCAGATCTGTCTTTTCGATTGCTCAGTTTAATCTCGCCACCGTGCTCATCGACAATCCGTTTCGAAATGTGGAGACCTATTCCGGTTCCCGGAACGCGGCGTGTCAACTCATTGTCCGTGCGGTAAAACATTTCAAATAGTTGATCTGGTTTCTCTTCAAAGATACCGGGACCTTGGTCTCGGACCTCGACGGTTAGCCACTCGTTTGATTCAATTACAGTCAGGTTGATATCGGTGCCCTTTGGTGAAAATTTCGACGCATTATTCAACAAGTTATTTACCACTTGCAGTAATCGTCCTCGATCTCCGTTGACGGGTAATACCTCGTCAAGCATCTCGCAGTGGATCGTTTGCGAAAGAGCTTGGAACTGTGGTTCTGCACTTTCCAGGCATTCTGCGATCATAGATACGAAATCGAAGGACGCACGGAATATTTCGAATTTTCCTGATTCCATTCTCGACAGATCCAGAAGCTCGTTGATCATTCCTTCCAACCGTCGTGCGTTGCGTTGAATAACCTTAATCTGTTTTATGTCTCTGTCTGCAAACTCAGTTTGAGGATTTCTGGTCAAAATATCTGCGAATGCGACGATACTGGTCAATGGTGTCCGCAACTCGTGTGACATAGCACTGACAAAATTACTCTTAGTCTCACTAAGCTCAGAAAGAGCAGTAACTTTTAATTCCGCTATCTCTCTGCGGCGGCGTTCATCCTCGACGTCAAGTTCACGGCGATTCATTACCGTTCCCGCTACGGGACCAGCAATCTGAGACGCGATTCTCACCATCAGTGAAAAATCTTCGCTATCGAACATTTCTTCCGAATCGCGAGCCACCCACAAGGTCATAACTACTTCATCGCCCCAAAGAAGAGGAACCATTATCGAGGAACGCGGTACATATGGCGTAGCGGTCATAGATCTAGGTTTGGTGTTACTTTTGGTTTTCCCATTAGTATCGGTGCGTTGCAGCACTCCCACTTTTGTTGATGCAACTTTCTGGGCAATCGTTCCTTCTAGCTGGAAGGTTCTAGGTTGAAATGCATACTTGTGATCCACTTCAGGATCTAGAAATATGTGTCGGCGCTCAACCACTTTCCGGGCATGATTAATCTCCATGAACGTCAACGCGTCGAACCGCAGTAACTCGCGCATCTGACTCAAAAACTCGGCAAATACCGATCCGATATCTGGCGCACCAATCATCAGTTCGCCGATGTTGGCTAGACCGGTTCGTTCACGTGCCAGTGATGTGATTTTTTTACGAATCAATGTACGAGCAACAGGACCAGCAATCTGAGAAGCGATTCGCTCTGCAAACTCGATCTCATCTTTGGAGTAATCACTTCCATCGATGCGACTAAACCAGAGACAAGCCTCAACTCGATCACTTGATCGAATTGGCACCGTCAAAGATGATCGTGGTATATCTTGACCGGTCATTGTCGAACCGGGGTATTTAGCTCTGATTTCTGCCACGTCCGAGTAACTAAAACTAACCGTACGTGAAGTGTTTACAACCTGTTCGGTCATAGTTCCGGCTAACGGAATTACAGTGGAAGAAGTGTCATAAGACTTCTCGGCACCCTCGCGGTAATTTATCAATGATGGCTGAATGATTTTTCTGGCATGATCAATTTCTATAAACCCAATTGCATCAAAATATAAGAATTGACCAATATCACTAGCGAAATCGTCAAAAACCTCACCGAACGATTCTGCAGCTCCCACATATTCTAAGATCCTGACGAGCATAGATCTTTCTCGTAGAATTATTACTTCACGCTCTCGCAAAAGACTTCCAGCCACAGGTCCAGCGATTTGTGAAGTAATTCGCTCTGCCAGTTTTACCGTTTTTCCTCCGTATTGTCGACTGTCAAGATCACAGAAGAACAACACAGCCACAACCCTGCCCCCCCAAGACAATGGAACCGCCATATTCGACATAAACGGGTACTGAACAGACAAATTAAATGCCCCAGGAAATTTGGCACGAACTTCGTCGGGGTATTCAAAAGAGTATTCCACGCTGAGGTTGACGTGTGCCACGTGTCCGGCAACTGTGCCCTTTAGGTCATAGGACTCTCCGTTACTCGAAAATTCTATGATTGGCTTGATGAACCAGCGGTCATGCAGAACAGCTGCTGTTTGTGTAATCTCGTCAATCGAGACTAGATAGAGTCTATCGAATCCGAGTAACGTTGAAACCAAATCCGAAAATTCATCCCAGACAGCGTCCAACTCGAGCGCTGCAGACATTACCGTCCCGATTTTTGCTAGCACCTCATGCTCTTGTGCAATGGCATTTTCTGCGGTGCGCAGGATACTTCCCGACACAGACCCAGCGATCTGCGCAGCGATCCGAACCCCTATAGCAAGATCATTTTCGTCATAGATTCCGATCTGTTGGTGCCCAATAAACAGGACAGCCACAACATTCCCACCCCATTTCAATGGAACCGATATGTTCGACTTGGAGGATAAATTTCGATCGTAGGTCAATGCACCTGGATATTTTTCAAGAAGTTCTTCGGTCGTCTCCACATTAGTGACTAATCCGGTTGCGGTCTCAACTACAACACCCGTTACGCTTTCGGAAAGACTGTAGTGGCCGCCAAGACGTGACATGTCAGTTCGATGGTCATTCTGCCAACTGTCGAACACGATAGTTGCTGTCGCTGATTCTTGATCTATCGTCGATAGGTTAATTCGATCGAACTCGATAAGATTTCCGATTAGTTCACCAACGGTAGGCCACGCGTCATTGAGGTCAATGACAGCACCCATTTCTGATCCAATTTTACTAAGAATTTCTTGCTCAAAAGCGAACTCTGCATCCTGCATTCGCAAAATGTTCCCCGCCACCGAACCTGCGATCTGAGAAGCAATCTGGTTTCCCAAGATCAAATCGCTTTCGTGATACTTACCAAAACCATGATCACCAATGGACAATACAGCTACAACTTTGCCCCCCCAAATCAATGGAATCATTAGCAGTGACGGGAACGCGTCTGGTTCAATTAAACTGTTGTGAATCACTCCGGGGTATTTCTGAATACGCTGATCCGATGTCTCGTCACCGGTTGCTAAACCACGTCGACTCGTAACAAGAGCTTCAGTCATGGTCCCGCCCAATTTATATGACATTCCAAGAAATCCCTCAACGTAGGGATCGTCTTGCTCCAAACTGTCGAAAATAAATGTGCCCGTTTCGTGTTCATGGTCGATCGAAACAAGAGAGAGCCGATCGAACTTTATGAGCTTGCCCACAAGTTCGACAACACCGGGCCAGGCATCGGCCAGATCGAGGGCTGCCCCCATCTCTAATCCAATTCTGGCAAGAATTTCGTTTTCATTTGCCAGTTCTGCTTCTCGCCTACGTAAGATGCTGCCTGCGACAGGGCCGGCAAGATAGGTGGCAACTCGCTCGGCGAGACGTAGATTTTGTTGATCATAATTTCCAGCTACAAAGTGACCGATAAATAGAACAGCGACTACATCTCCACCCCAAATCAGCGGAATCCCCATATTCGATTCGGTCGATATATTTCCATCGAGGTTTAACGAGCCGGAAAATTGCTCACGAAGCTTGTTCGTGGATTCGGTGTTGACAATCAGTCCAGTGGTCGTCTCTACCACCCGACCAGCTAAACTCCCAGTCAGATCGTATGTGATTCCGAGGCGAGATAACTGGGCGTAATCACCGTAGTTCCAACTGTCGTAGATGACAGTTGCTTTTGAAGATGAGTGATTTATCGAAACGAGGTTGATTCGGTGACATTCGACAAGTTCATCAATGAGATCAATCACGGTTGGCCATGCATCATCGATATCGATAACGGAGCCCATCACGGATCCTATTCTGGTGAGAATCTCGTTTTCCGTTGCCACTTCTACTTCTCGCCTGCGTAAGATGCTGCCTGCGACAGGGCCAGCAAGATAGGTGGCAACTCGCTCAGCAAGACGTAGATTTATTGGGCTAAATCCGTTCACTTTCAGAGAGTGAATGAACATCACTGCAACCGTTTCACCTCCCCAAACAAGCGGGATTCCTAGAACAGAACGCACCGGATTGTCATTTGATGTCGGGTGAGAACCCGGATATCGACTTTTCCAGCTAGTTGAAGAATCAAAGGAAAATAGTAGACCGTGATTTGTCGATATTAGTTCCTCAGCTAAAGTGTCTTTAATCGAGTAAACATCTCCGGGTGATCGCCCGAAACGTTGTTCCTCGGTTGACCACCAATAATAAAGTGACTCCATTTGACCTGCGACGCGATCGATTTTCGCAAGCGAGATATAGTCAAACGAAAGAATTTCAGTTAACTTTTCGGCGAACTGACTCCACACTTCAGACAAGTCAATTGACGCTCCCATCAAAGCACCAATTGATGCGAGTACTGAACGTTCTTTTTCAAGAAATACGTCGCGCAGACGTAGTTCAGAAAAGGCCACGGAACTCGCGAGTTGAGCACCTATTTTTTCCGCTATTTCAACAGTTGCGTCTAAATAGAACTGCGGAATTACTGACCGAAATGTCAAGAACCCAAAAATCGCATCGTTAGTAATCAGTGGAATGTTCATTACTGAAACGAGTCCATCGGTTGCATGCGCAGGCCCAGCACCAGGGAACTTCGATATGAACTCTGCGCCACTCTCAACATTGACGATAATTGGTCGACGAGTCTGGAGTATTTTCTCAGCGGTCGTCCCTTTTATGGGATGGACAGACCCTTCAGAGAAATCAGACTCATGCACAACACTCGCGTAGTCAATAAAGTTAATTCTTAAGTGCCGTCCATCCTCAGTGATGCTCGACACAATCATAGAATTGCTATCGACTAGGCTACGAATCAGAGGTCCAAGCTGGTCTTTACTAGATTTTAAATCCAGTGTCGAACCAATAATTCTGCCAATTTCTATCAGGGTTGCGTCTACTTCAAACTCTTTAGTCAACCGACTCCGTTGGAACGCATTAGACACGGAACCAGCCAGTTGGTCTCCAATCTGCGACGCTATCGTAATTTCCCGATCACTAAAACCCACTTTCGCTTTACGGGCAAAAGCAATGAATCCGACAGGATGCTGGCTCACGGCCAATGGAACGACCAGTGTCCAGTTGTATCCAGCATCTCGATACGGAACGAACGACGCCTGTGACTCAGCCGTCTTTGCAATTACTTCGCGATCAAACACCGTCGGTTTGCCACTGCTAAACAACTCTTTGAACGATTGAACTCCCTTATCTGGTAGCTGATGGATGGTCTTGTCGAAACCGGGTAATTTTTCTCCACCGGAAAATATTCCCGTGATTAATCCGAGATCAAGATTCACGCTATAAACCGAAAGGCGGTCGTAAGAAACTTGACGTGCTATCAACGCGCTCACCGAAGTAAAAGCACTGTTCAAATCCGTTGTTGAAGATACGACTCTAGCGATCTCGCCAATAGCCTTGAGCTGATCGGATTGGCTGTGTAACCTCGCCCGCATACGCTGGTTCATCACCGCAACGCTGAGGTGGCGGGCCATACGCTCAATCAAACCACGTTGGAACTCTGAAAATCCCTGCGGGTTTCTCGTCCCAAGTCCCAACATCCCGATTACGTCATCACCATCAAATAACGGAACACCGAAACCTTCGATTAAACCTTGCTTGAACCCTGCCTGCATCCCAGGAGGCGAAAATCTGGCATTCTTGGCGGTGAAAGAAGTGACGCTACGGGATTTCACGACCCAACTGGTGGCCGAATCTACAAGTGGAACCAATGCTCCCTGTTCGTATCCCGATTGGACCTCGCCTGAAAGAAAGGCTACTTCGACCATTTTCGGATCTTCTTCATAGATCAACATCACCGACATTCGGTCATGAGGAATGATCTCTTTTATCCGGTCTGCAACTTTCGAAAAATCGTTACTCAAGTCGAAGGTTGAGGCGGTCATGTACCCTATGGCATCAAGTGTGTCGAGTGCCTGTCGTCGCCCCTCGTCCATAGGCGATGGTCGATCCAGATCGCGCACGACCGCCCATGTCATGGGAACGCTGTCGATCTCAGTTGGAGACAGCATGATGTCGGCATGGAAGCGATCACCGCCACGCCTCTCGCACTCGAAGGTCGCACCGGAAGTAAAATGTCGCGGGCGCCTATCAGCCACAGCACCAGTTCGAACACCATGGTGATATTCGCGCGCCGCCGATGGCATTAACTCATCGACTTGACTGCCAACAAGCTGACTCTCTGAGTAGTCAAACATTTTGGCAGCTGCCGAATTAACGGCGAGGATAACGCCGTCGTCCGCGACTAAAAATGCAGCATCAGCAAGCCCGTTAATTGCGTCAATTAGGGCAGATGGTATTTCGATTTTGCTGGTTTGAGACACTCGATAACTCGTGGTGAAAAGTTACTTTTGCTGTTAAAGCTGATTAACGAAAGTAATGAATCTGTTCAAGTCTATTCGCAGATTACTCGCAATTCGATCAGAGTTTACGTATCAATTCGGTAAATACAGTCGTAGATCGCACCAACCATGATCAGCATTTACGAAAGACGAACTCCACAACATGTAATAACCTTCTTCTGCCAGTACTTCTAGTCACTTTGTCACACCTACAGATATGACCCAACATATACTCTCTTCAACGGCTCTTGAACTCGATACTCCCCTCGGAAATTGCATACGGGTAGTTTACTTCGAGGGCACGTAACTGAGCCCGAGAAACACATTGGCCCCTATGTAAACGTTAAATCTAGCGACTACTAATCTGCCCAGCGATCACATTCCAATCACATTACCGAGTTCAGTGATTTCGCAGTTTGGAAAATGAAGATCAGATACGGTTTCTGGAGGGTGCGTTGGCTAATGTTAAGTTCTGTCAGAAATCAGGTTCCAACTAGTTTCGATACGGGATCAAGTTAGACGGATGCACATTTTCAGGCCAGAGAAATAGATGTCTGTTGATTGATCACTTATGGAATTGGCGAGTAGCAACGCACAAACAATCAGTTCACATCGTCCGAATGTACGATTCTTCTACGGGTTCTCGAGTAACCAAGTGTTCTGAAATTCGACTCCCAATTAGATGTTACAAATCTTCTCTACGATACCGGCGTTCTGAAGGTATAGATCAGAGTTCGAAGTGTCATAACTAAATCCAGCGGAGACAGCCGAAGATCACCCCCTAAGACTGGCGGTGATCATGGGTATTTTCAACATTGCCTAGACCCCGGCTCGATTATAACCACGGGTTGCTTAGTTGCCGGATGGCGGTAGCGACCTTGCTTGATGCCTTTGAGTTGAACATAAAAGGCTTAAAATGGTGACGGGCCGGGGACTTGAACCCCGAACCTAGTGATTAAGAGTCACTTGCTCTGCCAATTGAGCTAGCCCGTCGCTATTAACAATTCAATCGGAGCCCATCGACAGTGTCAACGGCAATTTTACTCTGTATAGCCATGAGTCGAGTTCACTTGTCGATTCTTTTTTGGCTGATTCACTGGAGAATCGTTCAAAATACCACGACGGGTCTGACTTCTCTGCGAGAAATTTCCTCTTCCCCATAGACAGTCAAACATGACAAGTTGAAGTAGCCAATAACAATCTGCTAAAGGGCAGATTCGTTCCGTTCACCGGTTCGGACTCTGATTACTTCCAAAACTTGAGTTACAAAGATTTTACCGTCACCTATGGCACCTTTTTCAGAACTTTTGGCAGCTGTCAAAATGGCTTCGATAATTATTTCTTTGTCTTCGTCTGGAATCACCGTAGTAATCAACGCTTTTGGAAGCGATGTTCTCGTAGCGGTGGTGGCTCCTCGACCAGTAAATACTTCAACGCCCTGCTGTTGACCACGCCCGTTAACGTTTTGAACGTGGAATCCACGACATCCAACTGCGTCCAGTGCATCAATAATGATGTTGATACGATCGGGGCGAACGATAGCTTCGATTTTTATCATGCCTAAGTCACCTCATTCATTCCCGCAGTTTCATGCGGTAAGTAATAACTGATTCGCCGTCCACCACAAAATGCTAGGTGAACGACGAATCGATCAGTTCGATTAGTCGGCTCCATCACCGACATAGCCACGCTCACCATGCAGCGTGATGTCTAGACCAAGATCTTCTTGCTCAATAGTGACCCTAAGGCCTAGGCCAGGAAGAACGTCGAGGATTTTCAAAATTACAAACGTCAACACACCTGAATAAGCTGCAACTGCCGCAACCGCTCTAAAGTTTGCCCAGAGCAATCCGGTTTCTCCGTTGATCAGACCAACGTTTTGGAGGACACCGTTCTCATCGGACAGTTGTACAGCGAAAATTCCTGTTGCAATCGAACCCCATATTCCACCTACGCCGTGAACAGCAAATACTTCCAAAGCATCATCGATTCTGGTTTTCGACATCAGCTTGACCGCTGAGTAAGCAGCGATGCTGCCGACGATCCCAATCCCAAATGCTCCCATCGGGCCAACAAACCCGGCTGCTGGTGTGATTGACGCAAGTCCTGCGATGGCGCCTGTAGCAAATCCAACACCGCTGGTACGTCCTGTCGACTTGAATTCAAGAATCATCCACACGAGTCCAGCTACAGCAGCCGATGTGTTGGTCACCAAAAAAGCGGTAACAGCGACGCTATCGGCAAGTAGACCAGATCCGGCATTGAACCCAAACCATCCAAACCAGAGCAGCCCTGTTCCCAATAGAACATATGGAACGTTGTGAGGCTCAATACCGCGCTCGACTTGACGCCTCGACCCAATAATCCTCGCCACCACTATTGCTGCTATACCCGCCGAGGCGTGAACGACTATTCCGCCTGCAAAATCGAGGGCTCCAATACCCGCGATCCAGCCATCAGGGGCCCAAACCCAGTGAACTACTGGCACATAAACCACCGTTACCCAAATGAAAAGGAACACGATGTAAGTGGTGAATTTGAACCGCTCTGCGAAGGCACCGGTCACTAAAGCCGGAGTGATGATTGCAAACATCATCTGAAATATGGCAAATAGCATTGGAGATATTCCGCCATCAACGCCCTCTGCTGAAACATCTCGGAATCCGACAAAGTCGAAATTCCCTATGAAATCTCCACCTGCACCAAATGCCAGACTGTATCCCCATAACACCCACAGCACGCTAACAACGCCCATAGAGACGTAGCTATACATCATCGTCGATATAACGTTCTTCCCACGGACTAATCCGCCGTAGAAGAAAGCAAGACCGGGGGTCATAAGTAAAACCAACGCTGACGCGGTCAGCATCCAAGCGACATTACCGGGGTCAGACATATTCGAGTTCCAATTCTGTTGTGTACCAATAGACGGTCAAAGCGGCAGAAAGAACTCAGTAGCGATTTCTACATGGAGAACCCGCTAAACAAAAAGAGCAACGAAGTGCCAGCGCGCCGAATACGACCTTGAATGTCGCATCCGGCTGATTAATGTCGCCAAATCTAGCAAACGATCACCGAGTGAGAAACAGCAATAAGCCCTGTTAGCTCGAATTTCTTACCTAAATAAGAAGTCCTAGCTTTCTGAAGCCATAACGCCGCCAACCGCCCAATTGGACTTTTCGACATCTTGGAAAACTATGGTGGTGGCTGAATCTGGCACTCCTGCCGTTTCGGAAATGGCTTTCGTAATCGCCTTCGCTAGAGCGGCCTTCTGTTCGGCGGTACGGCCAGCATATAACGCTATGTTTACTATTGGCACGAACGTCTCCTTAGTAATTGATTAATCGCACTAGATTTCCGATTCAAGACAAATTATAGGCGGCAATCAAAACTGTTTTTGGGTGATTGAGGCCATATTGCTGAAGAAAAGGCAGTATTCCCAATATAATTGGATCCAGTATGGATTCTTCTAAGAACAAACACAGCGATCACATGACCGAGTTTGAGCTTATTGCTCGGCTTGCCGAAGTTGGCGCATCGTCTAATGTTGAAAATTCCGAGTCGATTCTCATCGGAATCGGCGATGATGCTGCGGTTGTATCGACACCTTTCGGGCAGACTCTACTTACCACGGACGCGATGGTCGACGGAGTCCATTTTCGATCGATCGATGAGCGTTGGCACGACATTGGGTGGAAGTGCGCTGTCTCCAATCTTAGCGATATCGCAGCGATGGGCGGAATTCCTGACAGTGCGCTCGTAACCCTAGGTGTTCCTCCGGCTGCTTCGGCCGACACCTTTGCGGAGTTGTACTCTGGCATGAATGAGGCTTTTGAACTGTTCGGCGGTCAGATTGTTGGGGGAGATGTCGTGTCGTCGCCAATCATGTTCGTAAACATGGCGTTGACCGGTCACCCGTCAATCAATGCATCAGGTGTACCAATATGTCTCTTACGAAGTGAAGCGAAGCTAGACGATTTAGTTTGTGTAACAGGTCCTCTGGGTGGTTCAGCAGGTGGACTCGAGGTTCTACTCAGCGGTGAAACCAACCCTAGTGGGGAAATTCTCATCGACCGACACTTTCGTCCAGTTCCACGAATCGAGGTCGGCAATAAACTCGTTGCATTTGGTGTTCGTTGCGGCATGGACATTAGCGACGGTCTCGTGGGCGATCTCGAAAAAATTGCGAAGCTCAGCAACGTGGAGATAACGGTTAACATGGCCAACATTCCAATTGTTGATGAGATGATGCTCTTGTTCGGCGCTAGATCAATTACACTCGCACTCAGCGGAGGCGAGGACTACGAACTTGCATTCACCGCTCCAGAATCAGTTGTAGAAAATCTAACAGCTAAGAAAGTCGAGTTTAGTGTCGTCGGACGAGTCACAGGTGACGGGTCGACTGGTGCACAAGTAATTGTGGTCGATGAGAAGGGCAATTTGCACGAACCTATCCGTAAAGGTTGGGATCATCTAAATGGCTGATGTCACCCTAACTGGTGCGCCTAGCCCAGCACTCCTACTGGTTTCCGACTCGGAGGAAGATACTGTCAGAATCGGCAAATCGATCGGGCATGCACTGCGGATTGGCGACACAGTGTTACTTTCAGGCGACCTTGGCGCAGGAAAAACCCGTCTCGTTCACGGAATGGCCGACGCAATTGAGAGTCCGATAGCGGCACGAAGTCCTACATTCGTGATCGTCAATGAGTATCCGGGACGAATTCACCTCAGCCACTGTGATCTATACCGGCTCACTTCAGAGGACGAAGTTGAAGAGCTAGCTTTGGAAGAACGGTTGCCTGACGGCGCCCTAGTAATTGAGTGGCCGGAAGTCGGGGCAAATGCATTGCCAGAGGACGTTTTGTTCCTGAAACTAGATAACGGTGATCATGATGAACAACGACTCATTACGTTCACTCCGACGGGCCCACGTTCTGCTGGTCTGCTAAGCCGTTCGGCGGCTGTATATGAAGCGTTAGACGCGGCTGTCGGATTGAATTACCCATCGAAACGCGAACAATCAGGTAAATCGGAAAATTGATCCTAATATCAATCGACACTTCGACTCGATTCGCCGGGGTCGGTGCGATGGATATCACTGGCAATCGAGCAACGCGGAGTTGGCGTTCGGATCATAATCACGGTCGTGAACTCATGCCAGCAGTCGTTGACTCGCTTGCCGAACTATCGCTTACGGCAAAAGACGTGACCCATATTGCTGTTGCACTCGGTCCTGGTGGGTTCAGTGCAGTCAGAGTTGGTATTAGCGTGGCGCTTGGCCTTGCAGTAGCCAATCACCTCCCTATTATTGGACTACCGACTCACGACATTGAGTTACATCCTTTTTCTAGTCTCTTAAGTTCAGAGTATCCCGTTTATACATTGCTCCCAGCTGGGCGTAATGAGGTGTCGTGGACACGTCATTTTATAGATGTATGTCCTTCGACCGGCGTACTCACACCAGACAAACTGGCTTTACAAATAGAACCTAACTCCATTCTTTGCGGTGAGGCATACGCATTGATGGCTAGCATTGTCGACAAATCTCATTTTCGTGATCAAACAACCCCAACACGAGACCCAAACTCCGTTCTTGACATCGCCCAAGTCAAATTCGATGCAGGGCACTCGACACCATACAAAGAGTTGCGTCCAATCTATGCCCGACCTCCTTCAATTACCGAACCGAATCCAGCAAAGTAGCGAATTTGGGTTCATTCCACGTACAAGTCTAGGATTTTCACGACACAATCAATAGACACAATTCCTGTAATTACTCTTGGGAGATGAAATGACAACGGAACGAACACTCGTACTGGTAAAACCTGACGGTGTACAACGCGGACTTGCAGGTGAAATTATTAGCCGCCTTGAGCGCACAGGTATGCAGATCATCGGATTGAAGTTGATGCAAATTTCAGATGAACTGGCCGGCACTCACTACGGCGAGCACAAAGGCAAACCCTTCTATGCTGGGCTCGTAGGGTTCATAACATCTTCCCCTGTTGTGGCGATCTGCCTCGAAGGTCCAAGCGCGATTTCAACTACTCGGAAGATTATGGGAGCAACTAATCCTGCTGATTCTGCGCCTGGAACAATCCGCGGTGATTTCGGTGTCGACATGGGACGAAATCTGATTCACGGCTCGGCGAATGCTGATGACGCTGCACGTGAAGTCGCTCTGTTCTTCAACGACTCTGAGCTAATTTCCTACGACCGAGCTACCCAGCCATGGATCGTAGAGTAAACAGGGCATTTTTAGCACAGGGCAGATTCATCTGCTCTAGTGCATAAGTCCAGCAGGTACCTTCGAAGCTTCGGTGCGATCTAGGTTATGAACCCGAAGATTGAAGCTCGGGACATTTCACTGGATCGTAACATCTATTGAACTCTGACGATTTCAGTAGCTCGTGACCACAACTGTTCGAGTCCATAGCGGTCACGCTGTTCCCGGGTGAACAGGTGGACTACGACGCCGGTAAAATCGATCAATAACCACCCTCCTCCGCCTGATCCTTCACGGTGAGTCGTGTGAACGCCCATCTTACGTGAACGTCGGCTAATGTCTTCAGCCATCGATTCGAGATGGCGATCTGTCTCTCCACTAACAATCACAAAATAATCAGCAAAACTGCAGATCCCTTTAGTGTCGAGGAGAACGATGTCAGAGCCGAGTTTCTCCGATGCTTCATCCACCGCCGCACGAGCGATTTCTTCATTAGTAGCGATGTGTATTGTTTTTGTTATATCGTCCATCGCTATAAATTATAGTCGCAATCAACGTGGTTCCTGTTAACCAATTCTGAACAATTCTACTAACGCTTGATAGCAGTTAACTAACGAAGATTTGGTAATCTGAATTTATGGCGCAAGTTCAATACAAGAAAAAACGTGCTGTGGTTGCAATGAGTGGTGGGGTAGATTCATCAGTAGCCGCTGCATTACTCGCCCAAGACGGCTACGATGTCGTCGGTGTAACCATGCGGCTTTTCAACGCACCAAATGAAAAAGTCGCTCGACTCAACAAGTCGTGTTGTTCATTGGAAGACGTCGAAGATGCCCGTGCTGTCTGCCGGAAAATTGGTGCTAAGCATTACTTCCTTAACTTCGAAGAAGAATTCCAGAAGCATGTTATTGATTACTTTGTGGGTGAGTATGAACGAGGACGAACTCCACATCCCTGTTTGGCCTGCAACGATCGCTTAAAATTCGATTTCCTAATTCGGCGCGCCGAACTCATGGACGCCGATGTTGTGGCTACAGGTCATTACGCGCGGATTAAAGAACGAAACGGCCAGTACAGTTTGTTGGCTGGAACTGACCCACAAAAGGATCAGTCTTACGTTCTCTACACACTAAATCAGCAACAACTCTCCAAATTAGCTCTTCCAATCGGTGATTACTCGAAGGATCAGATTAGGGAGGTTGCTCGGGAACTCGGTCTTTCTATCGCTGACAAGCCCGATTCTCAAGACATCTGTTTCATCCCTGACGGCGATTACAACCGTTTCATCGAACCGCGCCTCAAAACAAAAGTGCATGGAGACATCATTGATGCGGATGGCAAGGTTCTCGGCGTTCACGAGGGCATACACGGATTCACTATCGGTCAGCGCAAGGGGATTCCGATTCTCAATAGCACGCCACGTCCGATGTACGTAACCAATATCAACGCTGAGTCAGGTCAGGTTACGATCGGACCCGCTGAAAATTTGATGAAGACTCGGCTTTACGCTTCCGGGGTTAATTGGATTTCAGGATCTGCCCCAGTCGAGCCAATCCATGCAGAGGCGCGTATTCGTTACAATGGCAAGAATACGTCTGCGAAAATCCGGGCCTTATCTAGCGGAGCCGAAATTGAGTTTGAGCAGCCAGTCAGGGCGATCACACCGGGACAGGCTGTTGTTTTCTATCAGGATGACGTTGTGATCGGTGGCGGACTTATCGAGACCTCGCTTCCCAACTTGGCAACTCCGATCTCTGAAGAGTCTTCTACCATCACTGTCTAATTCCCCTGATGTAAGCGGTATGTTCTGAACTTAGGGGACGCTTGGCTTGTGTATTAAGACCGGAGCTCATATCAGCAACCTACGTGGAGTACGCTTTTGCTGAAGGCCGCAAAGACCCTTCCTGATTTTTCGATAGAAACCGTAATTGCAAACGGATCACGTATTTTGGTGGCCGGGGTAGATGAAGTGGGTCGAGGCACGTTGGCAGGGCCGGTTGTTGCCGCCGCCGCCATTCTTCCTGGACCGGTTCCGGCAAACTACAAATCGATCATAAACGACAGCAAGCTACTTTCAGCTGCTCAGCGACAACGAGCATTCACATGGTTGGTCAACTGGTGTCTGAGCTATGGAGTTGGAGCCTGCACAGCTGATGAGATCGACGCCATAGGGATCGTCCCTGCGACTAGGCAGGCTATGTCGCGTGCTATTGCCGAACTGGATATTCGACCAGATTACCTGCTTATCGACGCCATAGTGTTGGGTGGAGTGCAAATCCCACAAACTTCTATTATCAAAGCTGACTCTCGAAGCCAAAGTGTTGCTGCGGCTTCAATTATTGCTAAAGTGACTAGGGATCGACAGATGGTGGATGTTTTCGATTCGGAATTTCCCGGTTACGGATTTGCTGCGCATAAGGGATATGGAACGGCATTTCATCTGTCGGCTCTAAAAAGATTAGGTGCTTCTCCGATCCACAGACGTAGCTTCAAGCCCGTCAAGGCTGTTCTGCTAAGCAAGCTAGTTAAACTCCCCTGTGTGTGATTCACGTTTGTTTTTTCGCCTTTAGGTCTCTACGAAACTTGAGTTCATACCGCGGAAAATTGAATTTACCTCCCGGAATAGACAGAGCTGGGGAAGCGGCCGCACGAATGTTTATCTCCGAACATCTAGATTACAAAATCCTACAAACAAACTTTCGGACGCGCGAGGGTGAAATCGACATCATCGCCAAACTCGGAGCCACTTTGGTTTTTATTGAGGTCAAAACTAGAACTAACAAAGAATTCGGCTTAGGGATCGAACAGATCACGAAAAGAAAGGCTATCCGTCTTCAGGCAGCAGCCCAGCGTTATTTGGAACAAACTGAATCGACCAACGTTGACTGGCGGATAGATTTGTTAAGCATTGAAATGACAAAGTCAGGGCATGTACAGCACATCGCTCATGTCCAAAATGCGATTGAACTTTAGAGTACACACATTATGAGTAAACTCGACTGTATTCGTTACAGCTTTGTGTTTCGCTCTAAAAAATCGCCACAGGGTTAACTGGTGAACCGGTTACGGTGGGCATTTTCAACGGCAGAATTGAGATCAGGAATTCCCATTTACCACGCTTTTTGCACTCTAATGCAAGATCATCGAGCCACGCGTTATCGAGTATCCACATCCCCAAACCAACTATTCCAACTTGATGAACTGGGTTTGAGAACCGTTCGTATGGGTTGGGGCTGATATCGTTTCCTGTGTCAGATCCCATCACAGCCACCCCTCGCGCGTGCAGAAACGGGAGAATATCTGGAGAAGGCCCCGAAGATCCTCCGACATTTACATCGATGGGACCTGTGATCTCACGACGCCCCAATTGACCCGTTCGTAATAGCAAAACGTCGCCCTGTTCAACTTTTACACCGTGTTCTCGTTCAGCCGCTTCGATATCGGCAACGCCAACACCATCACCTCGCTCTATATGGTCGACTTCTCTCAGCAGAGGAGCATCCACAAGAACACCTTTAGTGACTATTCCACCTGATGCGGCCATTACGTCGAATTCGGTCGCCCCCAATGCGGTCGATACCACATTAGACGGACGTCCGTTGTATGTTTGACCATCCCAAAAGAAGTGAGCAAGGCTATCGATGTGAGTGACCGTGTGACCGTGGAAGATCATTCCGAAGTAATCCATCGCCACCTGACGATCACCAGTTTCGCCTTTTCTGTACGTGTCGCCTGCGGAAACCATGAAGTGTTGAGGTGGCCGTGGCACGTCGACCGATGCAGTGAATTCCACGGGTCGGGAACAGCTCACAATTACCCCTTCTGACACCAGTCGGAGAGCATGGAGAGTTTTCTCGCTGGAAAGATGGTTCAGGGTACCTTTTTGATCGTCTTTGCCCCATCGACCCCAATTGTTAAGGTCCGAATTTAACCAATTAAGTAGATCATCCTGTGAAGGCCAATTAACGGTCATATGGAAATTGCTCCAGTGTTCACTACGGTGTCGACGATTTTGAATGAAGCGTATAGGACATCAGCGTGACATGCGTACAACTATTGTTCACGGTGACGAGTCTTAAAGGAAGTCGTTTTCATTAGTATCTTTATGTTATATACCTAAGATTAGTATAGTCGAGTGTTCTTGCAATACTCGTGACGCAAACTAGTGTTTTTACAATCAAAGTATCAACTTTGTCTCGAATGTATGAGTTTCGAGAGACAAAATACCTAAGTCGAAATTTAGGAAACTCTAGTTTGTTGTCAAATTCCAATAACAGCTCAATTACATATTCTAATCGTCGTACATAATCGTTATTTGATCAAAATATAGCCGATGACCGCCGTAATTTTCGAAATTGGTGTCACAACTCAAACCACCAGATTTTTTCTACACCAGTGGTTTGGACATCCCGATTAGCACAGCGCCATGAGAAATGCCGAACAAGCGACGCAGCCTCAAACTCATGATCAAGCGTTTACCAGCAACTATGCCTCTATCCTCACATGATCTGTTATGCGTTATTCACCTCGGGATCAGGATTGAGTGAGATAGACTCAAGTATTGACCGAGCACACTTGACATACCCTGGAGCCTATTTCGTAGAAGTGATTCCAGCACCACAATCTGTCACCGCATTCGTTGACTGCAAATTACGCCAATGCTAGCGTTCTTTGGTCAACTTAAAGTTGGACGAAACTGAATCGTGTTCGAACCACGGAAATGATAGGTTTTCTGATGTTCCAACTTTCAATACGTACCTTCCGGCGACGCTACAAAACGTAGCGATAGTTGGAACGTTTTTTCTTGCGGAGATATTTTAATGGAAGCGATCTACCTTGCAATTGCAGCAGGAGGGATTGGCCTATTAGCGGCTGCCCTACTCGCCATGCGGGTGCTGAAGCACTCTCAGGGAAATGATGAAGTGCGGGCGATCGGTGATCTCATTCGGGAAGGATCTTCGGCGTTTATTCGTAAGGAATATTCAATTCTTGCGGTGTTCGTCGTAGTCATTTTTGTAATCCTTGCATTGTTCATCGACTACAACATTCTCGACAACGCCAAGATCACCTCTCTTACTCACGGTGGAGCGGTCACGTCTGACGGACCGTGGACAGCTATCGCCTACATCTTTGGTGCTATCGGTTCTGCCCTCGCCGGCTTTATCGGCATGAACATTGCAGTTCGCGGTAACACCCGAACTGCAACCGCCGCTCAGACTGGCCTCAACAAAGCTCTTCAGGTTGCATTCAGCACCGGTGCAGTGATGGGATTAACCGTTGTCGGAATCGGCATCATTGGAGTTTCGGTGCTCTGGCTCATCTTCGGCAATCCTAACGTGATTGCCGGTTTCGGTTTCGGAGCATCATCAATCGCACTTTTCGCTCGAGTCGGAGGAGGCATCTTCCCGAAGGCCG
>JABMNN010000061.1 GCA_013204545.1 Chloroflexota bacterium | reverse complement strand
GTATACGACAGGTGACCGAAATAGACTCCGCATATAGTCTTGAAGTTGATGGACACTATCCCTAGAAAAAAGAATCCCGACCTAAGTTCAGTGCGTGCGCGCTTAGAACAACGTGAAGAGCTTTTATCGCCCTTCGCTTCGAGATCAGTTGAATCGGTTAGAGCCATTCCCGAGGTTCCCTCAGAAACGAGAACTGAGTTCCAGCGTGATCGGGATCGAGTTATACATACCAACTCATTCCGCAGGCTAAAGCACAAAAGCCAGGTATTTGTCGCACCTCAGGGAGATCATTTCACGACACGACTAACGCATGTCATTGAGGTGTCGCAAGTAGGGCGTTCAATCGCTCGTGGGTTGAACTTGAATGAGGATCTAGTTGAAGCAATAGGCCTCGGACACGATCTTGGGCACACTCCCTTTGGCCACATCGGTGAGAGTGTGTTGAATCAGATGCTTGCCGGTGGATTCCACCACAGTCGTCACTCTGTAAGGCTAGTTACTGAGCTTGAAAAGGATGGCAAGGGGCTGAATCTGACCGAACACGTGATCGACGGAATTCGCAATCACTCGAAGCCTGAGGGTTCATTCCTTTCAAAAGAAGCAGTGATAAACCTATCGCTAGAGGCTCAAATCGTCAGAATTTCAGACGCACTTGCGTATCTTGCGCACGACATCCTCGATGCATTGCGGTCCGACTACATCAAGATTGAAGATTTACCATCCGAAGCTGTTGAGGCTCTGGGTATCAGGCACTCTCAGCGAGTCGATGTTGTTGTGCGAGATGTCATACAGTCTTCGTGGGATTGCACAGGAGAAATTGAAGTTGAGGGCTCAGAAAACTCCGAAGGTGAAATTGGCGGTAGCCCATGGGTTCGAATGTCTCCAGAACTTGGCAAAATTGTTACTGATCTCAGGGTATTTATGTTCGAACGCTTCTATCACCCGATCAGTGCATCGGTTGAAGGGCGTAAGGCTGCAGCGATCGTCGGAGTGTTATATGAACACTTCAGTCGCAAACCCGAATCGATCCCCGCGTGGCTGCGTGAACTTTCGGGGTCCGCTGAGCAAGCGGCAGCAGACTTCGTGTGCGGGATGACCGACAACTTTGCCATGATGATGGCTGAACAAATAAAGCCGGGGCTTAGCGCCGGTGTGTTTCAGGGTCGGATCTAGAAATGGTACGAAATTACCCCAGTTAAAGTGCCGCTGGGAAAATCCTGCCCGTATACTTTCGGAGCAGTTCTACCTATCCGAATCCGTGTGGAATCTGAGCTCCTGATTGAGGCGTAGCATCGACTTTAGGAGTTTGTAGACGTATCTCAATAGAGTGCGCAGAGTTTAAGATATGGCGCTAGTAGACGAGGTAAAAAGCCGGTCCGATATCGTTCAAGTCATCTCAGATTATGTCGACTTGGATACTTCGTCGCGCCAACCTAAAGCTCTCTGTCCATTCCACTCTGAACGTTCGCCATCATTTGTGATTTACCCCGAATCTGGCAGTTGGCGATGCTTTGGGTCCTGCGCTGAGGGGGGCGACGTTATTTCCTTCATGATGAAGAAGGAAAACATGTCGTTCGTTGAAGCTCTTGAGAATCTGGCGAATCGCGCCGGGATCAAGGTTGAAGAGCGCAAGAACGAGCCCCGCAAGAAGCCAATCACAGGTCTTATTGAAGCTAACGAAATCGCCTCGGAATACTTTCTTTCGAGATTGAGAGCTCCTATTGGCGAAGAAACTCTCAAATACCTGACTGACAGGGGAATAGACATTGAAACTGCGGTTCGCCGTGGACTAGGTCTCGCTCCCAGTGGGATGGAAACTCTTTCAGGGCACCTGCGGACGAAAAACGTTCAAGCGCGAACTGCACGTGACGCAGGGTTGATCACACGCAAGCACGATGGTTCTTGGCGAGACATGTTCACGGGACGGCTCACGATAGAGATTCGTGATGCTCGCGACCGAATCATTGGCTTTGGAGCTCGAACACTTGATGGTTCAGAACCAAAGTACCTAAATACACCTCAAACCGATGCGTTCGACAAATCCTCGACTTTATATGGCTTGAACTGGGCCGCTGAGTCGATTCGGGCGTCGAACGAAGCGGTAGTCGTTGAGGGTTACATGGACGTAATCGCTGCTCACGAACACGGCTTCACCAATGTTGTCGCTTCGATGGGGACAGCGGTAACCGGCCTGCAATTGGATTCTCTCTCTCGACACGCAACAGCTGGGGGCACGGGAACGATTGTTCTGTGCCTTGATTCTGACGCCGCTGGTGAGGCTGCGACGATGCGGGCACTTGAGGGCGTAACTGCTGAACTCAGTACCGGTCGACGTCGAGGACTCGAAGTGAAAGTCGCACGTCCGGATGGCGGAAAAGACCCAGACGAAGCTATTCGTTCTGACCCAGATAGCTGGCGAGCTTCACTGAACGCTGCAGAGCCACTGATCGATTATTTGCTCATTGCGAAGTCAAAACTTCATAATTTAGATTCTGGTCAAGGTATTGCTGATTTCGCAAACAGTGTTGCTCCTCTGATCTACAACGTGACGAACGACTACGACCGGGATCGTTATTGGGCGACTACAGCGAAACTGGTTGGTGTAACCGAGCAAAGGCTCAAATCAATAGTCGATAAACCTCGTTTACTGTCTCGCTCTCGGTCGCGCAGTAACTCTTCTGCGAGAAGGGGAAACAAGTCGCAATTTGTGGATACGGGACGAATTTCGTCGCAACAAGTTACCGAGGTGCTTGGTAGTTCCGGAGGTGATCCCCTTGAAGAGCATCTTCTTACTCTAGTGCTGCAGAGAGAGGATCTACGGGAATTTGCGTTGGCAATGCCACCCGAGTTTCTGCACGAGACCGACAATAGGGCCTTGTTTACTGCATGGCAATCCTCATCTACACTCGACGAAATTTCGCACGAACTCGGTGATGAATTAACGGAAAAAGCACATCGCCTTGTGGAACGTGAGCTACCTCCGTCGGATCAAGCCCGGTATGTCGCGGATGTCACTCAGTGTGTGATGCGGTTGAGAGAACGGCACTTTCGGGGTATCAAAAAACTGCAAACCGAACGATTTGGGGAGTTGGAAGGTGAGGAAGCACAGGAGCTTTTGAATCAATCGCTCCTGCCGAACGAGAATCTTCGAAGAGTAATGACAGGGCGGGCATAAAAATGGCACGATCCACCCGGACAACCGACAACGAAGACCAACTTCAGGATCTTGTTAGCTCAGGAGAATTGTTGCTGCCGAACAGCAGTAACAATCTGGATGGTTATGCAACCGACGATGATGATACTGGTGATCGTGCGGCTCCGGCTGTGTTCCGTTCGAGTGCGGTAGCATCGAGCGCTTCGGAATTGGAAACGTGGGACTCGAAAGAGTCAGAGGGTTTCGCAGCACTCAATTTCAATCCCGTGGTCGAAGATTCAGAAATATCAGACGACCCTGTGCGCATGTATTTGCGCGAGATCGGCCGCGTCAGCCTACTAACGGCTCAGGACGAGCGATTTCTTGCTCGCGGTATGGAAATTTCGCGACGGCTCTCCGATTTGCAGGCTGAGATGGCTGCACTCACTGGTCGAATGCCGACTTCGGCCGATACTACATGCGAACTGCTTAGCCGAGTGGGTTCGCAGCACGAAGTTGCTTCAGCAATCGCAGGTTTCATCGGTCTTCCGAAAAATGTCACACTTGGAACACTGCTAGGCATTCCCGAGCTACGCGAGTTGATAGACGGTCCGCACAACGAAGATCTATTGGCTTTCCTTTCAGATGCGTTCAACTGTGAACTTGAAGCTGCTCAGGGCATGGTCAAGGATTTATCCATCGACTCAGCACTAGTCGCTCCTGAAGCTCTGGATGCGCTGGACGATGACCCCTGGCTGGACTCTCTGGCGAGCACCGCAGCAAATAGTGCCTGCAAAAGCCAATTGGGGGTCTACGAATTCTTGTTTGGCGCACATTTTTCGAGAATTGCCGATCAATCAGAACGCTCTGAACGCCATCTGACGGAAGCTAATCTGCGATTGGTCGTTTCGGTTGCCAAAAAATACATCGGCCGCGGAATGTCGTTATTAGATCTAATTCAAGAGGGGAATATCGGGCTAATCCGGGCTGTAGAAAAGTTCGACTACCGCAAGGGCTACAAATTTAGTACATACGCTACGTGGTGGATTCGACAGGCTATTACTCGTTCAATTGCTGATCAGGCTCGCACGATTCGAATACCTGTTCACATGGTCGAAACGATCAACAAGTTACTTCGGGTAAGTCGACGGCTTGTGCAGGAGTTTGGTAGAGAGCCGACTTCCGAGGAGATTGGCAGCGAGATGGAAATGTCGGCAGAGCGAGTTCGAGAGATTCTGAAAATATCTCAAGAACCGATCTCGCTTGAAACACCGATTGGTGAGGAAAATGATTCTTCCCTCGGCGATTTTATTCCTGATCACGATACCCAGGCACCTGCCGAGGCCGCCTCGTACCAGTTGCTAAAGGAACAGGTCGATACGGTTCTAGATTCGATCAGCCAGCGTGAGCGCCGGGTTTTGCAACTGCGGTTCGGTCTAGAAGACGGGCGCAGCCGTACACTCGAAGAAGTCGGTCGAGAATTTGGTGTTACCCGTGAACGAATTCGCCAAATTGAGGCGAAGGCACTCAGAAAACTGCGCCACCCGACTCGCTCGAAAATGCTACGAGACTTTCTCGAATAGTTTGCTGACCCCCTGCGGACTGCAGGCTGTTCCACTCAGAAAAACTTGCCCCCTCTGCCCGATGACGCGTTTTGTCGAAGATATGGAAGTAACCCCCCGCTGGGTCCCGACTCTTCATAGTGCGAAATATGTCCACACTATGGTGTTCGAATCGTAATGATCACCGCTAATGAGTGAGTAACGAGGCACTTAATGAATTACCAGCCGATATCACTGCCAGATTTATAAAAAGTAAATAGTTAACAACTAAATACTATATAATGTTGCGGTTGTATTCAACTCACTGCTAGTATTGAGTGACTGCCTAGTCGATATTTAACTGAAAATTCGACCGTCGCCAACGTGCGCTGAACTGAAGACCCATATGACGCTCACCGAGACTATAGCCCAGATAAAAGACATTGTTTTAATTGTCTTCTTGCTGTTTTCGTTTATTGTCATGTTGTTCGCTGCTGCTCTTTCGCTGCGCCTTTATATACGGGTGAATCGTTTCATGGACCGAATGGAACATGTCGCTGAGAGGTTTGAAGAGACGTTCGGTAGAGTCGCAGTAGCGCGCCAAGCCATTGAAGATGCTGCGTCAGTGCTGAAGCCAGTTGCAAAGGGACTTGGTCTTGTTGGCGCATTTCAAGGTATTACTCGGCTTTTCGGTGCTAGTGCGCCAAAGGACGCCGATCCAGAAAACAAGTAAAGCGCACAGACGCATATAGATACAGGACTACAGTTGATTCGTTCTCACCCTGAGACGAAATGCAGATCCCAGAGGTAAGTAATGGCTGAGAAAGACAGTGGCGGAGGAGGATTTCTTCTCGGGCTACTTATGGGTGGTATTGGTGGGTTCGTCGCCGGAATGATTCTCGCTCCGAAATCTGGAGAAGAGACTCGTGCATTCATACTCGATCAAAGCCGAGAATGGCGAGACAAGGCAGACGAACTTACTTCAGCGACCCGTGAGCGAATGGCGACCGCTGCCACAGAAGGTCGACGAGCCGCCTCGCAGACGCGAGATGACGACGGATTCGACGATCTCGATCTAGACGATGAAGATCTTTAGCCGGAGGTCCCGCTAAACAGACACTTTACTACCTGATCGAAAGCCCTTTGGCTCTCGGGTAGGACCCAAAGATCTTGAACGTCGAGGTGTGCTTCTTCAGATCAGCGATTGCTTCTTGTATGTGCGATTCGTCGACCTGTCCTTCAAAATCGAGAAGGAATATGTAGTTGCCCATGCCTTTTCCGGTAGGGCGCGACTCAATTTTCAGCAGATTTATGCCACGATCTGCGAATGGGCTAAGTGCCCCGTAAACAAGTCCAGGTGCATCTGGACGGTCGAAATCGAAGGCAATTGATGTCTTGTCACTGCCTGCAGGAGACGCGCCAATTGAACTTAAAACAGCGAATCTCGTCACGTTGTTCTGTCGATCTTGAATACCGTGTACAAGAATCGGCAATCCAGCCAGTTCAGCTGAGCGACGTGGCCCAATTGCCGCTGTTCGGTCATCCGCCTCTTTAAGGTCGGTTACTGCAAGGGCGGTGCTGGTCGTGGGTATCTGTTCCGCAAACCTCAGCTCTCTAGAAAGAAATTCTCTGCACTGGGTCAGCGCTTCCTGTTTCGACATCACTACTCTAATATCGCTCAGTTTCACCCCTGGTCGAGTAATAAGACAATGATTAATTGGCAGAAGAATTTCGCCGGTGATATGCGCATTCTTAGAGGTGATTAGGTAATCGACAACTTCGATAACTGTGCCCCCTAGCGAATTTTCTATAGGAACCACCGCTTCGTCGACTTTGCCTTCCTCTAGTGCACCGGTCACGAGACTCAGAGATGCAAAAGGAATTCGATCTTCTTCTGGTGCGTAGAGATAGCACGCCTCGTCGGTATAGGTACCTTCTGGCCCAAGAAATGCAATTGTTTTCGGCATGATTACCTCAGTTCTGTGAGTAACTCCCACAGCTCATTAGTCGAATTGGAAGGCGACAAAGCAATGATTTCATCTTCGGCTTCGATCACAGCATCGGAATTGGACGGTTTCGACTGGCCAGTTGAAGTCACTATCAGGACGATCTTCGTTCCATAAGGAAGTCGAAGTTCAGAAAGACTGCGCCCTATGACGGTTCCTGCTGCGGGTAATTTAATTGCGACGAGTTCCTGCGAACGATCGGCAATTGGCATCAGCCGTATCAGTGGGTGGGCTGGAAGTGCAGTAGCGAGGTTAGATAACACGAGGTCGGTAGTACTAACGACCAGATCAACACCAGCTCGTTCGAACAAACTGGCGTTTTCAGGTGAATGCGCTACGGCGATCGTACGAGGTACATTGAAATTTGTTCTCGCAAGCTGGCAGGCGGCTAGATTATCCTCATCCGAACTAGTGGTCGCAATGAGCGCTCCTGCACGTGCGGCCCCTGCATCTTGCAAAGCTTTCACGGATGCTGCTTCGCCGACCGTTGCGATCATCCCAAGCTCACGTTGCAGTGACGCGACCTTTTCTGGATCCTTGTCGAGCACGAACACTTCGTGCCCCTCATTGATGAGAGAAGATGCGAGGGGGGCGCCCACTTTTCCGCCACCGACAATTACGAGGTACATATTTCGTTACACATCCCCTGTCAGCATACTGATGAGTTTGTCGCTCGCTAGCGTTGCTTTATTGATCGTCTTGATACCAAGCGAATCGTAGAGCGTTCGTGCACCTTCGTCTCCGACGACAGTTATCACCTGAGCTACGTGAAATATGATCTTCGCCCGTTGTGCGGCTAATCCGTTTAGTGAGTCTTTACCAGTTGCGGCGATGAACACGTCCGCTTCAGAAATTCCAGCTTCAAGCATTGCTGCGCCGGTCGACCCATCACGGTGTATGACAGTCATCACACCCGAATCGACTCGTCCGCGAGGAAGTTGCGAGATCGCCGTAGGGTTCTTCTCGATAACAGTAATTTTGTGCCCTATATCGCTAAGTTTTCGGGCGAGTGATGAGCCGATATTACCGGCCCCTACGATTATTACGTTCATATTTGCAGGTACGAATCCTGAATTGCCTGATTTTTTTGTGAACCTGTAATGGTTATATCAGCCTTTTAGGCTCGTCCGTTCCTCGAAGTTCGAGCTATGGGATGTGCAGCGCCACTGTGTTCCCGCCACAAAATTACATCACACGGGGCATGTTCGAGTATGTACGGAACGTCATTACCGAGAGAAAAAGATCCGTATTCGGTCGGATAGGAAGTTCCGACAACAATAGCATCTGCATCTCGAACGATCGCTTCATGCACAACGGCAGGACCGATTTCACGCGCTTGAAGCAATTGAGAGTCGATATCACCGCGTGGAAGTCGAGCCAGCCTTTCGGACCGGTGAAGGACCTGTTCCCCCCTGGCTATCTGATCTTCGAGTTCAGCATCAAGAGGTAATGCTCGCTCAATTTTTATCACATAGATGACGTACAAGTGGCCGCGATCGTCTCGAACGATGTCAGCCGCCCGAGAGACGGTGTTGATATCAGATGGATCGTCTGTGACGACCGCTATTACTCGATTGAAAGGCATGAGATTCTACTTACCTTTTAGCACTTTGCCCGCTAAACATGTTTTAGTAGCGAGTTATATGTGTGCTTTACGGCTAGCTGGTGATTCGACTGATGTACTCGTCTCGACCCGCAACTACTAAAACGTCTCCCGCACGAAGTCGTTCGTCTGAATCGGGGCTGAGCGTGATCTCATCGCCCCTTTTCAACGCAACAATCGCAATTCCATATTTACCGCGAGCGCTTGCGAATCCAGCCTCAGCGAGCGTCATATTTGTGAAACGGTCAGGAACCTGTAATCGACTGACTCCGTACGCGTCGGCAAGTTCCATATATTCCTCAACGTCAGGATTGAAAAGGCTGTGCGCCAGCCTGATTCCCATCTCTTCCTCAGCATGGATGACCCGGTGACAACCAAGTCTGCGTAGCGTATTTCCGTGAAGTGTGCTGTGTGCACGTGCAACGATGAACGGCAAGTTCATTGTTTGGAACAATACGCTAACCATAATGCTGGCCTCAACATTCGCGCCAATAGCTACTATTCCGATGTCGAAGTTGTGGACGCCGAGCTCACGGAGAACCGCTTCCTGAGTTGCGTCACCGGCCACGGGGTACGTTACCTCACCCATGAGATTCTGGACGCGTTCCTCATCAATGTCGATTGCCATGACGTCGTGACCGAGCTGATACAACGTACGAGCGACATTACCGCCGAATCGACCTAGCCCAATTACTACAACTTGCTGCTTTGTTTTCATGCGATTTTGAGGATCCGATCCTCTCCACTACAGTTCAATTACACGTAAACGTTACACGGAACCGCTATCCGGCAACGGACATCTTCGAATGTATGTTTATTCTACCCGCGGTAGGATTGCTCGATCACGTCAAATAAAGGTCACTGACGTTCGAATTTAGAGTTTGCAGTGATGTCTAGTCGAACTCAAAATGCGAGTGCCACTGGTAAATTCCCCCATCCCTCACGTATCAGGCTTGCGAACGACTGGTGTGTACCACACAGTGACCCGATAGGCTTGTACTTCGAAGTAACTGGACTAGACAGAGGGGCTTCATTGGAACCAATCGGTTCAACTTCTCAAAACCTACGCGGAATGTTGGAAAATAGCGATCGATTCTTGACATCTGTCGAAATCGAAACTTCCCGCGGTCTTCTCATGGCGGAAGCTTCAAGGAAAACGGCAGAACTTGCCAAAGAACTTTCCGAATTCGACCGGGTCGATTTTGTTTCTTTGACAGACAATCCTGGAGGTAATCCACATATCCGCCCCGAAGTGCTGGGTCAAGACCTTCTCTTCCGTGGGCGAGATGTCGTGATCAACATGTCGTGCAAGGACTACAACCGTAATGGTGTTGAAAGTCGACTCTGGGCACTCGGTAGTCAGGGTTTTTCTAACGTTCTCGCACTTTCTGGCGACTATCCGACTGGCGGATTTAATGGCCAGGCCCAACCAGTGTTCGATATCGATTCTGTTGGGCTTCTCGAACTAATGTCGCAAATGAACGATGGCCTGCCGAACCAAATGTGGGGATCGGTTGGACGGGAAGATCGGCTTGAGAAGACAAATTTCTTCGCCGGTTGCGCGGTTAGTCCGTTCAAAAAACTCGAAGGTGAGTTGATGACTCAGTACTTCAAGTTGGCGCTCAAAGCACGTACTGGTGCAAAATTCGCCATCACCCAGATCGGCTACGGCTCTCGAAAAGCTTCAGAGTTGTATCAATACGTCCAGTCGAACAACATCCCATTGCCGTTGATTGGATCAGTATTCATCCTAACCGCACCAGCCGGTCGATTCTTTAATCGATGGGGGGTGCCTGGAGTCTGGGTTTCAGACGAACTTCGAGATATAGCGAATGAGCAGGCCAAGTCGAAAGATAGAGGCCGAGCGTTCTTTTCTGAGCTAGCGGCCAAGCAGATAGCGATTCTCAAAGGAATTGGTTATCGAGGCGCATACATATCAGGTCGCCCGCAATTGGGTCGAATCCAGAACATCCTCGAGATGGCGGATTCATATGGCGAGAATGATTGGAAAGAATTCGCTAAAGAAATCAACTTCGCCCAACCAGACGAGTTCTATTACTACGAGCAGGGTGATAACGCTGGTGTGAGTTCGAACGAAGTCAGTAAGTCGTATCTCGCCTCCAAAACCAAATCTGCCCAGGTTAAGTCTCGATTCACCGTACCGTTGCAGTATCGAATCGGGAAGTTTGTTCATGACCGTGTGTTTACCGAAGGCTCTTTTGGATTCAAGGCTGGAAAAATCGTTTACGGACCGATCGATAAGAGCAAGAAATTGACAGGTATCATCCACGTACTTGAACAGGCGACGAAAGTTCCGGTTTATCACTGTCGCGATTGCGGCGATTGTTCACTTCCAGATATCGCTTACCTTTGCCCGGAATCCCAATGCGTGAAAAGCCAACGAAATGGACCGTGCGGTGGTACGAAGGCCGGTCAATGCGAAATTCTAGATCAGGAGTGCATATGGATTCGCGCTTATGATCGTCTTAAACCATTTGGTGACGAGATGAAAATGCTGCAACGCCCTGTTGTGTTCCGCGATGCATCTCTTCGCCACACATCAGCCTGGGCTAATACATTCCTCAAACGTGACCATCACGCTAAGCAGAGCCCCGTTGATCCCCATGGTAATGCATAATCGGTAGTCGTTACTCGGCTACAACAGCTTGAGATACCGACCAGAAATTATTAGTAGTGGTCGAGCCAGTAAGTGAAACACAATGCCTAAAGTCATCAGCAGCCCCGATCAGTTCACCGTAATAGGTGAGAACATTCACGCAACTCGCGTTGTGAAGCGTGGCGGGGTGCGTGGTCACGTATTCGAAGATGGTAAAGAGGCAATCAAGTACCGACTCGATGGTGAACGGCGATTCGTCCATGTTCCTGAACATTTCACTACCACCCAGCCGTATCAGCAGGGCACGCTAAAACACTTCCAAATTGCTATGTGGATGGGTGCCAATGGCGATGCCGATCAGGCTGAAGCTGGCAAGGCTTACATCAAGTACGAGGTCGATCGGCAGATCAACGCCGGTTCGCACTATCTCGATCTGAACGTCGACGAGTCTTCATACCGGCTACACGAGCAGATTGCCACGATGGAGTGGCTGGTCAAATTTGTCGAATCGATTTCTTCGGTTCCTCCGAGCATAGATTCTTCTAATTCAGAGATCATCGAAGCAGGTCTGTCTGCATATAGCGGAAGTCTAGGACGACCAATGCTGAACTCGATCGCACTCGAGCGACCTGAGGCGATCGATATGGCGAAGAAGCACAACGCTCGGGCCGTGGTCATGGCGTCGAACGAGGTCGGTATGCCGGCAGATGCTGACGAACGACTTGAGAACGTCGGTAGGATCGTGGAAATGGCGTTGTCGAAAGGCATGGATAAAGGCGACATATTCGTCGACCCTCTATATTTTCCAATCGCGGTAGATGCGAACTACGGTAAACATGCCTTCGAGGCCATCGAGAAAATAAGAGCAGAGTTCGGAGATGAAATTCATATAGCGGGTGGTATGAGCAATGTGTCGTTTGGGATTCCGAAGCGACAACTCATTAACGATGTGTTCCTATACTTGGCGATTCAGGCCGGGGCTGACTCTGGGATCATTGATCCCATGACAACCTCCGCTCAGCAATCACTCAACGCCGATCTCGACTCAGTCCCCGCGCGCTTCGCACTTGAGTTGCTTAAAGGCAATGACGATTTCGCAATGAACTACATCACTGCATTCCGAGCTGGCGAGCTGGGCTAATTGCGCGGTGGCGGAGTGTCTGTTCGTATACGCACCAAATTATATTCTGTGTTCGTCCCGTTTATACGTTTATCGTCACGATTGCACCGCGTGAACTCTAATTGGCACAATGGGTAGCCTAATGCTTAACGCCGTAGTTCGAATAATCAAATTCATTTCAAGTAACTTCAACGAGTTCCTTGAAAAGAACGGTCCGTATATGTCGGCGGCCATTGCGTACTACGCGTTCTTCTCGCTCTTTCCACTTTCACTGGCGTTGATAGCAGTATTTTCGTTATTTCTCGGTGTCGGAGATTTCGAGACCCAATTGATTGCTGGACTTAGAGAACAGATTCCCGTTCTCGCCGAAGCCGACGATGCATTTCTTGGGAACTTCTTTAAGAGTATTTCGGACGGACGGGCAGTTGGTGGAGTAGTCGCAGTCATCGGACTATTTTGGGTATCGCAGCAAGTATTTAGCGCGATACGTAAGAGCATAAATGTCATTTGGGGCATCAATAAGACTCGTTCATTCATTACTGAACGAATGATGGACATCGCTTTGATGTTTGGCGCCGCAACCCTGCTGTTCGCTTCGGTGATTATTACCGGAACGATCACTTTCATTCAGGACCTTTCGGCAATTTGGCTTCCCGACGCTCCTATTAGCGACCCCGTTCTTTGGCAACGGATCGCTGTGTTCGTTCCCTTAGTGCTGAACTTCATGGTGTTCCTGACTTTGTATTGGTGGCTACCGAATACTAAGTTGCGGTTCAAAGAGGTTTGGCCAACCGCACTTGCCGGTGCTGCCGCGTTTGAAATTTCGAAAGCGATTTTTGTTTTCTATCTGAGAAACATGAGCGGTGTGGCGACTACGATTTATGGTGGTGTCAGCGTAATCATCGTTTTGATGATTTTTGTTTACGTGTCGGCGATTATTTTGTTGGTTGGGGCAATGCTCACTTCGCGATACGCGTTCTATCTGGCGGAAGCCGAACAGAAGAAGCGCAATCAGTCACTATCGAGAAGCTTACAGCGAATTCGTGGGACGGCGTCGCTGCCGGGTATGTCAAACCCAATCCCTACTGGAGGGCAATACTCGGATTTTGATGATAATCCAGACGCGGTGAGGAACTCTGGTTCAATTACAAACGGCGCCACCATACGGCCAGATCGCGACTAGTTATGGCGTGAACGTCACTGTTTCAGCCTTTGCTTCGGAAGTGTCAGGTCTCAGAGCCAGTTGAGAGTTTTCGAATTCGCATCGATACCGATTCTGATCTTGAATCAATGGTAAGAAGCGTTTTATCGAACGCACCGATACGCCGTTCAATACCCCGTATTTCTGTGAAATATCTTCTTGCTCTCAATCCTATGGTGCTTGTAGTGCTATCGCAGGATTTTTAATCGAAGAGGTTCTATGTTGGTCTAAGTGAGTGTGGCGATCATCTTGCCGCAGTGTATCGGATTTGAATTGGGACAGGCACACAGTTGTTACCATCGGGCGAAAGATTAGATTGTTGTCCATGTGTCGGTGGCACGCAGGTTGGGCTTGAACCGTGAAGAGCGTCGATCCTACAGAAAATCGCTAAGCGACCGCTTGATCCACTGTCTTATCGATCAATCCGGGAATCCAAAATGTCACCTTGGTTCCGACGCCGAAAACACTATCGATTTCGATTTCTCCATCATGAAGTTCAACCACTGATTTGACGATTGATAGTCCCAGCCCGGTGCCAGGTTGCGAGCGAGTCTCGGCATTTTCAGCCCGGAAGAATGGCGTAAACATCTTTGACATATCCTCTGTAGATATGCCGATTCCTTCATCTGCTACGGATAATCGAATTCCAGATCGAAGAACATCTAAATCTAAGTTAATGGTCTTGCCTATCGCAGAGTATTTCGATGCGTTCGTAACCAAATTCGTGACAATTTGAATAAATCTCAACTCATCTGCAACCAGATATAACTCCCTGTGGTTCATTTCAATGAGGAGCTGCTGATTTTTAGCATCGAGTTGGTTCTGAGTGTTTATCTCGATATCTCGAATTACTTGTGTCAACTCAAACTCAACGGGTTCGATTGTGAGACGTCCGCCATCAGAATGTGACACGTCAAGCAGGTCAGATATCAGCGCATTCATATTTCTTGATGATCGTTGAATTGCCGATACCTGCTGGATCTGTTTTTCTCCGAGGATTTGTTCCCGGTTACTCACCAATATATCGGCGAATGCTGAAATAACAGTTAGTGGAGTTCGGAGCTCGTGCGAAATTGTTGATAGGAATTGGCTTCGTGCTTCAGCGACTTGTTTCTCGACTTCCATTCGATCTGAAATATCTCGGAAAATCACTAACCGCCCCAACATCCTGTCTGATCCATCGTCAATGTTGGAAACCACCGGGTGGTAGTGCAGACCATTTACGCCCAAGACTGGATCGATATGCACGCCGTGTTCCAATCCCAAAGTCGACGTAAAATCGAAGCTGGTGAATGTTCCTCGGTCTCCGAAAATTTCCTTAGCGTTTTTCAAGACAACGTCGTTTAACGTGAGGCCTATGGTTTGCTCAGCTGTTTGGTTGATATCAACGATAACGGAGTTCTCATCGACGATGATCATTCCATCTCGAAAGTTCTTCATTATGACTTCTCGACCGATTGGGAGAACTTGTAGAAGTTTGAGTCGCCTAACTATTACGATCATCATCAAGCTAGAGATTAACGCGGTTATTGGAGCTGGATCGATGATCCCGAACGGTGAGATGCCCAGAACGTGAAGCATGCTGCCGAAGAACGGTGTTAGCGTTACGAAAATGAGGGCGAATCCCTGTTTTCTTAATTTGCCTGGTAGACGAATGGCCTCTCGAAATACCAAGCCCATACCCACTAATAACAGGTTGTATGAGTAGATACTGTGCACCCAAAAAAATGGACCTCCTTTGAATTCTATCCAGTACGACTGCTCTGTCCGGTGAATCACGGTGCCAGTCCAGCGCAAATGGTGAAAGTCATTTGTCCAGACGGCAGTCAGGGCGATGAGTGGCGCAATTGTCAGTGCAAGAATCAGTCTCTTCGATATCCAACGACGTCTACCGGTGTATTCGAGTGCGAACACAAACCATGAGCCGGGGATGAGAACAATCCCAACATATGAGACTTTTGCTGCCGTTAGTCTCATGTCGAATGATTCAGCACTGAGTTCAATTACATATGCGAATGACCAAATCGCGATACCAGTGAATACGACAGCCATCGGCGCTATTCCGGCACGACCCTCGAGACGAGTTGCGTAAACCACAAGCGATACCGTGATTATTCCAGAACCTAATAACAGGAAAATCAATGCAATCTCTATCAACGAGTCACATGCGAATGGACTCGCTATTGAGTCTATGCATAGAGTGATGAATGATCTTAGTCTTAGCACCAAATCGGCATTGTGGGTTTTACTTATTTAGGTTCACCGATCAGGAGAAAGCTGAAAGGGGCCCAAACCGCACAGTTCTGCGCTAAATGCTCATTCGATCTCAGCGACGATCTTCCCACGAACGTGGCGGGATTCGAGTTGAGCTAGACCCTCTGGAATGTTTTCAAAGCTAATCGTTTGCTCGATCATCGGATCGATTTTCTTATCGGCTACGAGTGCGATCATTTCTTGTGCCATTTTCGCGAGATCGAACTGGGCTGCCCGATTGGTCGACGTGTGAGCCCCGCCATACGCAATGTTGTGGATCGACTTCGCACCAGAGAACGTCGTGTCTGTGATGGTCGGCATTCCGGCTACACAGGCGATTCCTCCACGGAATTTAAGAACTTCAATTCCTTCATTGACGGTATTTGCATCGACCGCTCCGAGTACCCGATCAACTCCTCGACCGTTAGTAATTGCCATGATCGTTTTGACCACGTGCTCGTTGTTGTAATCGATCGCATGATCTGCCCCGAGCGACTTCACGAAATCATGGTTTCGTTCAGAGGCAGTGGTTATGACCGTTGCGCCTATGTTCTTGCATATCTGAATCCCGAAGCCGCCTACGCCACCTGCACCACCCTGCATCCATACCGTGTGCTCTTGTTGGACATCTAGACGACGCACCACCGCCTCGTAAGCGGTTAGTCCTGCGCATGGTATTGCCGCCGCTTCAGCAAACGTGACGTTGTCTGGAATCCTGGCACTAGTGTGGGCGGTTGTAATCGCGTATTCGGCGAATCCGCCAGCCTTGGTGAGATCGCCGTGGTAGAAAACCCG
Source organism: Chloroflexota bacterium (assembly GCA_013204545.1). GTDB lineage: Bacteria > Chloroflexota > Dehalococcoidia > Lucifugimonadales > Lucifugimonadaceae > Lucifugimonas. The sequence continues at coordinate 66,561 of JABMNN010000061.1, read as the reverse complement.
ATCGTATGGGTGCCACTGAACAACGTCAGAACCGATCGCGTCGACAACACCAGCAACGTCGAGTCCGAGAACGTGCGGGAACGTCCAGTTATCGTTGCCACGCCCTGCCAGTTTGTAGTCGACCGGATTAAGGCTGACAGCGTAAACCTTCACTCGAATCTCGTTCGGGCCCGGTTCGGGTAGAGAAAGTTCACCAATGCGAAGATCGGATACTGGGCCGGGTTTGTCGAGGAGGAGTGCTTTCATGTTTGTTGCCCTACCTACAGAACGAATTACGCTTTTTCTAAAGCGACGGTGATAGTTGAGTCGTCATCGAGTATCAAAGTTTCAGTTGCGGCTATTCCGAGCGCATCGTCGCTAAGGACTGCTCCGAGGTCGATGTTTTCAGCCAACGTTTCTGCCGCAATGTAGTCAGAGTAGGTCATCAAAGCTCCGGTCACATCATCTGAACACGACATCCAGAGGTTGATTCGATCTGAGATTTCGAGACCTGACGTTTTGCGTAGATTCTGAATCATACGCACCACTTCGCGGGCTGTTCCCTCAGCTTTTAGTTCGTCTGAAACAACCGTAAAGACTGCTCCGGCATAACCGGCGTCGGTGGCGACTGCATAGTTCTCAAGCGCTATTCGTTCGACGAGAACTTCGTCTGATTCTAGTTCAAATCCGCCTATTGAAATGATTTCACCGGCTTCGGAAGCTCGTGCGATTTCATTGGCATCGGTTGCTTGCAGCGCATTTCTGATTTCGCCAATTTGCTTACCGTACTTGGGTCCGAGTATGCGCAGGTTCGGCTTAATTTCGAATCCGAGCAGACCGCCCATTGCTGATGCGTCTCGAACAGCTTTCACGTTCAATTCTTCTTTTAGAACATTCTCGATTTTGGCGAGAGCAAAATGCTCCCAATCGTGCCGTACTTCTGCGATGAACTCTGCCAAAGGCTGACGAACTTTTAGCCGTGATTGCGCTCGTGCCGACCGACCTAGAGAAGCCAGTCGAATCGCAAGGCGCGTTTCGTTCATTACGTCTTCGTCGATCAATGATTCATTGGATTTTGGCCACGACGTCAGGTGGACCGAATCCGGCGCGCTGTCAATGCGATCGGCAACGAGGTTTCGGAACATGATGTCGGCTACGAAAGGCGTAAACGGAGCCAACAGACGAGAAAGCGTAGTCAGGCATGTGTATAGCGTCGAATAGGCGGCGTTTTTGTCCTTGTCGCCTTCCGTTTTCCAGAAGCGTCGACGTGATCGCCTGACGTACCAGTTCGACAGATCCTCAACGAACTGCTCAACTTCACTGGCGGCATACGGAAGCTGCCAGTTTTCTAGGTTGTCGGTCATCTTGGCGATGAGTTGATTCAGCTCAGAGAGGATCCAACGGTCGAGCTCAGAGAACCCCTCACCCTTAGGCATGGTCCACGACTCATAAGCGTTTTTCGTGCCTTCGGCGTCGAATCCGAACGATACCGGAATCGAGCAGTCGCCGGGCGTCCAACCATCGAGGTTGGCGTAGGTCGTAAAGAAGGAATAAATGTTCCACAGAGGAATCATGAATTGACGGCGAACTTCATCTCCTGTCTTGTAGCCGAAGTTGAGGTTTGATGCCGGATTGTGCCGACTGTAGGTCCAACGCATCACGTCGACACCCATCTTGTCGGCTGCTTCTTCGAACCAGATGGCGTTGCCCTTTGACTTGTGCATCTCATCGCCGTTTTCGTCGCGCATCAGTGCGTATGCAAAAACGTTTCTAGCTGGCAGTGAGTCTTCGAGTACGGCTGCCATAACGATCAGAGAGTAGAACCAGTTGCGGAACTGTCCCGGAAAGCTTTCTGATATCCAGTCGGCAGGGAACCATTCTTTCCAGTACTCAGGATCGGACTTGTAGCCGATGGTCGAGAACGGAACGATTCCGGCATCGAGCCAAGCATTTCCAACATCCTGAATACGATCGACTGGTTCACCACATTCTGAGCAAGCGATTTTCACGCCATCGATCCACGGTCGGTGTGGTGATGCGCCGCTTGCTTCGAATTCTGCCCAGCCTTCGACTGCACGTTCTTTGAGTTCTTCTTGTGAACCAATCACATCGAAGTGCCCACAATCGCAGGCGTAGATCGGTAGGGCGAGACCGTAATATCGTTTTTTCGAGATCATCCAATCCTGCATGTTTTTGAGCCAGTCGAGCTCGCGCGCCTTACCAAACTCTGGGTACCAGTTCATCTCGTTCGTGGCTTTTTCCATCTTGGGTCGAATTTCGTCCATATTGATGAACCATTCATCGACCAAGCGGAATACGAGTTCGGTGCCGCACCGCCAGCAAACCGGATATCGGTGGGTGTACTTGTTGACTCGAACGAGAAGCCCTTTTTCTTTGAGAGATGCGAAGACCATGTCTTTCACATCAGCTGCAGATTTGCCAGTGAATTCACCGAATCCTTCTAAATAAATGCCGTTCTGGTCGAGCGGGGCGATTGGAGTTAGCCCGTTTTCCTTACCGAGCTTGAAGTCTTCGGCACCGGCTCCGGGAGCCGTGTGGACGATACCTGTTCCTTCGTCTTCGCCGACTTCGTCCCACGCCAGTACACGGTGCTGGTCGATGGTTTCTGCCTGTGCAGGAAGTTCGTCAAAAGGCCCACGATATTTGAGGCCTACGAGTTCTGAACCTTTAACTTCGCCAATTACCTTGGCTTCGTCGGTCAAGACATGATCACGCTTTAGTGACTCAACTAGAGATTTACTGAAGTAGAGGATCTCGCCGCGGTCTTCGACTTTGGCGTAGGTGTATTCGGGGTTTACTGCGGCAGCCACGTTTGCTGCGAGAGTCCACGGCGTGGTGGTCCAAACGAGAAGATTCTCGCCTTCATGCCCTTGGTCTATGAGTGGGAATTTCAGATACGGGCTTTCGTGGGTGATGTCCTGATAACCCTCAGTGACGATCTCGTGCTGAGAGAGTCCCGTCCCACAACGCGGGCACCACGGCATGACATCTCGACCCTTGTAGATCCAGCCTTTGTCAGCACAGGTCTTTAGGAAATGCCAGATGGTGTAGTTATTTTCGTCGGACTTCGTGTGGTACGAGTTGTCCCAGTCCATGAAGTATCCGAGTCGCTTAGATTGCTCAGTTATACGAGCTGCAAAACGGTCGACACGTTTACGACATTCTTCGACGAACTTGCCAACCCCAAACGCTTCGATGTCGCGTTTCGACTTAAATCCCATCTCTTTTTCGACTTCGACTTCGATCCAAAGCCCCTGACCGTCGAAGCCGTTCTGGAATCGTTGCTTATAGCCCTGCATATTGCGAAAACGAAGGAAAAGATCTTTGTACGTGCGCCCCCATGCGTGGTGCACACCCATGGCGTTGTTCGCTGTGATCGGACCGTCGATGAACGAGAATTTCTTCTCTTTATCGTCGTTCAGCGCTCGATAGCGAGCTGGGATGTCGTTATCTTCCCACCACTTGAGAATTGCTTCCTCATTGGCTACGAAGTCAACTTTTGGATCTACTGAATCGAAGTGGCTCGCCACGTGTATTTTTCCTTGTGTGCCCATTGGCACGCTTTCTACTTGTTTTTCTCGACGATTAGTCGAGACAGACGTTCGATGTCGCAAGTTAACAACAAAGCCCGCCCCTAATGGATCAGGGACGGGCGTTTTGAAATAAAACGGTACCGCGGTACCACCCTGGTTTCCCGATTCGCTCTTCGCTTATCGGAACACTCAGTCGAGCCGGTATAACGTCCGGCAGGAACGGTTCAGCCTAGCGCCAGCGTTTGTTCACGCCGACGTTCAGTGAACGGCTCGGGAGTGATGATCGATTCCCGCCCCATGCCCGCTCTCACCATACCGGGCTCGCTTAAAGGGGGTGGACGGATTCGATCGTATCTCCGTCGTTACCTGTAACTTTTCAATATTACCTGCTCAATGTTTTTCATGCAGCAGCTGGTTTCCATTTCGCTCATCTGGAATAAATCATCGAAGACGAGCGATCTGACGTTGGGCGCGAGACGCTGCGAAAACCTATGCGCTAGACGAGTTCAAAGTTGGCTAGCTGTTCGTATTGCGTGTCTTCTTTTTCGTCGAGGTAGCTTCGATACAGTGCAATGGAAGTCACTGAAACGATCTTTCCTGTGGATTTGAGCGGAGCGTGCCGCCAAGAAACCCCAATATCTTCGGCAAATCGACCACGAATACCAGGTCGAGTTCGTCCGATCGTCACATGCGCTGCAAAATTTCGATCATCAGGCTCAAGACCAAGAGTGACCATACGACCCTCTACACGACCTTGAAGTTGTTCGAGTCGCCTGAGTTCACCGGAGAATCCGATCCAGCAAATACGTGGGTCTTTAAATGATGGAAAGCACCCGGTACGACCGATTTTCATCGTGAATTGTCCGGTAGATTCTGCCGCCTGCTGCAGCGAATCTTTGATCTCCGGAATTTTGCTGATCGGTATATCACCCAAGAATTTCAGTGTGAGGTGCATCGCATCTTGTCCGATCCATCGGACGCGCTCGTATTCACGTGGGATGAAACTTCCCGGCAACTCAGATAGTTCTCGTTTCACAGCCCGCGGAATTTCGATTGCTATGAACAGGCGCTGAGTATTCGCAGGTACATCAGGGAACCCGAACTGCTCTTCGCCATCATTATCTTCTGTACCGGGTGCTATATATAGCTTCGGCTCGGTAGGAACGAAGTTCGCTTCTGACTGGCGAACAAACCCAAAAGCTGTTCCGCCTCTGCCGCCGTAGTACGGCTCATCGCCTAGTAAGCGATCTCGATCTGGAACATCCGATGGGGTGAACTCATATCGAGTGTCACCGGTGGATTCTTGCTCGCCTACGGGCGAGTCAGATTCGATATCGGCTGTTGCTTCTTCCGAAGAAACGGAGGCTTCAGCAGCTTCCACAGATCCGGTATCAATTTCTAGCTTGTCATTCACATTAAGCACATCACCGTCTTCGGGCATGCTCTCAGCCTGAGGTTTTTTGCTGCCCTTTAGGTTCTTTAGAACTTTAGGCTTTTTTTCAACCTCGCCACCGAGCCAAGGATCTTTATCGTTCGATTTCGTCACACGCGCGTCCTACAGAGCCACTATTGCTAATCAATCTTCTTGTACCAACGATACATTTGTTTTACATCTGCGGGTGATCTATCTGTTAAGGGTTGATAACCGAAACAAATACGGACAAATCATTTTGTAAGAGTTACGGCATGGCTATAATCGCCATCGTAATCCAATTTGATATGACACATCCGAACTGATGTGACCTACCTCCTAAACCATGCTGGAGAATTCTAATGGCACTACTACTGAACCGATCTGACGTAATAAAGCTTCTTCCAATGTCTAAAGCGATCGACGTCGTCGAGGCTGCGTTTGGTGAACTTGCGGCAGGCACAGCAGAAATGCCCGACCGCACTGTTTTTGTTGATCCTGCAGTTGGCGGGTGGATTGCCTACATGCCTGCTTATCTTAAAACTGGCGGTGCACTCGGAATCAAGGCAGTCACCGTTTATAAAGAGAACCCTTCGAAGTTTGGTTTGCCTACAACGATCGGCACAATCTTGGTTCAAGATAACCAGACCGGTGAAGTGGTTGCTGTAATGGATGGTGGATTCCTAACCGCAGCCCGAACCGGAGCAGTAACCGGTGTCGCCACTCGCCATCTGGCTCGCAAGAATGCGAAGATCGCCGGAATTTTCGGCACAGGTGTTCAAGCACGTCAACAGGTTGTTGGAATGGCAGCCGCACGTGATCTCGATACCATTCTTGCTTTCTCGCTCGATGCCGATGACGCTCGCAGGAAATTTGCGGAATCGTTAACGGCTGAAACTGGTGTTGAAGTGCGGTTAGCTGCAAGTGGTGAAGAACTCTGTCGTGAGTCAGATATTGTCGCTCTCGCAACGACGGCTTCGAAGCCGATTGTTCAAGCCGATTGGTGGAAGCCCGGCGCTCACATCAACGCCATAGGTTCACATACCCCGGGTGTCCGTGAGCTCGATACCGCGACGATTCAGCGGGCTAAAGTCGTTGCCGACCAGAAACAGGCCTGCTTAAATGAGGCTGGCGACATTCAGATTCCGATTGAGGAGGGAGTGTATTCAGCCGACGATATTCATGGCGACCTAGGTGCGGTGGTCAATGGCACGCTTGTTGGGCGGGAGAACGAAGAGGAAATCACGCTGTTCAAGAGCGTGGGCTTGGCGATTCAAGATATTTCCTGCGCCTCGCTCGTTTACGAACAGGCAAAGGAACAAGGCGTAGGATTCGAATTCAACTTCGGCGGGTAGTCGCGAGTAGTGCTTTATTGAATTAATCTGCCGTGAAATTGTGCATTAATTGCGCTGACTTTAACGGCTAAACAATAACTCGTTCGAGAAGAGCGTCAATGTCTCGCTGAGTGTGCTTATCGGGGCTGGCCGCGGGTTCTCGTACTCGGGCAGACTCGATCAAACCTCGTCTTTTGAGTATTTGCTTGTGGAAGCCGATTGCCAACTCAGGTGCCTGACTAACCAGATGACACAGAGGGGCAATTCGCAGATTGAAGATTTTCGTTGCTTTTTCGATGTTTCCGCTTACGTAAACATCCATAATTTCCATGAATTCAGCAGGCGTTGAACTGAACGGCATCGTTCCACTGCTGCCACGCGCTAGCTCTTCCATGAGGTAGGTAGCACCACCCCCACCAAGCACGACGATTTTGCCTTGCAGCGCATCAACGGTCGCAGCAATACGAGGTGCTGTTGGTGGCGTTTCCATCTTGCAAGCGACGATACCGGGACATTCCTGTGCCATATCAGCGACCATCTGCGGCGGAACTTGCGCAAATTCCACATCTTGAAGCACCACCGACACGCCGATTGCGCTTTCGATGTCTCGGAAATACTGTCGGGTGATTTCCGGGTTACCTCGAACCACTCCTGAATTCGGAGGCGTAAGCATCACAGCATCAGCGCCAAGCTCTTCGGCTCGCTTGCTGTAGTAAATGGCTAGATCGTTTCCATTGGCATCGGTATTCATCACTACTGGAACCCTGTTGTTGGTTTGGCCTACTACGGTTTTGAGTAGTAAATCACGCTCCGATTCGTTGAGAAGGAGCACTTCGCTAGCCAGTGCGATGCCCAAACCGTCCACACCAGCTTCGATGTTGTAATCAACCACTCTACTAAGGCTTTCGGTATCTATCCTGCCACTCTTGTCGAATGGTGTTTGAAGGATTGGAATGACACCCGTGATCTTTTTGTAGTTCAAATCATCCTCGGTTGTTGTGGGTAATCGTTGATTAACGTCACATCTACGCCGTCAGCACTTCTGGACCATCAGGGCCGAGCCAGATCGAGTGTTCTTTCCATCCAACGTGGTGCCCTGTAACTTCCGATAGCGGCGGGTACTCACGTGCCGCTCCCTGTTTGATTAGCTCTTTCAAAGTCCGCTCAAACGGCTTCTTTGGAATATCGCTGAAATATCGTCGTGCTATCGGCAGCCCCTTCCAGCTTTGGATGGCTTCAAATGACTCTGCATCGATCTTGTTGGATGGTTTTGGCGTGCGTTCGAGCATGAACACTTCGGGCTTGCCATCATCTTTGATGTAGCCGCGTCCTGAAGTAGCGAATGGTTCGATAGCGAAGATAGATCCTGCCTCAAGCGATCCCTTCAACCCTATGCGAGCGTTTGGAATTTGTGGGGTGTCGTGAAGCGTATACCTGCCTAATCCGTGGCCCGTCAGATTCAAAATTGGTCGAAATCCGGCTGCGGTGATTACTTCCTCTACGCGTTCGCCAATATCTTCCACATCGAGCTGTGGTGAGCACATGCCAATCGCTGCATCTAGTGCGTCTGATGCGGCTCCGATCAGTGCCTTCCAGCGCTGATCTTCTGACAAATCGGCGGAGATTCCGGTGTCGACGATTAACCCATCGATATGCGCTCCGACATCGATCTTTACAAGGTCGTTTTCTTCAAATCTAGAGTTGTCTGTTGGTGAAGAACAGTAGTGCGCAGCGACTTTGTTCCTGCTGGTTTGAGCCGGAAACGGAGGCAGCGCGCCCGCCTCACGGATTATCGTTTCCATGCCTTCCTGAAGATCGCGCAACAGGTAACCAGTCTTTATCGTTTCCGCAGCCCAGTTCCGTGCATTGGAGGCGATGCGACCGGCTTCGCGAAGTGTTTCGAGTTCAGCAGTAGTTGGAATCACGCGCAGGAGGGATCGTCTGCATCCCATCGATTGAATGATGGCTGATCACCTCTAGCGAGTGAATCGCGGGTGTCTTTCCACATCTCGAACCAAGTTTCTGCATCGTGAAGCTCTGAATTAGGATTCGACTTACTACGGGCGACGAAGCCCGGAAATACACTTCGTCCGGTAGCCTCACCCGTTGGCTGATATCGAAGATCGAAACTCCATCGAATACGGTTGCTAATGTTCGGAAGTGCTGCATGAACAGTCTGCTTAGTCAGCAGTAAGGCCCCGCCCTTTTTCACTGGAACAGGCATCGAGTCGCCGACATTGAATAGATGTTCAGGGATCTGGAGCCCGGGTCGTTCTTTGTATCCCGGGCAGTGCGTGAGCAATTCGCCGCGGTGGGACCCGGGGACGACCGTGAGGCAACCATTTTCGACTCCGGCATCCATCAGAGGAAACCAAACCGTCAGGATATTGGTCTGATCGGCTTCTGGATTTACAACTCCAGCATCCTGATGCCAGGGTGTAGCTCCGAACATCACGTTGCCGTATTCGTCGCGTGGTGAAACGGCTTCGGGTATCTTAATCCGAACGTGTTGTACCGGATTGGAGTAGACCTCGCCACCAACGACAGATTCAGCGACGTCCAGTAGTCCGGGAGCAGTAAGTGCTTTGAATACTGCAGGACCTGCCCAGAACGGAGTATCTGGCAAGACACCGTTTTGCGGGAGTGAGAAATCAAAAAATTGGTTGTGTATTTCGCCCGATTCACCATAGATTTTAGTTACGCGGTCGCCGAATTCGAGCCCTGAATAGGTCGATGATATTTTGCCTTCAGCGTGAAGTTTATCGGCGAGCGAATCGAGGACTGCGGCATACTCATCGATCACAGGATCAATGGTCCCCTCAGGGTCAAAAACGTCTTCAATATGGACAAATCCATACTCTTCGAAGTGCTCTTTTTCCTCGACAGTAAGTACAGGCATTACCGTAATCCCCATAGCGCACTGACTCGATCACGATTGAGTGCGATGTTCGTGTTGGGGCGGAATGTTACCCGTTTGCCGTCAAAAATGCTCGCGACCCGATATCAATCTGAGATTCTTCGAGAGATTCAGGTTGAAGTTGACAGATGATGGCTCAATTGACCGATGGTCGAATTTAGCGATGCTTACGGGCGGGAGCCAGCGAGTCGGCTTCGATTCCGAGTCCTTGCGCTGAATCGAGTGCTTTTCGAATCCCGGAGAGGGCGATTTTGAAAATGTTGAGCATGATGTTATTTCGGTTCGATGTACGTGATGGTGGGATGGATTTTTTAGGCAACAAAAAACCCCTGCTTTGCGACAGGGGTTCGAATTTCTCTACGTTACGACTTGTTTAGTTCAACAAGTACAACACGCAAAACTAGGAACCCCTTCAGGCGTACAGCAACACATACAGGTGCTGACTTGCTGCGAGTTCGTAGTTGTAGTGCGGAGTGAGTTGCTCATATCAAACCTCAATATACGCCTGACATCGAGTTCAAGGCAAATTTCAACATAGGTAATTTGTGAAGCAATCATGTGTGGGGTCACCACTCGTCACTTCAACATGAACGGTTCTACCTGTGGTCGTTAGATTCCAAGCGCACCTGCTGCATTTACACCCTGAACTAGTTTGGTCTGATCAGCAGATAGTCCAGACTGAGAGAATTCGTTCAGAGCTCGCTTCTGAGATACCAATGGAAAATCACTTGCAAAGAGAATTTTCTCTGCTCCGATCGCACGAGCGACCACATCGAAAACCTCGGGTCGATAAAGGAATGGGAACGCTGCCGAATCGAAGTACACGTTCTTCAAAGCCGACTTCACTTCAGGCATCAAGCCGTAGAACGGTAAACCCCCGCCGAAATGGCTAAAAATGAACGTGTTGTTAGGGAACGCGTTCACGAGTGTCATCAACAACTCAGGCGTGACCGATCCTTTTCCTGGATAGCCGTGTCCGACAGGTTCAGATGCGTGCATAAGAATCGGCATCTTAAGTTCTTTCGCCGTGTCGAATACGGGTGCGAGCGACGCGAGATCGGCATCGAGAATGCCCTGAGTGTCTGGGTGAAGCTCACCGATGCCTTTAGCCCCAGCTGCATGGCACCGCCGAACTTCGGCTACGGCATCTTCGCCCCATAGCGGATTTACACTACAAAACGCCACTAATCTCTTTGGGTGGGATTTTGCCGCTTCAAGGTTGTAGTTATTGGATTCCCTAGCTACCTCAGGGTCGGTCCAGCCGAAACCGGCGCACACGGAAATGTCGACGCCAGCTTCGTCCATCGATGCGATCAGATCGTCAGCTTGAGCAAATTTCGCCTTCGGATCGGCAAATAGACTCCTGAACGTGCGGTCAGCGTTCGAAATACGTTCTTTATTGTCCTCGAACGACACCGGAATGACATGTGCGCACGAGTCTATAATCAAGTGCTGTCTCGTATGGTTCAAATTGGGCTCGCAATTCAGTGGTGTGCTGATTTCGACCAAAGATACACTGTTCGAGTACCGCTATTGCATGGAATGTGCTTATTCTAGCTACGCCATGCTTTCGATGTGAACGGGGCTGCCCTTCACAGTAATGCCGTTATCAAGGAAAAAAGACCAATGGTCTCGATGATCAGAGATGAAGGGCGAGTACTGACTCAGCCCGATATACCGCATGCAGAACCCAAAATGGGCAAAGTTGCGGTGATCTACACCACGCCCGAGACCATCATTGAAGATTACGCACGGCTTCTTGACCTCGCTGATTATCAGACAGCACTAATACCCGATATTGATACTTTCTTGAAAGTGAATATATCGTGGCAACACTACTATCCTGCTTGCTCAACGGCACCGTGGCAGATCGATGGTGTGACTCAAAAACTTAGAGCCGACGGATTCAACAAACTCACCGCTGCCCACAATGGAACGGTTGTGGTAAATCCAGTTGAGGGACGAGAGAAGAACAAGCACAAGCTTGTAGAGGATCGACTGGGTCTGGATCATGTCACCCTCGATGTTCCACCGATGAAGTGGGTTCCATACAAGCCAACCGCCAAGATGCTCGTGTTGGATGATGTGTACAAGGATGGTCTCTACATTCCAGAGGTGTTCCCGGGTACGAACATCGTTCAATTGCCCACGGTGAAGACCCACGTGTTCACGACGATGACAGGCGCAATGAAGAATGCCTTTGGTGGCTTGCTGCACAGATATCGTCACTGGACCCATTCTGTAATTCACGAGACTCTTGTTGATCTGCTTCAGATTCAGAAAGAAATTCACTCTGGTTTGTTCGCTGTAATGGACGGAACATTCGCTGGTGATGGGCCCGGGCCGCGCGCAATGAGGATTCACAATAAGAACGTGATTCTGGCTTCAGCAGACCAAGTTGCGATCGATGCTGTAGCAGCAAAGATGATGGGTCTCGACTCAATGTCGATTCCGATGATTCGTATTGCCCACGAGATGGGACTCGGTGTTGGAAAGCCTGAGGAGATCGAAGTCGTTGGCGATGATATCGCCGATGTGAACTGGAATTTCGCAGGCAACGAAAGCACCTTGGCTTCACGTGGTCAAAAACTGATTTACCACGGACCACTCAAGCCACTCGAAGGCGTCCTGCTACGGTCGCCAATCGCTCCGTGGGCTTACTGGGCGTCGAACGTGTACCACAATAAGTTCTGGTTGCCGATGGTGGGTCGCAAGCGAGTCAACGAAGCAATGAAAACCCCTTGGGGCAAATTGTTTGAAAATTATTAGCATCTAGTGGGTGACTTTCTCGGTAACGTCGATGTGAATGGTCACTGATTGCACTTGAATCGAAGCATCGCTTGGGAATTCGTCACATGAGCGTGCTGATATTTGGCAGACTAACGGTGGTCGGGAAGTCGACTATCAGTACGTTTTATTTCTTCTCGACTCAGTCTTCATTACCCATTACATTGATGTCGGCTCAACAGATTCAATTGGAGACGTTGCGAACAAATACTTCGTAATAATGGTTAAATTAACATGCGATTAGGCTTTAACTTCATCAATGGGACAAACGACTCCGACACACCGTTGGACGAACTACTCACGTTCTCAGCTCAGTACGGCGCGACAGATATTGTGTTGCAGTCATATACCGGCAAAGGCGTGGGTGAGAAATGGACAGTTGTTCCCGGGGATGAATTCTGGGAGCTAGGCGATCTTGTAAATTTGCGGAAGCGCGTCGAGTCGCATGGTCTTCATTTGGAAGCCCTCGAAAACGTCCCGAGTGCTTTCTACGATCACATCATGCTCGGTGGTCCTAAGCGCGACGAACAGATCGAAAACATGATCTATACCGTGCGGAACATCGCCCGTGCAGGAATCCCGATCTTCGGATACAACTGGATGCCTTCGGGAGTGTGGCGCAATAGCGAAAATTCTCCTCACAGAGCGGGCACATGGGTAACGGCATACGATCACTCTCAGAATACGAATCACGCTCTGACTCACGGTCGGGTGTACACCGAAGCGGAGATGTGGGACAACCTTGAGTACTGGATAAAGATCATCACACCTGTAGCTGAAGAAGAGGGCATCCGCATCGGTATTCATCCTGCCGATCCACCGGTAGATTCCGTCGGTGGGGTGCCGAGGTTGCTCAACAGCTTTGCAGCGTACAAGCGACTGATAGAGATCGTTGATTCACCCTCGAATGCGATCGAGTTCTGTCAGGGCACGTTCTCAGAGATGGAAGATGCTGAGGGCGAACGCATTTACGACATGATTCGGTATTTCGGTGAGCGTAAAAAGATTCTGTACGTCCATTTCCGCAACGTATCGAATGCTGGTGAACCATTTGTCGAGGAGTTCATCAACACTGGTCATGTCGACATGATTCGCGCCCTGGAAATCTACAAAGAGGTCGGTTTCGAGGGTGTACTGGTCAATGACCACGTACCAGTAACTACAGGCGACACAGCTTGGGGCCATCAAGGGCGTGCCTACGCCAATGGTTACATTCAGGCATTGTTGGACGTGTTCGACAACTAAATCTGTACAAGCGGCGTGAGTGGTTTGATTTGGTTACTCAGTGGACGCCAGATGACCACTAAAATACTTCGACCATGCTTGTCGCCAATCTAACCAACGTCACTGCCCAATACGGGAGCCAAAAGGTTCTTAAGGGCGTTTCGTTTGAGATTACGTCCGAAGATCGACTCGGGTTGATAGGTCCGAACGGATCCGGCAAAACTACATTACTGAAAATTCTTCTCGGCGAGGATGTCCCGAGTGAAGGCAATGTGCATATCGCCTCCGGCGTCAGGGTCGGTTACGTCCCGCAGTATGTCGATGCGAAAGACGACGAACTAGTCATCGATTGGCTGATTGCCGAATACATCGCTCTCGAAGACAATCTCAGGCAAGCCGAATCGAACATGGCAGCGGCGTCTCCCGACGAACTCGATTCTGCGATGGAGGCATATCAAGTAGCTCGGGATAAATACGATGCTGCCGATGCCGATCGTCGACCCGATGAAGCGCAGGCAACTCTGGATTCACTCGGTCTGCAAGGCAAAGAAGATCAACGGATCGGAACCCTTTCAGGTGGCGAAAAGAACGTACTTTCGTTAGCTCGGGCGCTATTGAACGAACCTGATTTTCTGATTCTCGATGAACCCGGAAACCATCTCGATTTCCAGGGATTAGCGTGGCTTGAGGAGTTTTTAGTCTCATTCAAAGGAGCGGTGCTGATCGTCTCTCACAATCGCCACACGCTCGACCGAGTAGCCACGGGAATCTTGACGCTCGAAGATGGCAAGGTCAGCAGGTATGCCGGTGGATATTCCAACTACCGCTCAACTCGCCTTCGCGAATTGCTTGCTCAACAAGCTGATTACAGTGCCAATCAGAAACGACTCGCCCGACTCGAAGTGTTGGTGAAGCGACTAGAACTCACAGCAAGAAATGTAGCGAGTACTGAAGCTGGTAGGCGATTGAGGTCACGGCGATCCCAATTGGCACGCGAGAAAAATCAAGCTGTCGAAAAACCGGTGTCCGAGGTTTCAGCGATTGGTGCCGAGTTCAAAGACGGTCGAACACAGGCAAATATCGTGCTACAAATGCGTGGCTACTCAAAGCGATTCGACGATAACTCACTGCTCGAAAACGTCGATCTCGATCTAACCAGTGGCGAGCGTGTTGCGATCATTGGCCCCAACGGCAGTGGTAAAACATCGATGCTGAAAGACATCATTGAACTCGGTGATTGGAATAACGATATCATTCGGATAGGACCAAGTATTCGAACCGGCTACGCGGCTCAGCAACAGGAAGTTCTCGACGCCAATCGTACGATTCTTGAAGCCATGATGTCGGCACCGCCCGAGAGCAACGAAACGGTTGCATTTGCACTACTCAGAAATTTCTTGTTCACTCGAGAAGACCTAAAGAAGAAAATTACGAATCTTTCAGGTGGTGAACGGAATCGATTGCAGCTTGCCACTTTGATGAAGTTGAAACCCAATTTTCTGATTCTCGACGAGCCGACGAACCATATGGACATTCCAGCGCGTGAAGCAATTGAAGATGCTTTGGGTGACTACGAAGGTACGATTCTGGTCGTATCACACGATCGATATTTTTTAGACAAAATCGTTGGGCGGGTGGTGGAACTCGAAGACCGTGGTCTTGTTTCGTTCGAAGGAAATTTTTCGGAGTACTGGCAGGCCACTCAGAAGTCATCGTCGGGTGAGTCAGGCAGAGTGTCTACTCGTGGATCAGATCGTAAACGTGGACGAAATCAACCGACTGAACTTCGTGCTGACGTTGCTTTGCTGGAACGGCGAATCGAGGAAGTAGAGGCCGATAAGACCGGACTAGAGCAAAAACTCAGTGATGCCTTCGAGAACAACGACATCAGAGCAGGTAAGAAGTTGAATCAACAGCTAGTGCGAAACACGTCATTACTTGAAGATCTATACGAACAATGGGCAGCTAAGGCGTGATTCCCTGTGGAAAACTATCACTCTCACTGATTGCCTCGTCGGTCATATTTCATGACTCGCAATCACAAAAGAACCAACGTACTGTGATTAACTCAAGCCCCAGCCACAGGTGGCGTGGCGTCACCTTCTTGACCTTCATGGAATAGACCATCGTTGTGCGTGAATACTCCAAGGTCACGGCCCTGATGCACATGCACGACAAGATCTTCTCGTTCGATTCCGACCGCGTCTGTTAGATCTTCGTCGACCATCGACATTAGTTCTTGGATAGTGTCTTGAGTCTGCGATTCGGAAACAATCATCGTGCCGTGCACCATGCCCGGTACGAAGTGAAGATCGAGCCGACCTACCGGTTTGCCATCTTCCAAAATTGTGTAGCACTCGCCTGTGGGCGTGCGGACTTCTCTTTCAAAATAAAACTGCGCCATTGTGCTTACTGCCTGACCTTAATTTCGTACCTGGCCCTGCCCGCGAACTTTCCACTTGTAAGTGGTGATTTCCTTGAGACCCATTGGGCCCCGAGCGTGGAGTTTGTTGGTTGAAATGGCCACTTCGGCGCCGAGTCCGAACTGTGCTCCGTCGTTGAAGTAAGTCGATGTGTTGGCGAAGACTGTGCCGGAATCGACTTCATTCAAAAATCGTTCAACCGCTTCTGTATTTTCAGAGATTATCGCTTCTGAATGTTTTGATCCGTACTCAGCAATATGCTCCATCGCCTCGTCGATTGAATCGACGATCTTGACCGATGCGATCAACGCCAAAAATTCTGTGCCGAAATCGTCAGATTTAGCCGGTACAACTTTTGCACCACCAGATAGCGCACCAAGAATGCTCATGGCGCGCCCGTCGGCACGAAGCTCAACATCGTGAACTCCGAACTCCTTTGCGAGTCTAGGCAAAAATTCTCGGGCGACGTTTTGGTGGATCAGCACAGTATCGAGTGCGTTGCAAACGGTGGGACGTTTGGCTTTGGCGTTTACAACTATCTTGAGTGCGTCGTCGAGATTGGCATCTGAATCGATATACGTGTGGCAAACACCTACTCCGCCAGTGATTGCCGGCATCTTGGCATTTTGCCCGACGAAGTTGACCAATTCTGCGCTGCCGCGAGGAATCATTAGGTCAATCACATCGTTCATTTCAAGCATCTCTTTTACAAGAGCTCGATCAGTCGTTTCGACAAATTGAACAACATCCCGTGGAACACCCACACTCTCGATAGCGTCTTTTACGATTCGAGCGAGAACAGTGTTGGTGAGGATGCATTCTTTGCCGCCGCGTAGAATCACGCCGTTGCCTGCCTTGAGGCACAGAGCTGCGATATCTATTGTGACATTGGGGCGGCTCTCGTAGATAACACCAATTACGCCAAGCGGTACTCGAACCCTTTCAAGATTCAAGCCGTTGGGCAGGTCACGTTTTTCCAGAATCTCACCAATTGGGTCTTCCAAAGCAGCGATGTTTCGAGCCGCATCAGCCATCTGTTTTACACGGCTGTTGTTCAACGTCATTCGTTCCATCATCTGGAAATCGACACCGTCGCGATTGGCGGCTTTTTGGTCTTGCTCATTAGCCCGCAGTATCGATTGACGATTCGCTTCGATCGCCTCGGCAATAGCGATGAGCGCCGCATTTTTTGTCTCTGTTGAAATCGCAGCCAATCGCCTCGAAGCAGTGCTTGCGGCTTTGGCTTGATCGTGAAGTGTTTGGGAGGTCAGTGTCATCGTATTGAATAGAAAATTAACGGTAGGGTGCTGTTACGAGTTTGCACTTTAGGGCAACACCATGTTGTTGCGGTGAATTACTTCTGCGCCGTAGTAGTGTCCTAGAAAATCAGGTAGGACCTTCGAATTCTTACCTTTTATTAGCTCGACATCAGTCGATGGGTATGAAGCCAAACCCCATCCAATCGTCGTTCCGTCGATTTCCGTAACTTCAATGATATCGCCTCGTTCGAACGGACCGGTAACCGAGACGATCCCTATCGGCAAAAGGCTGTTACCTCGGCTCTTCAACGCGTTAGATGCACCCGCGTCGACAGAGACGCTTCCGCGACTTTCGGTTCTGCCTGTGAGGATCCATCGTTTTCGACTTTCTGGGCGAGATTCGCTTGGAACGAATCGAGTGCCGATTTCAGCACCATCGCAGATTGATTCGATCACCCCTGCGACCCTCCCAGATGCGATCACCATCGGTATTCCAGAGTCCATTGAAATTCTGCCGGCTTCGAGCTTGCTTTCCATCCCACCACTGCCCTGTAGGTCATGGGGTCCGCTAGCTGCATTTTCGATTGTCGCGTCTATTTCATAAACGAAAGATATAAGCTCGGAACTAGGGTCGATGTGCGGATCGGTCGTGTGTAGGCCGTCCATATCGCCAAGCAGAATCAATAAGTCAGCGTCGACAGTGCTGGCGATCATCGCCGAAAGTCGATCATTATCGCCGTAAACGAGACCTGCCAACTCCTCGACTGCGACAACGTCGTTTTCGTTTAGGATCGGAATTGCGCCAATCGACAGCAGGGCATCGAGAGTATTTCGCACATTCAAATATCTGGAACGACTCTGTAGATCACCGCGTGAAATAAGTGCCTGAGCAACCTCGATATTGTGCTCGTTGAATATTTGTGCAAACGTCATCATCAACTGAGGCTGGCCAAGCGCAGCCAACGTCTGTCGATATGCCACTGTGTCTCGCTGGAGTTTGTTCTTGTCGGGAGTCCTCGAAAGCGAGGCTCGCCCTGCGGCAACTGCACCGGAACTGACAATCAAGACATCAATGCCGGAAGCACGCACTGATGCGATCTGACGAAAAATATCCTTGATGGTTTTAAGATCAAGCGAATCCTTCCCGCCAGTAAGCAAGTTGGTGCCGAGTTTAACGACTATTCGTTTAGGTCGTTCTTGCTTGATATCCATCAATAATTGATTGTTGAGCAAGATTTCACAGAGTTGGCGAAATAAGTAGTGGTTATTTTGTAACGTCACCGCCCCTCAGTGCTAGCATGGAACGACACCAAGGTCACCGAATTTCGTTCGATGGTCCTTTAGCTGTGTTGGTGAGGCGTTGATTAGTTCTCGTAACCCGATCATCGCGGAGCCCTTAAAACGGGTACTCGGAAAACTGAATGAGTCTGTCGGGGTTGCTCCCGCTGCTTGGTGAAACTGAGCAGTTCGCGGCGCTTCTAAATAGCCTTCGTGCTTCAAGAGCGCAGGCGGCGGTGATAGCACCAGATCCTGCCACAGAATGTACTGTGGCGGCTCTCTGGCGCGAGTCAAGCGCGCCTGTCTTCGTTTTAACTCCGAACCCAGAATCGGCCAGACGACTGCATGATCGTTTGTTTACCTGGCTTGGTGACAGTGCTCCGGTCTTCCATTTTTCAGAAACGGAAGACATCCCATTTGAACGGTACGTCCCTGATCGCGTAGCCAGTCACGCACGCCTTCGCGCACTCGCTGCGATGCGCGGTGAGGTGAGTGGTGTGAAGCAACCTCTGGTCATCGCATCAGTCAACGCTGCTTCACAAGCGACGCTTGAACGATCGGTGTTCGATTCGTCCACCCACACACTTAGCCTACGAAACCGCATTAATCTCGAATCACAAATCCGTCGATGGATCGATATGGGTTATGTCCACGAACCCACCGTTGAAATACCCGGTACATTCTCTCGTCGCGGTGGAATCCTCGACATCTTCCCGGTTTCGAGCGAGACACCAGTCCGTATAGAGCTTTTCGATGACGAAGTCGAAAGCATTAGATTCTTCGATCCAGGAACCCAACGTTCGGCAGGTAAAATACGCACTATCACCATTCCGCCTGCCCTTGAAACCTTGCCTCGTCTAGCCGATGCAGAGCGTGTGCAGGAACTGCTTGGCAAAATGGATTTAGTGGGGACTTCCGAAGAGGCTCAACGTCGGATACCTTCGGAGCTCAGTCGCGTCCTCGAAGGCGAAATCCTCGACGAGATTTCGTTCTATGCCGGATTCTTCAATCTCGGCAATGTGTTCGACTATCTTCCAGCCGAGAGTTTGATGATCGTACTGCGCCCCGGCGCAATCGAGGAAACCGGTCGATCTCTGGATCGACGCATGATCACGCTTCGTGAAGCAAAAGAAAAGCGCGGCGATGTCCCTATTGGCTTTGCACAGCCTCACATCGAATGGGATTTCATATCCGATGCCATTGATGCCCGCCCTAAAAGCGTGACGCTATCGCCTTGGGGCATTGATGCCGAGATTCCAGGCGGATCTATGGCGCTACCGTTGAAATTACCTTCGCTGGTAAGTGGTGGTGTCGAAACGGCATTGGAAGTCGTCCGTAAGGGCATTCCTGAGAAGAAACGCACCGTTGTCATCACAAACCACGCACAGAGATTTCACGAACTTGCAACGGAAAATGGCGTATCCACAAGTCTCGTGAAGACTATCGACGTGGCACCTGAACCCGGTGAAACTCACGTCATTGCAGGTCATTTGATTTCTGGCTTCTCGATCGAAATGGCAGACGGTACTGAAGTTTCGATTCTTAGCGATGCTGAAGTGTTTGGCATCGCTAAGGAACGCCGACGTGTTCGTAAGCGTCCAATTCCCAAAGGGCCCGCACTCGAACAACTCAAGCCGGATTCGTACGTCGTCCACGTTGAGCACGGTGTTGCAAAATTCGTCGGAACTCAGGTCATGGGCGATGAAGGTCAGGAATACCTCGTTCTCGAATACGCCGAAGATGACAAGCTCTACGTTCCTACCGAGCATCTCGATCGTATCCAGTTCTACCACGGCGCCGCCGACTCCTCTCCGAGACTTACTCGACTTGGCACACAGGAGTGGAGCAAGGCCAGAGCCAGAGCACAGAAGGCTACTGAGCAGTTGGCGGGAGAGTTAATCGCGTTGTATGCATCGAGGAAGATTGCAACAGGATTTGCAGCAACCCCCGATACACCTTGGCAGGATTCACTAGAAGCCAGCTTCCCATTCGAAGAAACCCCCGATCAGTTAACGACGATAGAGGCTGTCAAAGCCGATATGGAATCTTCGCAACCTATGGATCGACTGATCTGTGGTGATGTCGGTTACGGGAAAACAGAAATCGCACTGCGTGCGGCGTTCAAAGCCGTGCAATCAGGTCGACAGGTAGCAATTCTCGTCCCAACAACTGTCCTCGCCCAGCAACATCTCGAAACATTCTCTGAACGACTTGGGCCGTTCCCTGCCGTTGTCGATATGCTTTCTAGATTCCGCTCTGCTCGACAGCAAAAAGAAACGATTTCCAAGATTGGGAACGGCAGTGTGGATATCGTCATCGGGACGCATCGTCTGTTGCAAAAGGACGTTCGGTTCAAGGATCTTGGACTCATCATTATCGACGAAGAGCACAAATTTGGCGTGTCGCACAAAGAACGCCTGAAACGACTTCGAACACAGGTCGACGTGATGACCTTGAGCGCAACCCCTATCCCGCGAACGCTCCACATGTCGCTGGCGGGTGTTCGCGATATGAGCACGATCGAAACGCCACCAGAAGAACGTTTACCAATCAAGACTTACGTTTCAGAAGAGAGCGATGATCTTACTCGCGAGGCGATCATGCGAGAGCTCGATCGAGGTGGGCAGGTCTTCTATCTGCACAACCGCGTGAAAGACATTGAGCTGGTTGCAAATCGTTTGCAGGAACTTGTACCCGAAGCAAACGTTCAGGTAGCGCACGGACAAATGGCTGAAGACGACCTTGAGAAAGTAATGGCGGCATTCGACCGCCATGAATTCGACGTACTTCTTTGTACAACGATCATCGAGTCGGGCGTCGATATTCCCAACGCAAACACTCTGATAGTCGATAGAGCAGACACGTTCGGCTTATCTCAGCTCTATCAAATTCGAGGTCGAATCGGTCGTGGCACGAATCGTGCCTACGCTTATCTCATGGTTCCTCGTGCTAAAACTCTCACAGAGGAAGCTGAACAGCGACTGAATACGATTTTAGCGGCAACTGAACTTGGAGCCGGATTTCAGATCGCCCTACGTGATCTTGAAATTCGTGGAATCGGAAACCTCCTAGGTGCCGAGCAATCGGGTCAGATCTCAGCGATTGGTTTTGACCTCTACACGAAACTCCTTGCCGATGCAGTTCGAAGACTAAAAAAGGCTGGGGGCAACACCGACGAATTAGAACTCGCTGCTCCGGAGTTTTCGACCGTTCGAGTCGATATCGGGATCGATGCACGGATTCCCGACAGCTACATCGAAGATCTCGCCCAACGACTTTCGATTTATCAGCGACTCGCCGGTATGCAAACCGAATCAGAAATTGTTGACATCGATGAGGAGATTCGCGATCGATTTGGTCCTATGCCTACTCATGTGAAGTTGTTGATGAAAACAACTCGCATGCGAGTACTCGCAGAAGACGCCGGTATCGATCTGATCAACACAAAAGAATTCCGCGCAACAATGTCGTTGAAGCGGCCAACTGGCGGCGCACGTGAACCGCTGCAAAGGCAGTTAGGTAGGGGCGTTGACGTTGGTCACATGCAGATCCGCGTCGACATTGATCGAGACGACCCAGACTGGATCGACGAACTGATGGCTGTGATAGAGCAGATCAAAATGTTCCAGGAACGAATGCACCAAATAATGGATATGGCGATTGCTGCAAGTGCTGCCGATCAAGCAGAATCAATGCCGATGAGCGCCGGGTAGTAACCTCCCCAACCTCCGCACTGCTCGCATTCATCATCCCCCACGAAAGAAAAAAACTGCGTCCTTGTAGATCGATTGAGCGGATTTCACAACACGATTGGTATCTGGAGGTCTTTTATATTCGCAAGAATAACCGATCAAGTTCCGATACATCCTGTACTCTGCGGCGTGAACTAATCTGATCACGAATCAAGTGGAGTAAGCATGGGCGCAAAGAAGCCGTTAACACCCGAAGTTACAATCATTGGTTGTGGAACACCAACACCGCTCCCTGATCGATTTGGTTCTTCATATGTAGTGCAGGTCGGCGATGAAAAATTGCTTTTCGACTGCGGTCCCGCAACGACTTGGAAATTGGCCAGAGCTGGTATTAAAACTACCGAAATCGACGATGTGTTCTTCACCCATCACCACTTCGATCATGATGCCGATTTTCCAACGTTCATCCTCACTCGTTGGGATCAAATGATTCCGCGTGACAAGACGCTCAACGTCTACGGCCCGAAACTTACTGAAGAGTTCACGAACGGAATTCTTGATGAAGACACGGGTCTGTTCGCACACGATTGGAAAGCCCGTATTCACCACCCAGCTTCGCAAATTACGTTTCAGGATCGAGGAGGAGAACTTCCACGTAGCAAGCCAGATGTCGATCCGCACAACATGGGCCCCGGCCTAATCAAGTCAGGGTCAAACTGGGAAGTTACCGCAGCCACTGCCGATCACGTGCAACCGTATTTAGACTCTCTGGCTTACCGAATAGACACCCCCGACGGCTCCGTTGTCCTTACTGGCGACACGTCTCCATGCGATACCGTTACCGATCTCGCACGAGGTGCGGACGTATTGATGATGATGTGCTGGGAGACTCACGATCGCATGGACGGCAATCCTCACGCTGATGCTTCGTCGTCGGTACTAGGAGCTGCTGAGACTGCTGCCGAAGCCGGAGTAAAACAACTCGTGATGGTTCACATCGGAGCACGTCTCACGACCGCTGAAATGAAAGGACCACGTGAAGTCGAGGCCAAGCAAGCTTGGAACGGAGAACTTATCTGGGGCGAAGAGATGATGAAGGTTCCGTGGCCTGCAGATTAAGATCTGAACGGTAAGAGCGGTGCTGGCTACCTCATTCGAGAGCCTTAACGCCGCACTGACTATCGATCTGTTTTTGAATTACTTCCAAGATGATGAATAAACGTGCTGCAGCATATTAGCGAATAATCCCATGACCAAACATGACAAACAATATCCGAATGCTGCGCCCCTAAAAGTCGTTGTCGAAAGCAACATGGAGCTGACAACGCGTGATGGCGTTGTTTTGCGTGCGGATGTATATCATCCTGTCGACGCTTTCAAATACCCAGCCCTCGTATGCCGCACGCCTTACCAGAAGTTGACTCCCCGATACGTTGAAACGGCTATCAATCTCGCTGCCCGTGGCTACTGCGTTGTGATGCAGGATTTCCGTGGTCGCTATGCATCCGACGGTGACTACGAGTGGATGTGGCGAGAGCGTACTGAAACGCACGATACTCCTTGGCTACGACACCATCGAATGGGCTGCAAAGCTCGAATGGAGCGATGGACGTGTCGGCACATGGGGACACTCGAACGCCAGTTGGGCAATTTGGATGATGCTCGATTCACAGCCGCCGAGTCTAACCTCAGCTCTCGCCAGTGGCATGTCTCAGAATATCCTCGACATTAATTTTGGTATTTTTGAAACCGGTCGCAGGCTCGACTGGACCTACATGATGGCCGCCGATATGCGACGTCGTGCGGAACTTACCGATGGCGCAGTAACGCCTGATGAAGCTTCAAAGCGGTGGAACGAAGTTGAGCGCGGTAAATACATGTGGTGGTTGCCATTAGGCGAGATTCCAAGTCAAGTTTTTTCAGAACTTGACCCGCAATTGCAGAAATACTACCGAGAACAAAACGGCGAATTCCAACATTTTGGAGATATTCACCCAAAAATCCAAACCCCGATTTATCAAATTACCGGCTGGTGGGATCGACTAATCGGAACTGTCGATAACTTCGAAGGAATCACGAAGAACGGACCCGACGAACTACGCGACAAACATCGACTTATCATCGGCCCTTGGGGGCATGATGCCACCCAGTACACCGGTAAAATCGGCCCCATTGATTACGGTCCAGATGCCGCAACGACGTATGCCGATCTGATCGCTCGTTGGTACGACTTCGATATAAAAAGCTTCGATAACGGAATGGCTGATGAAGCCCAAGTTCAAATGTGGGTTCTCGGCGAAGATAAATGGCGTGGCGAGAACGAATGGCCACTTGCACGAACGAACTACACGAACTTTTATCTTCATTCTCAGGGAAGTGCTAACACCGTCAGTGGCGATGGATCACTATCGCTAAAATCACCTTCAGTCGATGAGAGCGAACAAGACGAGTACAAATACGATCCTCGCGATCCGGTGATGAGCCTGATGCGGGCTGATTCGCAGGCTGCTCCCGTCGATCAATCCCCGCACGATCACCGCCAAGATGTACTCGTATACGACTTCCCAGTTTTCGATTCCGAACTCGAAGTCACCGGGCCGGTTTCGTTAAAACTTTGGGCGAAAACGGACGGACTAGATACCGATTGGACAGCCAAGCTTGCGGTTGTCTATGAAGACGGTCTTGCCGTGAACCTGACATACGGAATCATGCGTGCTCAGCACCGGAATGGCTTCGAAAATCCGGCTCTGCTTGAACCGGGCGAAGTTTCCGAATACACGATCAAGTTGAATCCGATCGGGTGTTTGTTCAAACCGGGTCAAAAATTGCGTTTGTACGTATCGAGTTCAGACTTTCCTAACTTCGATAGGAACCACAACACTGGCAAGGACTACTGGTCCGACGCAGAATTGCGGGTAGCACACCAAACGATTTTCCATTCAGCAGAACGAAACTCTCATCTAGTACTACCAGTTATTCCGAGGTAGTTACCCGAGTGTGCATATGATCGACAACTGTTTAGTGGGCAACAGCCGAACGTAAGTGCGCACCAGTTGGTAGCAGTATCCGAATCGTCATGCCAACGGGAGCGTCAGGTACGACCGCTATCTCACCTCCATGCTGCGTTACGATCATTCGAGCAACATAGAGGCCTAACCCAGTACCGGGAACCAACTTTGCAATCTCATTTTCTGAACGGTAGAACGGATTAAACACAGATTCTATATCGGACTGATCTATCCCTGGACCTTCGTCGGAAATTTCGATTTGAACATTGATCTCGGTCTTTTCGATTCTGACAGAAATAGTTGAATCCTTTGGCGAGAACTTACTGGCATTAGATATTAGATTATTAAGCACCTGAGTCATCCTGGCGCTGTCGATATCTAAGTTGAAATCGTGATTTTTTGTTTGTATGTCGAGCTTTTGATTACGGTGCCATACAACCGGAGTCATTGACTCACACACTTCCCGAACCAACTCAACAATATTCGAATGATTCTTTGTTAATTCAAACTGATCCGATTCCATTTTCGACATGAGAATGAGGTCATCAATTAACCCTGTAAGTTGGTTCGCATTTCGAGCTACAGCAGCAAGGTGTTGTAATTGGCGATCAGTAAGAGTCTCCTCTTTGTTACGGCCGAGGATGTCGGTAAACGCAGAAATACTAGTAAGCGGAGTTCTGAGTTCGTGAGACACCATTCCGAGGAACTGGTCGCGTATTTGTTGGGTCTGCACGAGCTGTTCGTTCTGGTGCCCTAAACGTTCTGATCGATTTCGTTCTTCAGTGAGGAACGTCTCGTTTTCGGTGAGTTCTGTGCGCGCTATTGCTCCCGAAATCTGGTCGGCAACGAGCGTCAAAAATCTGTCCAAATAAGAAGGGAATGCATTTTCAAGTTTTGATCGAAGTTGCAACGTTCCGATCACACTACCTTTATCTACAATTGGAATGGCGATGCCAGATAGAAAGCCAAAATCGTGAATACGCGTGTAAGTGGTATCACTTCTGGTGGGGAGGGCATTTTCAATCGTTCTCTCGGTCAATGTGCCCGCAAGTGATCCGACGATCCCTGGCTTCGTTCCGTCAAGTAGAGCGCCAGATACGAATCGATCCGTTATCTCGCCAGTATCGTGATTGATCGAGTTTACGAATACTGTGTCGAACTCAATCATTGATCTCAGCGTTTCAGCGAACTCATCGAAATTTGAATGAATGTCGCTGCTGGCGCTAAAAATTTGTCCTATCTGTGCAAGCAACGATTGTTCACGCACTTCGATTTTTAGTTGATCATTTATCTTCTGATAGGCGATTGTGCCTGCAAGATGACTTGCTAAAAGTTCAACGAAATCATCACCAAGGTCGTCGTAGGCGTTTTCCTGCCCTGAGTGAAAATGAAGAACTCCTAAGACCTTGCCTTCGGAGATCAATGGCACCACGAGTACTGATCTCTCCCCACGTTCTGCGGATCGTTTGAGGAGTCTGCCACCGCCCCAGCTTCCGTCTGTTCCGACACTAATGCGCTGAGGTTTTTGACTATCAATCGCTACTTCAGCTGTCGAACCAATCAGTGGAATCGCAACGCCGATTTGTGAGTCCGTTCTTCCGTTCACTATCCGATACAGATAAGTTAAAGTTCCCACTTCTGAGTTCATGTAACTTGCAAACATAGAGTTGAACGGGATTAGCTTCTGGAGAATTTGTGCAACTTCACTGAAAGCAGTTGCGAGGTCTAACTCCGGTCCCAGAATTCTGCTTATAAGGGATAGCGTCGATTGCTCTCGTAGCTCAGTGCTGAGCCGATCATTCACCTGGTGATATGCGATTGCTCCAGAAACTTGAGCGGAAATCTGTAGGAACAACTCCTTGGAAATAGAATCGAATGCGCTATTTGACGATGACCGAAAATGGATTCCACCAAATGGGACACCATCTGAAATTAGGGCTACTCCACATGCCGATCTAATCCCTCGTGGTTCGGCATCTACAATGGTCAGAGTACCTTCTTTTTCTTCTCCGTCTGGTGCTACTCTGACGACAACTGGTTCTTGCGAAGCCATGACCATAGCGGTGTGGGAGTTCTTGAGCTGAAACCGATAATCATCAACGTTCGCCACCTTCCGATCTGATTCGTGAAAGAGAAGTGAGTAAGTCCCTGCTTCAATGTCGGCATAGGTGATTACGCCCTCGTCGAACTCAAACAGCCGTTTCAGCACGGAAACGACTTCTGAGAAAACGGAGCCGATATCCATCGCAGAACCGACAATCTGCCCAATTTCGGACAAGATCGATTCTCGAGCTAATCCGGCTTCTAGCTCACGATTGGTTAACAAATGCCCGATAGCACCCGAAACGTGTGTTGCGACACTTTCGAGTTGCTGAATCTCACCATCGCTGAAAATGTTGGTATCGGATCCAAATAAGGTCAATGCCCCGGCTGCCACATCCCCACGCCAGATAATAATCGTGATTGCTGAACCTGATTGTGTTGCGACGCGCCCGGCAAACGGAGGAAATTGGTCAGCATATTTTTCGAATATGTTTCGATCGAGATGTCTCGCTGATCGTGTATTCAGATAGGAAGCGAGGTTTTCTGGCACAACTAATGACAAGTTTGTCGCGTGGACATGTCCATTTTCTAAATCGAACATGTAATTGTCGGTAATAGTCCACGTTCCCGGCCTGAATACCGAGACGACAGATCGCTCAGCGCCAAAAAAATTCTGAAGAGAACGGCTGAATGTGGCAAACCCACTGTCGATTGAATTGCTTGAGCTAATCGCAATAGCCATCTCAAAGATGGCTGTCTGATCCGCCAAGTTGATTTCGATGGGCTTGACCGTATCGCGTTCGATCAACCGAGAACTGTAATATGCATCTATTGCGTCTGCCCACAGTTTTTTCGATAGGGCGCCGACCAACTTATATGTATCCACTGGAGAGACAGATTGATGAGCGAGTACCAGAGATTCGAATTTCTCGATGGTTTTCGGTATCGACTCAAGATATAGATCGATTTTTAGCCCAGATACGAAATCTGAATTGCTTGGGTCGTGAACGAATTTCTCACCTGTAAACACTCGGGTGAAGTATGCAGAGTACTGAACTTTAAGCCGAGAAACATCCGTCGAGCTTTGTACGTTTTCAATACGGGTATCGTAATGCGAGGTATGGTCGAGAATTGTCTCTGCAATCTCGCTCGCAACTAATAACCCCACTATCGCGTATTGTTTGAGAACAGCGACATCATCGGGAGAGACTCTAGACCAGGCTCTGGACGGCTTTAATTGCCCATCCAGAGCTTCGTCTAAATATTTGCCACAAACTGTCGACATTTGTCCTCACCGCTGCATTACCCGCCCACATCACCATGTAAAAATCACTTCCCCGTTCACGGTTTCCAGAGTGTCAGAATACCAGCCGATCCAATCGCTCCAAAATAACGAATGATCGAAAATGGTAAGGAACTGGTATCGGTTTGCTATCGGTAATTTGTTTTGAGTCATGACTTAGCCAGTGAAACCATGATTAAATAGTTGGTAGCATGGCTGATCAAAAACAGAATTATTTCCAACAAGTGAAAGCATCCGGCAGAGTGTTCGGATTTTTGGGTCTAATGCTCGGCGTTACAGCAGGGGCATTAACCGGTGTAGCTGTGAAAGGCCTTATCAGCGATCCGGTCGTTACTGGCGGCGGAGCAGTTGCTTTCTACTTGGCATTCAGTCTTAGTACGCTGCTGACTGTGTTCGTGATGTTGAACTACCTGATGATGACTTTGCGTATTTCAAGTGACATCTTCGATGTTCGTCTTGGAATGAAATCGGGTGTAGTCACATTGACTGATATCGTAGCCGTTCGAGTGGCGGAGCCTAAATCCAGAATGACTCGTGCTGCTGCTCAGGCGAGACCAGATATGCAGAGCATCGCCAAAATGTGGAGCGTATTGGGTGTTAGATCTGGAATCGAAGTCGATATCCGACTGAACGATTCTGACAGTGATGACAAGGTCAACACTTGGTTTATCGCTTCAAACGATCCCGAAACACTGAGCGAAAAACTCTCAGCTGCCATCACCACCAGTGAAGCAGATTCAACTAATTCGCAGCCGTAACCGAAATCCGACTCCGACTCCGACTCTGGCAGCTAGAGCGTTCTAGGCGCACTACAAATAACGCTTGGTCGCTTCATTCAGTGCATCAAACTCGTCAGTTCCTAGCTTCCACGTCATCGTCGATGCGTTGTCGGTCGCCTGCATTGCAGATTTAGCACCGGGTATTGGCAGCGTGTTTCTTGTGATCAACCAATTGAGGGCTACCTGAGATGCTGAGGCATCGTGATCGCTAGCGATATCGGTCATCAGCGAAATCAACGGCGGCAACATTTTTAGACGCTTCCTTGCCCATCGCCATTTGCGCATGAATGGCGGTGGATTGTCGGTGCGATACTTCCCAGTGAGCAGCCCCTCTGAAAGTGGGCCATACGAGATCACTGAAACACCAAGTTCTCTGCATGTGTCCAGCACACCATTCGATTCAATTTTGCGATTTAGCAAACTGTAACCGACCTGATTTGCTGCCAAAACTACACCCCGTCGGTCGAGCAATTCGTGAGCGCGCTTTGTTTGCTCCGCCGAAAAATTAGACACCCCTACAGCTTTGACCAATCCATCCTGTGATGCGTCAGCGAGGGCATCAACCCAGTACTCAAAGCTTCGAGGACGAAACGGAAAGTGGATTTGGTACAGATCGATCGACTCAGTATTGAGTCGACTCAAACTCGCTTTGAGCGCTCGACGAAGCGACGGACGATGTACCCGCCACGGGTAAGGGAAGAATTTCGTCGCTACGACCGGTTTTGCTTCTGATTCGGCAATTGCTTCAATTCGATTTGAACCACTGACCATCTGCCCAACGATACGTTCCGAACGACCCCGCCCATAGATTTCAGCGGTGTCGAACCAGTTGATTCCGTTTTCAATACTGGCAGAAAACGCACCAGCGAGATCTTCATCGGTATACGAACGTCCGTACCCCCAATAAAACGCACCACCCCACTGCCATGTTCCCGTCCCGATCGTGCTCACACTGATCTTGGACTGCCCGAGCTGAACTCGACGAGCGAAAATTTCTTCAGTTGGCAACGTACTGCGGTTCGGCTTATTCACGGCGTTAAGGTTACGCATGATGAGGCTAGGCAGGATTGATACCTCCTAGATACTCCCTTAGTCTTCCGGCATATTGTTGTGATTCCCATTGGCGCGGTTCTAAACAACAGCGTGTTCAGCCCAAACCGCAGCCCGTATAACGGAGAAAAAATTGTCCGCAGATCAACAGCGACCCAATATCGTTTTCTTGTTCCCCGATCAGTTCCGAGCTGATTTTGCCGGATGTAACGGTGCCGACTGGCTGCAAACACCGAACATCGATTCAATTGCCGAGAACGGTGTGCGGTACACGAATTCATTCTCGGCGTCACCAATTTGTGTTCCCGCCCGTACAGCTTTACTCACGGGAATGAACGCTGTACGAAACGGCGTGACAGGTAACCTCCAAAACCTCCGCGCCGATTGGCGCGACGCCGGTCTACGTACTTGGCCTGAGATTCTTGGCGAAAACGGCTACTACACCGCCGGTATCGGCAAGATGCACTTCTATCCGTGGGACGAGCGCCGTGGTTTCCAATACCGAGTCATCTGTGAAGACAAGCGTTGGCTCGAAGTTCGTGACGATTATTTCCACTACTTGCGCCGACACGGTCTGAAGAAACTGCACGGCAACGAAATGCCCGGCTACCACGAGAACAAAGGAGCTGTGATTCAATCAATTCCTTGGGAGTACTCGTGGGATCGGTTTGTTGGCTCCGAAGCCGTAAAATTCATCAACGAATACGGAGCCGATCAGCCGTTCGCTATGATGGTTGGATTCCCCGGACCGCACTGTCCGTATGACCCCGACGAACGATTCCTCGAAGATATCGACGAATCGAAAATTCCAGAGGCAGCTCCGGAAGTTCCGGGTCACACTCCTGAACTCCGCAAAGGCAATGTTGACGGAAATAAGCGACCGTGGAACGGAGTCGACTACACCGAATTCCCTGATGAAACGAAACACACTATTCGCAAGCACTACTCGGGACTCGTTCAGCAGATCGATTTCGAAGTCGGTGCAATCCTCGACGCACTTCGTAAAAAAGGTCTGCTCGAAAACACATACGTTGTACTTGCCTCCGACCACGGCGATTATCTCGGTGATCACAATCTAATCGGAAAAGCATCGTTCTACGAATCTGCCATCAGGGTTCCGATGATCGCAATGGGCCCCGGAATCGAAGCTGGTCAGGTTCAAGAGGGCTTAGTTGAACTACGCGATGTAACCGCCACCATGCTTAGCTGGGCAGGAATCGAACAGCCCGGTTGGTACGACGCACAACCGATGCCGGGTGAAGGGATGCCGGGAGAATCTGGCAGAGACAACATCTTTGGCCTTCTCAGTGACGGCTGGATGAACTTCGACGGTCGTTACAAACTGCACAAATACCGTACGGGCGAATTGCTGTTGTTCGACATGCTGAACGATCCGCAGGAGCAGGTCAACCTGTACGAAAATCCTGTATTTGCCGATATCGTTCGTCGACTAGAGATCGAACTAATGCAGGAGTTGATGGCGTCAGTCGAAGGCTCAATGGACGATCGATTGGCACAGAACGGCGACATGTCGCAAGATCCCACCTTCGGATACGAAAGCTGGGTACGACCGTGGCCAAACTCACCGCGCATGAGCGAACCAGTGTACGAACGCCCTAGTCGGGAATAGCCTCGACCAGTGAGCGTATTGGCGTAGCAACCAAAATGGAGACATACCCACTCCGCACCGTGCGCCACCGAACGATGCAATGAAGAAGTTTGTGTCTCCGACCGTTGTTGCCTGTTCGTGGTGTCGAATATACTGACGGCAAAATCTAGTCCGAATTATGGAGAACGTTGATATGGCTGGCTTGAACTTTAGAAGAACAAAGCAAGCGATCGTGGTCGCCCTTTTCGGAGTGATGTTGCTGGCGTTTACCGCCTGCGGTAGTGGCGGCGCTAAAGATGCCGAGAACTTTGTTCAGGTCAGAACAGCACCAGCGAATTACACAATTGAAGATCTTCAGGCGATCAAACTTAAAGCCAACAAGCAATACGACGTTGAAGGATTGCCTGATGGTCTCGACGCTTGGCGTGGCTTCTGGGGTTTGGATCCGTACGATAGGCACGACTATGAGATTCGGTTTTACCCATCGCACGAACTCGCCGTTTCGAGCGGTCAGCAGCTAGCAATCGACGCCACCGGTGCGGAGTTCGAGGCTAAACGTGATGAGCAGGTTTGGACCGAAGGCGTGAAAGATCGCTGGCAAGCTCGAGGCGTTACTGATGTTTCCAGTGGTGGCAGCAGACAAGCACCGGGCCCGACATATCAAGATTGGGCAATCGTCGGAAACATGGTGATTCTGTGCGACGGTCTCGATTCGGAACAGGCGATTATTCGCTGCGCCTCATTAATCGACAACTTCCTGCCGGCTGACGAAAGCTAGTCAAGGCGTCGACGAATGGCGCTCCAGAGCGGACCTTCGGAGCGCGCAGCAATAACAACCGCCACCGCCACGATCACCACCAGCACTGCTGAAGTGATGCAGTACTGACACGCTGCCTTAATCACGAATAGTTCGACACTCGTCAGGTATATCGATGCCAGCACGCCGATAGCCGCAATTACCGCAACAATACGGCGTCCTCGTAAATCGTCTATTGGCGATTGGTACGCGTGCAGCGCACCGAGCATGATCGTCGCGTAAGTCGCCATGCCAACCGCCGAAACTGGCACGCCCAATATCTTCGACCATTTGCTGCCGAGAACTGTGTTACATCCGCTAAGACTGCAACCAACCTCGGTGTGTGCGAGCGCGTTCGATGTTAGGTAAGTCGTTACCGCGAGACCAACAAGACCCAACAAGGCAATACACAGCCACAGTTTTGACTGCCGGTCGGATACATCTTCTGCCGGCGGCTCCTGTTGCTGCGCCACTAACCGCCTACTTCAGCCAGAGCCTCTTCGAGACGCACTCGGTAGTAGCTGTATTCCTTTAGGCCGCCGATGTTCACACCGTTGAGGAACAGCGTTGGTGTCGAATTCACTCCGGCAGCTTCCCCGTCCTTGAAATCGGCCTCGACTTTGGAGAGGTATCTGTTCGTGCTCATGCACTCATCGAACTGATTCATCCCCAGTTCGTTCAATTCGGCAAAAATTTGAAGGTTCTCATCAGCGAAAGTTCCCTGATTCTCTCCTTTCCAGTTATAGAACACCGTTTGCTGGTAGTCGTGAAATTTACCTTGTTCGGCAGCACACTCTGAAGCTTCGGCTGCTCGCCATGACTCGTTACCGATAAACGGGAAGTGCTTGAAAAGAATATTTACGCGTCCGGTGTCTACATACTCACGAATGATCTGTTGCCCTGGCCCGAGGGCAAAATTAGCGCAGACAGGTCACTGAAAGTCCCCGAATTCAACAAGGGTTACCAAAGCATCGGGATCACCGATCAGCGAACCGCCAGAGAGGAGTGCCGATTCTTCAACATCCCCTGATGTACCGTCAGGAGATAGAACCATAAATGCGACTATCGCAATGGCAACCACCACCACACCAACGCCTCCCCACATCATCCAGTTTGGCTGGCTTGATTTTGGGGGCTTCTTTGAGGTCTTCTGGCGACGTTCTTGTCTTGAGGTCAATGTCGATGTCTATGCTAAATGGGACTTATTGATCGGAAACTCACTAAACGATATCAGCCTAAGTTTTGCGACCTGTGAATATCACGTGACGAATTCCGCCTTTTCCTTTGTGCACCTGAATATGGTGCTTCTCTGCACGGAATCCATTTCGCTTCATTAAGGCAACAAATCTTGGATCGTCATCGGCGGACCAAATGGCCACCTTGCCACCGTTTTTCAGAGCGCTTCTGATCGCCAACAAACCGTGATATGTGTAAAGCCAACCGTTGCGTTCGTTCACCAACGGAGATGGACCATTGTCGATATCGAGCATGATCGCATCGTACTCGTTGCGTGCTCCACGAATTATCTTCGCCACATCTCCCTGCACCAACTCGGTTCTCTTGTCATCCAGCGGGTGATTGGCGAACGGCGCAAGAGGGCCTTTATTCCATTCGATCACTTCAGGAACAAGTTCAACCTGCACAACCGTACCGTCCTTCGGAATCAGATCGAGAGCTGATCGAAGGGTGTAACCGAGCCCAAGTCCGCCGATCATGACTTTCGCACCCGGTTTTAGTTTAGTGCAAACGAGGCGTGCCAACTCGACTTCAGAGAAGTGCAGCCGGGTCGACATCAACGGCAGGTCATCCGCTCGTATAACGTAATCGCCGTCGTGCTCAACTAATTCAAGGCGAGTGCCATCAGGCGAAAGTGCATCACCCACAGTAATCCAAGGTTTCATGCTAATAAGTCTATGACACGAAACGCCTTGAGGCTGCGCCGCGATCCCACATCCCCACCCAGATCATTCGGGCTGCACTCAACAATCAGATACAGCCTCCCATAGTGGGATGCCCTACGCGTAGGATGTTCCACTATGGATTACATCCATGTTGCTATTAACGCCATTGCCTCTTCAATTGGAACTGCAAGTTCCAGACTGTTTGGAACGAGGTATTCATGCACATCAATTGATGAAGGCACGGGATGCTCGCCTAAGTTCTGGATTTCTCTTGGCGTACCACCATAAACCAGTCCAACAACCCTTCCCTGGAGGTCTAACAGGGGTGAGCCGCTAACACCTGGAAGTCCCGGAATCGTTGAAACCAGCGGTGTTCCTTCCTGATGTTCTAGAAATGATCCGACAGTTGCCACCCACTGACCAACACCATCGGGGTGTCCAACATTAACCACAGTCTGATTGGGCAGGAGTTCTAAGGACGACCCAATAGTCAGAGCCACGGCACCAATAGGAGCATCAATTCTTAACAGCGCGACATCGGGGCTCTGTGAGGAGCCTAAAATCTTTGCCTTATAGCTGTGTCCATCCAGAAGCCAGACAGTGATATCTGTAGCTCCGTTAACCACGTGCCAGTTGGTCATTACGAGCCCATCTTCTGAGATGAGGAACCCTGACCCGTTCCCAATGTCACTACTAATGAATACCACAGAGGATCGTACTGCATCTACTGTCTGCTGAGCCTGAGCCTTGATCTCATCAGAGAATATCGACTCTAATGTAGCTGAGGGCTCCCCTTCGAGACCAGGCACGCAATCTAGGACCTCGATAACCACGGACCAAGAGAGCGTTTCCGGCCCCAAATCTGAAAAATCGGGTAAGCCTCCATCGGTCAGTTGCAAGAGAGTTGCTAGTTCCGGTTTAACAAGATCTGCGGCACATGCTTGGAAGTCCAGATCAGCCTGAGTTAAACCAGATGAGGCGGGAAGAGTAACGGGATCCGTGGGGGCGGCGGCAGAAGGAAGTATTGTGAAGGTTCGCCCAGTCCATGTCGAAGCTAATGCTATTGCCTCTTCAATTGGGACAGCTAGCCCGAGGGAATTGGGGATGACGTACTCCCGCACCTCGGATGCTGAGGGAGATGGAGCCTCGTCCGGAGCACGATCTTTTCTTGACTCACCTCCATAGACCAGTCCCACCACACGACCTTCGAGATTCAAAAGAGGCGAGCCACTGACTCCGGGAAGCCCGGGAACGGAGGAAGTAAGTTTGCCCACCTCTACAAAACTGCCAACTGAAGACACGGTCTCGTGTTGCAAGGACGTCCCTAATGCTGTCACCCAGTATCCCACAGTTCCGGGATGACCTACGTTGAGCAACGGTTGTCCAAGCTGTAAGTCCGTCGAGACTCCGATTGGAAGAGCGATGATGCCGGAAGGAGGACTAATTAGTTGTAGTAGTCCAACGTCAGGGAGTATCGCCTTGCCTACCACTGAAGCCTCAAACTTTCGACCATCCAGCAACCAGATGGTTAAGCTGGTGCTGCCCTCAATGACGTGCCAGTTGGTCATGATGAGTCCGTCTTCCGAGATGAAAAATCCAGACCCCGTGCCGCTGTCTGATTCAATCACGACAACCGATGAACGTACACTCTCCGCCACTGCCAGAGCTTGAGCCTTCACAGCGGCAGAAAAAACTGGAGGTGGGGTGGCTGATCCCGGTGCTCGTAATGCTGGTACACAGGTTAGAAGCTCAAGGGTCGCTGAACGCGGCAGAGCTTGCGACCCCAAACCGGAGAAATCGGGCAAGCCGCCTACTGTCAGTTGTAAGATTCGAGCAATTTCGTTACCTACGATTTTCACAGCGCAGTTCTGGAAATCCTGAAAATTCTGAGAAAGTTCCGTACCCCCGGTCACGGGTGGAGAATCCGGGGAAGGTTCATTTGAGTCGCCCGCACCCGCACAGGCCACAACTGCCATGAGTTGATCGACGGGTAGGCTCTCGGGATTAAAGCTTTCTGTGATGCTGACTTCACCGTTTTCTAAGGTGAAGGCGCTCGCTATCTCGTCGCCTACTATCATGGCAACACACTGCTGGAAGGTTGCTTCAGCGCTCACTGCCGTCCTTGTTGGTTGAAGAACCGCGGCAGGAGGCGGGGTTGGGCTGGGCGTTCCGGCAGTGGTCGTAACTGGAGTTGGCGTCGGAGTAGTCGTTGAAATTGGAGCTGGCTTGGGTTCTTCTGAAATAGGAGCTCCGACAACGTCACCTGCTGCAGTTGCCTCTTCTGGAGTGACTTCCGCCGTGGGCTGGTTGTCAGTTGGTGGGGCGGATTGGTCATCCGGTGTAGTTTGAACCACAGGTATTACAGCGGGCTCATTATTAGGTGCCGTTGTCGGGGTACAGGCCGCCACGAGCAACGTGACTAAGGCGTAGATAAATAACGAGCGGAGAACTGCTGGCATACGGAAATTCCTGCGGCGACCTAATATTTTTGGTCGGAGAGACAATTTAATTCTTATGAATATTCGTAGAAGGACTCAATCTCTTGGTTTGGTCAGAATTCAGAATTTGAGCAGAATACCATTTCTCTAACAAAGTTTGGGAAACTGCTCATGAGGCATATGCCTTAGTTAAGTTCTGTCAAAACCTGTGCGCGGTGATAGGTGATGGCGGCGGTCCGCTCTGGTCGGGCGGAAGTTATGACATTCCGTAATTCAGATTGATTGGAGAAAACAATCCAAACAATCACCGTTATTTCGAATTCGACTGTTGTCCGTAACTCCGAATACGACGCCATTCACGACTGCTGCCAACATGAGTTCATCTCCACAGATCAACCCAACTATGCTGACGAACTGTTTGATGCTTTTCATCGGAAATTAAGTGATTACATGTGCTTGTTGGCAGTTACTGACGTCATCACTGTCGTATTTTGTTCTGACGGATCCACTGACTCAGTTTGCAAACTCTGGTCGTTAACTGAACCAGCCATTCGCCCTCGGACTCCTCTAATCGGAATGGTCGATCTAATCGGTGGCTCCCCTTGGAGTGACCACCGGAACTCTTGGGGTTTCATCCCCCTCTACACGGAGATCCGGTAACCATTCCAAGAATCCCGGCAAGTACCAGTTACGCGTGCCTAACAGTCTCATACTGGCAGGCACAAGCACTGATCGCACGACGGTTGCATCGAGGAAAACCGCTACAGCCAACCCAAATCCCATTTGCTGGAACATTGCCATTTCAGCAAGTGCGAAACCAAGGAACACGGCGACCATGATGGTCGCTGCTCCGGTGATCATTCCGGCAGTGGATTGAAGCCCGAAAGCCACTGATTCATCGTTGTTTCCGGTTTCATCGAAACGCTCCCTAATCCTGCTTAGCAGAATTACGTGGTAATCCATTGAGAGACCAAACAATACCGAAAACAGGAACAAAGGAATCCACGAATCAATAGCGTCAACTTTTGTGAATCCCAAAAAATCGACGCCAATTCCGTGGATGAACACCATCGTCAGCAAGCCGTATGTTGCACTCACCGACAGCAGATTCATGATGATCGCTTTGATCGGTACGACAAGCGATCGGAACACTACGGTGAGCAGTATAAAACTGGCAGTCAGTACGAAAATGACGACATAAGGCAACCACTCATCACCCAGATTAATGAAGTCAACGTTACTCGCTGCAGACCCACCGACGTACACTGACGCAGGAATGCTCGCGTCGGGAATGAAATCATTTCGGAGATCCCTGACGGCCTTGAACCCTTCGTCACTACTGGCAGAGTTGACCGACAGTTTGAGCAACCCAAGATTCCCTGAATCATTCACAACCAACTTAGCCAAATTGAATCTGTCATCGGTAGCGAGAATATCTTGCAGTCGCTGAATGCCAGCCTGCACATCAGAGGCTGCGATACTAGGAGTGTCTATGACGATATCTGTCGTATCAACTATTCCCGATGAAAAATCCTCAACGAGTATGCCGTAACCACGTATTACGTCGTGTTCGTCCGAGAATGACTCCACTCCGGCAAGACCAGTTTTTAGGCCTAACGCAGGAATCGCAAGCAATATCAGAAGGCCCGCGGACAACACGAGCCCCATTACGGGATGCGCCATTACCTGCCGCGTGACACGATGCCAGAAACCACTCTCCGGGTCGCTGCCAGTGTCCCGGAGCAGAGGAATTCGGATTGCGTCGACTTTGTCACCTGCAAGACTAAGAATCGCTGGCAACAACGTCATGGCGGCTACGACTGCCATTACTGCCGCCAGAATTGCACCAAGCCCGAGACTGTAGTAAATACTCGCTGGCACCGCCAACATTCCGACAAGCGCAACTACAACCGTCACTCCAGAGAAAAATACAGATCGAGACGCTGTGGCACCGGCTCTAGCAATGGCATCCACCTTTTCCAGACCATTGCGTCGCTCTTCACGGTATCGACCAACGATAAATAGGGAATAGTCGATTCCGACAGCCATGCCGATCGTCATAATCATGTTGATGATGAAGAATGACACCGGCTGGATCTGACCAAGCAGTGATGTTGCTGTGACAGCCATGATGATTGTGACGATGGCGAGAAGTATCGGAATCGGAGCAGCACCTAGAGCCCGGAATACTAAGACCAGAATTATCAGCGCTGCAAAAATTCCGATACCTTCGCCGGTCAACAGGTCTTTTTCTGCGATTTCATTTAGCTGTATACCGAAACTGGCGTCCCCTACGAGATACATCTCGAACCCATCGATTCCGTTCGCTTCGTCAACGATCTCCTGGATCGTTGGCAAATTATCGATTACGTCATCCAGTTCGCCGGCAAATTCAATAAAACCGATGGTCGACTGACGGTCATCCGACACCATCGTTGGATCACCGGTGATGTAGTAGTTAACAGTTCCAACGAGGGTAGGATCTTTATCTGTCGATCCCGCACCTGCGGTGTTGATCGCGACGTAGATCGATTCAACTTTGTCGCGGAAAGTCTGGTCATCGACCGTCAGTCCGCTCGACCGGATCACCAGAATTTCTGAAACGCTTTCCGGTTTCTTGGTTCCATCGGCAGGGCTCCACAATCGCTCAATGAGGAGGTTTTCAGCTATCTCGGAATCCGGTAATACCCTCAGAAAGCTATCTGCGTTGGTGATGGAACTTTCGCAGAGTGTCCCTATGACCAAGAATCCCAAAACCAGAGTCACCAGCCAGATACTAGCCACACGCTTGGGTCGCACGGCGCTGTAGCGCGCCAATGATTCAGACGAAAATCTGCTGGCCATAAATATTTCTCCAGCACCACCGGGTTCAATACGAGATGGGCGACTGTTTTGAGTCAACAGACGGAATCTAACATGTCCCACAATACAAAAATGAATTCGAGTGTATGAGAATTCAAGGCTCGGTCAGGTCCCGACCGATCTTGTCGATCAACCAATCCCCCACTCCAGCCCTCTCGCCAATACGACGAGAG
The DNA here is from genome assembly GCA_013204545.1 of Chloroflexota bacterium. Classification (GTDB taxonomy): domain Bacteria; phylum Chloroflexota; class Dehalococcoidia; order Lucifugimonadales; family Lucifugimonadaceae; genus Lucifugimonas. The sequence goes on along the minus strand of JABMNN010000061.1, from coordinate 26,741 downwards.
AACCCAACCTACAAACCTACGCTGGGTAGTTTGGCTCTTCGAACGGATACAGCGGCACCCGGCGACTCTTGAACTCGAACGTATCGAGATCGGCAGAAGTCACGCCTGGACTATTTACGATAATGATCTCGGCTGCGATCGGCTGGTATGCCGGTCGTGGTGAACTCACACCCTTCGCAACGATAACTCGATAATCCTCAGGGTTGATACCCATCGAATACATCTGCGCTCTAGCCGTGTTTCCGCTTCTCATCGAAGTCAGCAGAATCGTCATGCCATCAACTGTGTTGAACAACACCCTTTTGCCATCGTTATAGAAGCGGAACCCGCCGTGGGTAGGTCGAGTTTCTTCGTAAGGGCCATCGTCGATCACAGAAACGGTACCGACTATGTGGACTGGTTCGCCGTGCATGTCATCGGTCTTACCGCCTACATCCAGCGCCAGTTCAGCGCCAATACCTGCCACAACACACGCCTCAACCGCCTCTGGATCGTAAAGACTCTGGAGCAAACCAGTGACGCCCATCTCCTTGGCGACTTTGAGAATATGGGTCGAGTCGGCTGACGATCCACCACCGATGTTGTCACCAACGTCCATCAGCACAATTGGACCAAGATGCGAATGTTCCGATGGCTCGGCCTCTGCCAACGCTGAACCATCACTCGGCATGTAGTTCTCTACGCCTTCAGGCTTTGGCCCAACATATAGTTCCTCGGCCTGCTTTAACGCGTCTTCGATACTCGAAACGGGTCTGTTGAGATCCACTCGCTTGGTCCATGCTTTTGCCGCCATGTCCTTAGCGGTTTTCTCTGCGAGTTCGGCGTCCCCATCGGTGATTGCAATCCACGACATACCCATCTCTTCAACGTCGGCGTACGGGTAGCCCTCGGCAATTGAAGTATCGAGAACACCGGGAATTTCGTTGGCTTCGATGCATTCGTCTACAAGACTCTTCATCGGCTCTTGCCCGGTGAACTGCTTGACGATGTTCACGAGCATCGGAGGCATTTCAATGAACTGCACAGGCTTGATTTCACCCAACGCTGTTCGGTATATCAATTCAGCAGTTTTACGACCCCGTAGCTTTGTGTCGAGGTGCGGACAAGTTCGCCAAACAATGCAAACATCGGTGTTGGCTACTGTGTCTTTCGAAATATTGGCGTGCATGTCGAGAGTTACGCCGACCGGAACATCTGGACCAACAATCTCTCGAACTACTCGAGTGAATTCGGCGTCCATGTCTGGGAATTCTTCCGACACAGCAGCACCATGATTGCTAATAAGAACGCCATCCCACGGGCCCTGATCTCGAAGCATCTGGTGCATTTCGCCAGAGATTCGGTCGTACGCGTCTTTGGTGATAGTGCCGATCGGGCCCGTGTTTGCGTACATCAATGGAACTGCTTCGAACCCCAGTTCTTCAGCACCTTGAAGATAGCCTGAAATCGTGTACTGGGATTCTGCGTAGAGGTCTACGATCTCCTGTCCCCGAGCGAGAACAGCCTTCTCGAACTGCTCGTAGGTTGCTGGAACACGTGAAAAAGTGTTGGTCTCGTGTGAAATGCCGAGAATAGCGAATCGCATCGTAATCTCCGTACTGAGCTGGGCGGTTGTGAACTCTTAGATATCTGCCGGTCGAGATAATACCTCCACCCAAGTGGGTTTGAACCCCGCTGCGAGGGCAGTTCTCATCGAAGGTATGTTAGAAGCCGAGGTTCCGTAATAAGGAAGTTTGCCTGCATCCAGAACAGCTTCGGAAACGGCAGATGTAAGAGCTGGAGCGATCCCTCGTCCCCTATGCTCGGGTGCTACATCAATTCCTAACTGCCACATGAACGGCGAATCGGCAGAAGCCCCGCACACTCCAACAACGATGCCGTCACGCTCGGCGACAGCAGCGATCATGGTCGGCCTAGCCGTTGCAGTCGGGACTTTGTATATGGCATTGTGCCAGAGAGCCCGCTGCCCAATAGCATCGGCACCTTCTTGATCGATGACTCTCACACCGTACCCAGGGGGCGATTCAACGTGCAACTGGCTACTGTAAGACACCGCGAACCGCGGGAACGGACCGTAAAGCACAAGCCCTTCAGGCTTAAGCAGTTCCGCCATCTTACCCATACGTTCGGGCATGAACAGTTCATCGCGAGTCGTTTTCGGCTCAGGGGCAAACACCTCTTCAGCCCACGCTAAATGCTCTTCATCGACACATACGATCCCACCACGACCCAATGATGCGATACCGATTTTTCCAGGGTGAGGGTCGAATAACCGATGTGCCGGATTCTCATGAGCGCTAGGCAGGCGGACAGTGATGTGAACGTGTCCATCGGTAAGCTCGGAAGTCGAACAAGAAAGTTCTGCACAAAGCATCTCTACTACCGTATCTAGAACATCTTGCAGAGTTTCGATCATTCGTCGTATAGCCCTTACGATTCCGTCATTAGGTAGCCCCGTATAACCCAATCATATAGTGGCGATCAAATCGATGGCGCAACCGCGTACCAATCCATAGAGCGGTCAAAGACAAGAACGCAATCCATTCCCTAATCGCCACGTCATAACGACAGAACACAGGGACTGACCCTGAATTGTTCGCGAATAACCTCGCGTCCAACCGGGTTTTTTTATATCTAAATTCATCAGAGGTAACATGTCGCCGTCAAACAAATTCAATCACGGGATCACAAAATTGCGAACAAGCTCGTCATTCACTAGCCATGAAGAAATATCCGCTCAGTCCGGCATGGTCGTCGCACAGCACCCGATAGCCGCCGAGGTCGGTGTCGAGGTGATGCAGCGTGGTGGAAATGCGGTCGATGCTGCAGTTACTACGGCCTTCGCTACGGGCGTATTGCTACCGATATGGAACGGTATTGGCGGCGGTGGATTAATGACTGTGCATCTCGAAGGCGGCGGCGGTGGAACTGTCGATTTTGGTATGCAGGCTCCAGGTTTGGCTCACTCCGATATGTTTGAACTTGAGGATGAGCAAGACGTGCAGGGACAGTCTCGCAGATTTTCGTGGTCGAAGGTAAAAGACAATGCCAACACCGAGGGCTATACGTCGATTGCCATTCCCGGAACCGTTGCTGGTCTCACTACCGCACTTGAAAAATGGGGCACGATCGATCTCGATCAGGCGGTCGCTCCTGCCGTGAAGCTGGCGCGGGAAGGCTTCGCACTTTCCAGAACTACGGCACTCGCTATGGCTGAGAGGCACGCGCTGCTTTCACGATTCGCCGCCACTGCTACTGTTTATCTCAGCAACGGATCGCCGCTCGGAACCGGTGCGCATTTCGTCCAGTCGGAACACGCCGATACGCTAGAGAGACTCGGTCGAATCGGTGCCTCCGATATGTACGGAGGGGAGACAGGCGCGAGGATCGCCGAAGATGTCGAGAAGAACGGCGGATATCTTCGGTTGTCCGACCTTGAACAGTATCGACCTATCGTTCACGATCAGCCGCTTTCTGGTACTTATCGTGGTCTGGGAGTTTCCGGTGTGACTGGCCCGTGTGCAGGTCCGACCGTGTTAGAAATATTGAACATTCTTGCTCAGTTCGATCTATCGGATATGGGTCACGGATCAATCGATTTCCTTCACACGATGATCGAAGCTGTGAAACTTGCTGCAGTTGATCGCTTCAGTTTCATGGGTGATCCGGCTGTGTACGGATTTCCCGTCGATGCTCTGGCTGATGCGGAATATGCGAAAAGTCGAGCAAGCGAAATTGACCCCACAAGAGCCAAAGAATTTTCGGCGGGTGACCCATGGTCGTTCGCAGGAGTAGCGAAACCATCGAGCTTCCCGTCGCAAGCAGGATCTGCTCCAGACGATGGAACGACTTCTCTCACGACCGCCGATAAACACGGCAACATGGTCGCCTTAACGCAAACCAACCTCGCTTTTAGCGGTGTGTTGAATCCGGGCGTTGGCGTGATGATGAACTGTGCGATGGGCTGGTCGGCACCAATGTCCGGCACGGTCAATTCGATCGCACCTTTCGCTCGTGCGCTGAACAACATGACTCCTATAGTGCTGCATGAAAACGGCAGAGCAGTAATGGCAATCGGAGGCTCAGGGGGGCGACGAATTTGGCCGGCAGTTGTTCAGGCAATCGTAAACAGGGTCGATTTCGGTATGGGGTTACAAGAGGCAATGGAGCAACCTCGGATTCATGTTGAGTCGGACGATCCAGTTATTGATCCACGTTTCGGCGATGAAGTTCTGAACGACTTGAAACGTCGCGGTCACAACTACTCGCTGCCGCCAAAAGAATTCACCCTCTGGCCGTTTTCAGAGCCGAACGGAATCGTTCGTGAAGGTGATGATTTGAAAAGCGGAATTAATCCGCAGACGAAGCCAACTCACGCGGCGGGCTACTGAACGGATAGCGATTGAACGGCTGAATGTTCGCCATCTTTCACCTTTCCCTCTCGACCCAACCTTCTCCCTTGAGGAGAAGGAATTAACAGGAACTGCCGATACAAATGAACAACGGAAAACTAACAGGCAAGGTCGCACTTATTACAGGCGCCGGATCGGGAATCGGAGCAGCGACTGCCCGACTCATGGCTGCTGAGGGAGCTTCGGTAGCGGTCACCGGTATACCTATTGACGGGGTAATCGCAGTCGCCGCGGAAATTGTTGCTTTGGGAGGATCTGCAATCGCTATCCAAACTGACGTGTCGGATTCTGCACAAGTAGAAGCTGCTGTCGCTCAAACGGTTGAGAAATTTGGACGTCTAGACATCCTCGTGCCAAACGCCGGTATCCAAATGCACAAAGAAGACCGCAACCTGCACGAGCTTCCAGAAGAAGTCTGGGATCGTACCCACGATGTGAACTACAAAGGACAGTATTTCGCCTGCAAGTACGGCCTAGCTCAAATGGTGAAGCAGGGCGAGGGCGGTGTAGTGATCATCGTGGCATCAGTCACCGCTCTGAAAGGAACAACACCAAATGTGTCGTATTCGACAGGCAAGGCGGGCTTGGTGAATCTGGCACGGCACATTGCTGTTCACTACGGTGATCAGGGAATCCGGGCGAATAGCATCTGCCCTGGCGCACTCGAACGAACTCCTGATCACGACAATCACCCAAACCCCAAGGGTCGAGATTCAGCGACCGTTGCTAATGTGCCTCTGGGGAGACTCGGCACACCTGAGGACATTGCACCATTCATCACGTTCCTCGCCACCGACGAAGCGTCGTACGCCACGGGTGCAAACTTCGTTATCGATGGTGGACTCACAGTGATCTAGGTTGCCAAAACCTCTCTTTTCAATCGGAAATCTCAACGCCGCCCATGAATACGCGTCCATCTATCGTCAGAGTCGGCCCCGTTCGCTCGCTATCTGGGGCAGGTCGATTGTCCGATATTTCGCCCATCGTTACATCTGCCCTGATATCTAGCTTCCAGTCGTTTGGCACTCGAATTTTATATCCACCCAGGGTTATGTCGAGCTCTAACGTCGCACCCTCATCTCCGAGAGTTGCTCTGCTGAGGTCGAGCGATCCACCTGCAAGTTTTACTCGTGCCAAACTTCCTGTGTACTCACCATCGACCTGACGTTCACTTCCAGAGAAGAACTCGTCAACATCGTGGGACGATTTGTCTCGATCCCGATTACGAAAGCGACCGTGACCGTGATCTCCCCAGTTTCGGCCCTTTTGGAATCTCATACCGAATTTCTTACTGCAACCTTTTCTACGGCTTCTGCCGAAGATAATCGAAATTCCAATGGCGATTACGAGCGCTGGCCAGAGATCTCCAAAGCTTTTGTCGTCGGAGAGGTTCTGCGTAAGAAGAATCCCACCGAGAGTCATCAACACCATGCTGCCTAATTCCGGCACGAAGCGCTTGCCAACCCAACCAAAAAAACCAAGAGCGATCAAAAGAACAGGCCAGTATTCACCAATTGGAACATCGCCTGAAATGCCCAAATTATCGAGTAGCAGTGCTGTTCCTATAAGAACCACTATCAACCCGAAAATATATCCACCTATACGCATAATTTTTTCTCCTACTCGACAAATACCTTGACGAGATGGTTGTCGACTGTTGCATCGATACTGAGCTCTTGTAACGCTTCGATCAGTTCATCTAACGCAGTTGCATCGAGCTTTGACAGATCAGATTTGAATCCTTTGTTCAAAAGGCTGTTCTGCACCATGTGGCCAGCATCATTTGGAATCAGCGAAGCGAGGTTCACCCCGGCTCGCACGATCTTTAGCGGGACCCTAATGTTGACGTGGTGCTGAGCCTGATTTCCGATTGTTTGGCTGTTGGGTTCAACTATGATGCGAATGAACCTAGGGTTACGGATTTTTACTATTACCGCAGGTGGTGCACTGGCATCTGAAGATCCGCTAGAGACCTTTGACGTCAGTTGAAGGAGCTGTTCTGCTTCATCAGCCGTGATTTTGCCAGCCGCCAACATATCCAATATTTGTTTTCGTTCAGATGTCACTTGTTCTCCACTTTCTTAGTGGTCGGTAAGAGGGATGAAAGTTTCATGGAATATAGATTTCGAATACCGTTTGCTCTTTATGTATGTCGATGCGCAGGCCTCTTGCGGCACAAATCGTTGAATAGGCAGCGAGAACTATTCGAATAACTACCCAGAAACGAGATACCCGTCCTGCAATAACCATTCCGATGAAAATCAATGGCAGCATGATCGCGAGAAAAACGAGAATGATCGGCCACAACAGAAATAGTGGGACCCAGATTCCAAACCACTGGACCTTGAACCACATGACCATCGGCGGAATCACGACATTCTCCTGATCGCCTCTTCAGCGGATAGTTCACCTGATGCGAGTTGGTCGAGAATTTCTGAATTGTTCGACTGCAATGGGCCAGATTCGGTGAGCGGTAGTTGGTCAGCGATTCGCTTTAGACGGTTCTTCACTGTCGGGTAGCTGATGCCAAAAACTTTTTCCATCTCCTTGATCGACCCGTTGGCCTTTATGAACGCCATTACGAAGATCTGATCTTCCGAAGTTATCTGCGCAAGCGGTGGGAGTTCGAACTCTCCTTCGATCGATATATCGGTTCGAACGAGCTTCACCCGCTCAACGAGAATTTCTTCTCCCTGAGTGAGTCGAGTTAGTTCCTGCCAGTCATTTGCCACGCGGTGCTCCTCGTCTTGTTCTTTTATTAGACTGCCATGAATAGTAAGTAAAATCAAGTTAAACATTGAATATATTAATATTTACTACCGATTACAGTGTGGAATTATTGTTTTGAGCCAGAAACTGAACGATTCAGATCATGATTATCTGTGGTTCGCCTTGTCCGGCTTCAGACCTGTAAAGTGTTGCCGTCGCCGATTCTCGAGAATGTTCCCGAGTGGCAATGTCACAAAACGTATCTGTCGACAAGAAGGATTAAACCTGATGCTCGAACGCTTCAAAGTTCCAGAAAAAGATCGTGTGTACGTTCCTGTTGAACGTATTAGGGCGGCTACAGAAGGAATCCTGCGGCATAGTGGGGTTTCCGTTAAGGACGCGGCAAGTTCAGCCGACGTTCTAATAAAGAACGACCTTCGAGGCGTTGAATCACACGGTGTATCGAACGGCCTGCGTCGCTATGTAGCCGAGTACGGTGCGAAGTCGCTCAATCCAACTCCCGAGTTCAAAATTATTCGCGAGTCGAAAACGACCATGACGGTCGATGCCGATGGTGCGCTAGGAATTCACGTCGGGCCTTGGGCTATGCAGCAAGCCATCGATAAGGCGAAAGAGTTTGGCATGGCAGCTGTCGCCGTCAAAAACTCAGGTCATCTGGCAGGTTGTGGTTACTATGCCATGATGGCTGCCGAGCAAGGAATGATTGGACATTGCATGACAGCTGGAGGGTCGCATCAGACGGTTCCACCATTCGGTTCGAAGCCGGTAATGGGTACGAATCCTATTGCGTGGGCAGCGCCTGCGCGAAACATGCCACCGTTCCTATTCGACGTTGCGACGACTCAAGTCGCCAACAACAAGATTGGTCTTGCCCGTCGTATCGGTGCGAACATCGAACCCGGGTGGGTCACCGATCTCGATGGTGAACCGATTCTCGAAGAAATCGCCCCGCCTGATACCGGCGACTACTACCTGTTGCACATCGGTGGCACTCGCGAGAACGGATCGCATAAGGGCTTTGGTCTGGCGCTAATGAACGAGATTATCTGTAACGAGCTTTCTGGCTATGGTCCGGGGCCAGTACACGGAACACCGGGAGGTCACTTCTTCCAGGCGTACGACATTGAGGCGTTTACCGACACCGAAAAATTCAAAGATGATATGGACGATCTACTGCAGTACATCGTCGACGTTCCGCCCGCTAAGGGCTTCGAGCGAGTTCTTTATGCAGGGCTGATGGAAGACGAAGACGAGAAAAAGCGTCTTAAAGAGGGCATTCCCTATCACAGGGAAGTCGTCGAATGGTTCGAGTCGTACTGTGCCGAAGCTGGCATTGAGTGCAGTCTTCGATAGATCAGTTCAACTAAACTATTAGCCATTAGCGCCAAATCAGAATTTCAAGCATCCGATTCGCGATTGGGTGCGTTCTTTTGAGTTAGAGGGGCGCGTAGCTTTCTATTTTGTTGGAGGATTCAGTGGCAGAAGCCACGATCATCCCCGGCGACGACGGTCCATACCACGTCAAAGGCGATTTTGTACTGATTGACGGCGAAGGTAATAAGCTGGAACTAACCGACGAGACATGGTTGTGTCGTTGTGGCGAATCTGACAACAAGCCGTTTTGCACTGGCGCTCACGGCAACTGTGATTTCGTTGACTCATCGAGGGTGGCGCAATGACTGTAGAAATTCGTATTCAAGATGAAGACTCTCTAGAGATTATCGGCAAGTTCGATCTAGTCGATGCTGACGGTAATGCTTATGGGCATCACGGCAAACTGAGACTGTGCAGATGCGGGGCCTCGAAGACCAAGCCTTACTGCGATGACACACACGTCGATATCAATTTCGAAAGTAAAGTTCGGGCATAAGATCGCAATTTTGCGCCGAGCGAGGCGCATCTGCTAGATGTACACTCACCCAAGTTTTGGTGCTCGAAATTACTAGTTTTCGGAGTGTTTCAGTTGCTTAATGCAGGAGTTGCCAGAGTCGATATAAGCCCTAAGGTGGGAGTAGCCCACGCCGGGTGGGGTGCCCAGACTCATCAGGTTTCGCTCGGAAACGATATGCCTTTGCTAGTGACGGCACTGGTAGTGACTAAAGATGATGTCGAGCTTGCTATTGTCGATGTAGACATCGGGATTTTCACGAACCAGCAGGACAAGGATATTCGGGAGCTGATTTCGAAAGAATCAGGAATCCCTTTCGGAAATATCAGGCTTGCGTACACACACACCCATTCGGGCCCGATTACCTTCGGTCAGTGGATCAAAGAGGGCATCGATCTTGCGAACGAATGGTGGAACACGATTCCCGGTGCATGTGCAAAAGCTGTTGCAGAAGCCAAAAATTCCATTCAACCGGCACGTACCGGATTTGGACGTGGCAACTGCGACGTAAACATCAACCGGCGTCCATCTCGCGATAACGGAGAATTGTTCACGGGTCGAAATTGGGACGGATTCGTCGACCATTCTGTCGACGTTGTTAGCTTCGATGATGCTGATGGCAACCCGATCGCAACCATTGTTAACTACGCCATGCACCCCACGATTATGGGGCACGAAAACCAGTGGGTAACTCCCGATTTTCCGGGGCCGATGAGATCGGTCGTGGAGCACACAGTCGGTGGGTTGTGCTTGTTCTTGCAGGGAGCTAGCGGTAATCAAGGTCCGGTCGACGGATTCACCGGTGATCTTCGTGTGTATCGAAAAGCTGGTGCAAAACTTGGTGCGGAGGCTTCTCGCGTCAGGCTGAACATTGATCCCCTCGAACGAGAAGAGCGACTTGATCAGATTCTGTTGTCGGGTGCAGATCTTGGAATTTATACGGACGTACCAACAAACGAATCTGATGACACTGTAGCCATTAGCAATGTGCCCGTTGGCCTTCCTAGTCGGGATGTTATTAGCCTCGAAGACGCCCAGAACGCATTCAATGCGGCTGAAAATGAACTTGAGAAAACGAGAGCTTCAGATACTTCGGAAGAAGAAGTGCGGCGCGCTGTCTCGAAAGTGATGCGAGCAAACATTCAATTGAGTGTCGCTCGACTTTCTGACACAAATTCTCGAAACGGATACATCGAAATAACCGCTCAGTCGATGCGGATGGGCGAGACTGTCTTGGTCTCGATTCCAGTCGAACCTTTTGTCGAACTGGCTGATGAAGTCAAAAAGCGCTCGGGCTCTGCAAATACGATTTTCTCGGGATTTAGCAACGGCCACATCAACTACCTTGCAACCGACATGGCGTACGAAGAGGGCGGGTATGAAGTAAGCGTCACGGTGTTTGCACCGGGCTCTGCCGAATTGTCTATCGGGGCGTCGTTAGCGGCGATCGACAACGTGTTGTAGGTCGATCATATATTGAAATCAACGAACCAATATATTTGCGTTAATGCAAAGTGTAGCTGGCACAAAAATACCTCCGCGGGGAGACGCATGTAGTCTGACGCCGACCGAGACTAATGGCATGACTTACAACTACAACCCGTTCGCTGCTGCCTATCCGACTGACCGGGGACCGTTAGGCAAAATTTTCAAACCGGTAATCGAGCTACGCACCTACCTTCGTGGGGCGCACATGATGCTGATGTTCCCGTTGGGCATTGCATACTTCGTGTTTTTCGTGACCACATTGGCCGTGGGTGGATCGATGATTTGGACTCTGGTAGGACCAATTGTCCTGCTTGCAACACTGTTCGTTTCTCGTTGGCTCGGTGATCTCGAAGCGTTTACAGCAGGATATGTGAATGGATCGTCTATTCGTAGACCTCCATTCAAACTCGAAGGAGTGACCGGGTTCAGGTCGCAGGTGAAAGTTCGACTTGTCGATCCGACAACTTGGACTGGGCTGATCTACCTGTTCGTGCAGTTCCCTATTGGAATAGCGGCATTTATCACTCTCGTTGTTGTGTATGCTTTCGCTGGATCTGCGGTGTTCTCTCCTGTTGGTGTTCTGTTTACTGACGGTGGAGGGTTCTGGGACTTTGTGATCAAAGTTAAGTTGATCGGAGTTTGGGAGATCGATCCGAGTGAATTCCCTGGCTCGCTGTTAGCAGTCCCTATTGGAATTCTAGGTTTTGTACTGGCATCCCACCTCATTCTGGCGTTCTCGTCACTGCATGGCTGGTGGGCGAAGTTGATGCTTGGCTCACGATCCACTCGGGTCTCCAGCAGGCCAGCTACGGATCCAACTGGCGATGAGCCTCCTAAGCCTTCGACTGCAGCCGAGCTTTTGAGTGATGACACAACCGCAATCGCAGTTTCTGAGTCTGAATTGGCTGAATCTACCGATGTTTCTGATTCAGAAATCGGTGCAGATGATCCAGATGAAGATGGTTTGAAATCTGAACCCGAAATCGAGTCGCCCGCAACGGCGGCTCGTATTTCGTTAAGTCACGAGACGGCACCCCCTAAAGAGCCTTATCTGAAACCCGTTCCAAATCCTTCGGAATTTTTTGTGGTAACGGATCTAGTCGACTTGTCGCCTGATCTAACTCCGATCGCTGAACTGACTGCCCGCGAGCAGGAAGTATTTATGTTGATGGCTCACGGTGATACCAACGCCGATATCGCTGAAGAGTTGTTCATCAGCGAAGGAACTGTGAAGACGCACGTGAAGCGGGTGCTGTCGAAGCTCTACATGCGCGATCGAACGCAGATCGTTGTGTTCGCGTACGAGAAAAAACTTGTAGTCCCGGGTGCTGCTGCTGCGACGTCTCACTCCGGACTAGTGCGCCGCGTGTACGGAGGGTAGGCGCAGAATCAGCTTGGCGCAGGTGCGCCGAGCCTTTCAAGATATTGATGGTAGGGTGTCGAAATGCGCGTATCCGACAGCAGGAATCTCATAGTCGTGGCATTGATAGTTTTTGTGATTAGTATCGGAATTATCACGTTTTAGATAAATGACGATTCGCTAGTAAACGCGAACCCAAACGGCTTCTTGCCTTGTGACTCTGTGGCTGAAATAGATACCGACCTACCTTGCACTGTAAATGAAGACGGAAATTTTTACTCAATGTGGGATGGCATGAAGTTCAGCCCTGGGCCGGCACCGACGCCAGTACCCGTGCCATACAAACCACAGTCGATACATCCCGATACACTTACGAGCCTCGACGGAAGGGGTCATTCTAGATATTGCTGATTATGCCGAGGTCTATGTGAGATAGTTCATGATCACTATCCGCTGGAGTGTGATGGGGATTTGACTTGCTCCGAGGCGTGGTTCCACCGATGGGATGTAGATAAGTATGCGAGTCAGTTCAATGACTCGAACATGATTCAGAAACACGGCATCAACTACATAGAAGTGGACGGCGAAATGTACCTAGATGGCTTTGAACAACTCTACGAACCCACCTCGGTTCTGCCAACGACTACGTCAGCACCCACGTTGCGAAGTAACTCGGACTAATTTAGAGCCTACTTACCCGACTGGCATCGTTCGCTTCGAGTGCGCCCGACCGACTTCTGCGGTGTCGGTGCGGTGGCCAGCGATCACCATGACCCCCTCATCGATCTTGTCTGCCACGTTCTCGGGCGTGCAGCCGTCGAGGAAAGCAAGGCCGTTCGCCTTACAGGCGTTTTTCACTCGCTCGCGGGCTTCGACCATACGTGGATCGAGCGGTTTACTTGGATCGCGCTTGATTCCGAACGACATCGAAAGATCACCAGGTCCCCACTCGGCGAATCCAAGTCCCGGAACCGAAAGAGATTGTTCACAGTTCGTCAATGCACGCACAGTTTCGATCTTCACACCCAGAAGTAGTTCGCCCTCCGGGTTCAGTGGCCACGGCTCGGCTTTGTCGACATATGTATCAGCATCGACACCCCATACCGGAGCTGAAGTTGGCTGTGAGCCCACGCCACGAGTTCCTCGTTCCAGTCCGTATCCGACACCCTTCATATTAATCGGGTAGCGACAGGATTCGACAAACGCTCGAACGGCGTCTGGCGTTTCAGCTTGGCATAGAAGAATTCCGTGAACACCGCGGGCGAGGATCATACGGAACTGCCACGCGTTGAAGCGGATGATCTCTTCCGATGATCCCTCAACCGGAGTTTCGACGATCACAGTCGGCGTGCGATGTCCGCTATTTGTAGGCCCACCGTCGATCAACCCGTTCATATAGTTGTCGAGTCCGGTCATGTCGAAGGCACCGTGTTCCATACCTACGTTTATGTAATCGGCCCACGTATGTGCATCTTTAAGCCCTTGTTCATAAGTTAGAACGTGGCCGGTATGTCCACCGTCGTAGTAAATCGGTTGGCCTTGTTCAAGAAGTTCGATTGCTCGGTTGATGCGCTTTGCCATTGATGAAATTTCGCCCGTGTATGGATGTGGGATTGGAAACTTGGCAAATCGTACAACGTTTCCTCGCTCAGTGTTACTGCCTCACCTGCCTCACTCGAGAACTTCAGGATGACGCTTTGTAAATCGTTCCAATTAACGCTGACACGTGCGAGAAACATCGTTGTTACATCAATGACGCATTAGTGCAACAACTCTGCAACTGTTGTGAAACAAACCATTCCTATCGTCAATTGCAGCTAAACGGCGAGGTCTACTTAATCGGTTGATCTAGAGACCTAATTCGTGGCTACGGTGGCTGTTGACCCAAACATAAGGGCAGCAAATCACCGGATATTTGAGATCTGACCAATGTTGGTCTGAAAGGAACTACAGGCGATGGAATACAACCCCATCTACCTGGACATCGTATGGGTGCTGTTTGCTACAGCGCTTGTTTTCCTCATGCAGGCGGGATTTGCCATGCTCGAGGCCGGTGCTACCAGGGCTAAAAATGCAGCGAACATCATTATGAAAAACGTGATGGATGTTTCCATCGGATCACTCGTTTTCTGGATGGTCGGATTTGGTTTTATGTTCGGAGCCAACAAAAGCGGTTGGATCGGAACGAGCAATTTCTTCCTGTCGGATATTGATCCGGCGACAGATTCGGGAATGTTTGATTTTGCATTCTTTATTTTCCAGACGGTATTCGCTGCAACCGCTGCAACGATTATTTCTGGAGCGGTATCTGAACGAACGAAATTTGCCGCTTACCTCATCTACACAGTTGCGGTTACTGCCTTTATTTACCCGATCTTCGGTTCATGGGTATGGGGCGGAGGCTGGTTGAGTGAACTTGGTGACAACGGTTTCATGGACTTTGCTGGTTCTACAGTTGTTCACAGTGTTGGTGGCTGGGCAGCTCTGGCAGGTGCGATAGTTGTTGGTCCACGCTTAGGAAAGTACACAGCTGGAAAATCACCTGTTGCCATCCCTGGTCACTCGATCACACTCGCCGCTTTAGGTGTGTTCATCCTCTGGTTTGGTTGGTTCGGATTCAACGCCGGTTCCACTGTTTCTGGTAACACTGGTTTGATCGCAATCATTGCGGTTACAACAAACCTTGCAGCAGCAGCAGGTGGTGTTGCTGCACTGACGTTGAGCTACCTCCTATGGAAACGCTTCGATGCTTCGATGACTCTGAACGGTGTCATTGGTGGTCTGGTTGCTATTACAGCCGGAACAGCAAACATGAGCCCAGCTATGGCAGCGCTCACTGGTTTGATAGGTGGAATGGTTGTCGTTGGAGCGATAGTTCTGCTCGACCGTAAGCTCAAGGTCGATGACCCAGTGGGTGCTATCGCAGTTCATGGTTTTGCAGGTGCTTGGGGCACCATCGCAGTTGGATTGTTCGCTTCAGCTACTTACGGCGGAGTTGATGGTCTCTTCTTCGGTGGTGGCGTTGGCCAGCTGCTCGTGCAACTCACCGGTGTCGCAGCAGCATTCCTGTTCGTCTTCTCAACGTCATTCATCGTCTTCAAGGTGATCGACATGACAATCGGAATGAGGGCTTCGGATGAAGACCAAATACGTGGCCTCGACATCAGTGAACATCAGGCTGCAGGTTACCCTGACTTCGCTCCAGCGATACCTCTAGTCAGCTACTCGACGCCAGTGCTGAGTGGTGCAGCGGTTCCATCAGGAGCAGCCATCGACGAAACAATCGAAAGCTAAGCATATTTCGCCATTGTCCCTCCGGTTTAGCCCACTGAAGTTATGCCGGAGTGGGCAGTGAGCTTAGTGATTTTGCTAGTACTTATGAATGACCGATACGATTCAAGAAAAAGTGTTCAGACGTAATCAATGGTGAAAAGCGGAATCTTCACTCTCATTAAATGAAGACCTGTTCGAAGTAGCATTCAACGGCAAGGTTCTGGAACTCACCCCGCGTGAATACGATCTACTGACAGTTCTCATGAAGGAATCACAACGAGTAGTTGGCAGAGCAGAGCTGCTGCGTAGAGTGTGGATAGAGAGAAAGCCACTTGTCCGAGTAGTCGACACATATATATGTCGGGTACGTGCGAAATTACAGCACGCAGGACACCCTGGAATTGCCGTTGCACGAAAACGTGGGTATCGACTCATTGCAATGGCAATCGAGTCGTCGGTCGTAACTTAGTTTATGGCCCGGGTAGCTGGTCTGAGTTAAGGTCAGTTACGTTGGGCAAATATGAAAGGACGGGAGTCCGATGAAAGAAATTACAGCAGTTATACAGCCCGTACGATTGGGACCAGTGCGAGAAGCACTATCTCTGGTTGGCGTAACTGGAATGACAATCTCCGAAGCACGAGGTTTCGGTTCGCAGGGTGGTTCTGTCGACACCTATCGTGGTGTTGAGTACCGAGTCGATTATGTGCCGAAAATCAAACTCGAAATCGTAGTCAGCGAGGCATTCGTTGATCCGACTGTCGATGCGATCATCGAGGCAGCTCGAACCGGCACCCTAGGTGACGGTAAGATCTGGATCAAGGAAGTCTCAACGGTTATCCGTGTCAGGACTGGCGAAAAAGACGAAGTAGCCCTCAACTAACGCTAGGCGTTTGCGGCTGTTCGGGAACTCTTCTGAGTTCTTCAATAGAGAGATTGAAAAGAGATCGGGCTACTTGTGCCGCATGATTCATGCTGGAGGTGGTTCGATCTCTTTTCGCGCCTGTTCATATTTGGCTCGTCTATCTTCGAGATAGGTCGGAATCGGTACATCCCACCAGCCAACGACTGTGCTGCCGGAGTTAGGGAAGTCACGGGCGACTTTTACTTCGACGAGCGATGGCCCATCGTGTTTCAATGCCCGCTCGACTGCAGCCTGTATATCGCCCGGTTGATCGACAGATTCGGAGTACAGTCCGAATCCCTTAGCGACCGCTACAAAATCGGGAGAACTTTCCGAGTCCCAGTCTGTGGCGATGGCACGATCTTCTCCAAATTCTGCCATTTGAAGGTCACGTATCGAGTACCAGCCGTAGTTGTTGAGCAGCACGACGACCACGTTTATTCCGTATTGTTTGGCGGTCGCCATCTCTTGCATCGTCATCATGAAATCGCCGTCACCGATTACGGCTACAACTTGCTTTTCGGGAGCTGCTAATTTCGCCCCAAGAGCCGCGGGATACGCCCAACCCATCGTTGAGAAACCGCCTGAAGTCAGGTTAGTTCGTGGTTCGTAGAACGGGAATTCCAGCACGCATGCCTGTGCATGACCCGATGATGTAACGACTATCGCATCGCGGTCGAGTACTTGCCTTAGTTCTTTGTAGAACCTCGGCACAGTTGACGGTGCGGCTTCTGAGTCGCGTAGCTCGGCAGTTTCGTCGAGCCAATTATCTCGAAGCTGTTCAATTTCGGCGAAATAACCTGACGATTCGTAATTTGATGAATGTTCGAGTGCGGAAAGTTCGTTATTTATCGCTGCGATTACCTGCGACGCGTCGCCCTGAATTCCAAGTTCGATCGGATAATTTTTGCCCAACTCACGAGAGTCGATATCGATCTGGATAATTTTTGTCTTTCCGGTATCGAATGTGGTTCCAGCACGGAACGAAGATGCGACCTGGTCGGTGAAGCGCGTTCCGACCGCCAGAATCACATCCGCAGAGGTCGTAAGGGCGTTTCCTACCGACGTTCCCTTTGTGCCAAGATGCCAGCCATACAACAGGTGATCTTCCGGGAAGCTGCCTTTGCCTTGTAGGGTCGTGACAACT
The DNA here is from genome assembly GCA_013204545.1 of Chloroflexota bacterium. Classification (GTDB taxonomy): domain Bacteria; phylum Chloroflexota; class Dehalococcoidia; order Lucifugimonadales; family Lucifugimonadaceae; genus Lucifugimonas. Next base: position 9,541 of record JABMNN010000061.1, on the reverse strand, counting down.
GCTGCGCCAGTTCGTTCTGCAAGCTGAAGAAGTTGTAATTCGGCGTTTGCCAGAGTCACTCCGCCGCCAGCAACAATCACGGGACGCTCCGCGCCAGTAAGCAAACTTGCTGCTTTGGATATTTCGGTGAACGAATCCACGGATAAACCCGTCTTTTCAGGAACAAAACCCTCGGCCTCAGGAACTTCCGATGACTCAGCTTGCACGTCCATCGGCAAGCTAATAAACGTTGGTCCTGGTCGACCTGTCGTCATCTCACGGAACGCGCTCGCTAGATCGTCGTACAAAGCTTGTTGCGAGCGAGGACGATAACTGGCTTTTACTAGCGGTTCAAAAACAGAAGGCAAATCGGCAGGTCGTTTTCGTTCGAGCTCTTGAAGAACTCCTCGTCCTTCCATGTAAGTGTGGGTCTCACCTGAAATGACGAGTACAGCAGTCGAATCGACGTAACTTGCACCGAGTCCGACAGCGGTGTTGAGCGCACCGGGACCAATTGAAGTGAAGACCGCCAAAGGCTTTCCAGCCACGCGGTAGTAGCCATCAGCAAGATGAACCGCACTTTGCTCATGTCGTACCTGAAGAATCTTGATTCGATCCTGAGTCGTACGAAAAGCATCGAGCATAGCGACAATGCCGTGTCCTGGAATTCCGATGAGATACGGGACTTCTTCGGCGAGTAATTTGTCTCTTACTATCTCGCCACCAGTTCGATTAAGCACTACTTGCAATCCTCATCTTATATTTACGGTGGGTCGTTGCATCGATATGACCCCGGCTTCATTCTTGTTACACCGACTCCGTACACTGATGTGCATGAAGAGCAATCGTAGCGGTAAACAGGGCTGAAAGTTTTTGGTAAAGCGAGCAAAACATAGATTCACGCGGGTGATGATCTCGTTCGGTTTGAGTCTGGCTATACCAGTTATGGTATTTGGATTGTTGATGCCTGTAATTGGACCAGCAGTTGACCACCACTATGCTGATCGTTCTCCTGAGCACACCCACCTGCTCGTCGGAGAGAAAACAAATCTCCACGAACACTTGTTGACTGGTCATAGACATATCTCCGTTGACGTGAACGGTGACGGGATATCTGTGACCAGTACATCGGTGTCACCGGCTTATGGCTCACTCACATTGGATGGTGCGACTCTCGAATTGTTGATACCCGGCTATAGCCCACACATGGTCGCTATCCAGGTCGGAGCCCCCGTTATTCCCGATGACGAAGCGATCGCTCCGTTGGACAGACCTCCTCGCCGCGCTTAGTTGCACAAGTTTTGGTTTATCTGAGACGACTCGATGAAGCTTGATTCATAGTTGGGAGCAAAAAATGTCTTTACCTAGTTGGAGCACACGCAGTGCGTTATTACTTACAGTTCTATTCGCTGTACTCGGCACGAGTACAGCGTTCGCCCACGAAGGACGAGAGGTTGGTGACTACAACTTTGTGATTGGATTCATCAATGAGCCAGCTGTCGAAGGAATGCTTAACGGAGTTTCTATTCGAGTTACTTCTTTGTTGGAAGAGGGACATGACCCCGTTTCTGGCATGGCAATGGATATGGGCAGCGAGGTCGATCTCGTGTCTCATGGCGGTGTGTTTGTTAGTGAGCTGGAAGCTGGCGGTAGCTATGAGTTCAGCTTCGATCAAACCTTTGAAGGTTTGACCATTCCGTTCCACGCGCACCCGATCGAAACTCAAGGTTCGATCATGGTTGGGCACAACTACCCCGCGGCCGATCAAATGGTGGTTGAGATTCTGGAGAATGGATTTGTGCCAAGTATGCTGATGATTCAAGCAGGTACGACCGTCAAGTTTGAGAACCACATGACCGAGCCGACGGTCGTCATGAGCGGTGCTCTTGGAGATGTAACGACGGGTGATGGAACAGTAGATAAAAACGCCGTTTCGGGATTGACTACTCTGCAGGTTGAAGTGACTCATGTTGCTTCGTCGGTGTCGCAAATTATGGAACTCCAAGAAGCATGGAACTCTCCGGGGCAGTACAAGGCTGAATTCATTCCAACTTCACCAGGGGCGTACAACTTCCGTTTCTTTGGGGAGATCAATGGTCAAGTAATCGACGAAAGTTTCAAATCGAGCAACACGACTTTCGACGAAGTTACAGCTGCAGCGGAAATTCAATTCCCTGTGCAGTTGGCAGCTCCACGGGAAACTGAAAACGCTGCTCGTGGCGCATTAGATGCAGCTAACGCCGCTGGAATTGATGCTGATGATGCAGCAAGCTCCGCGTCGACGGCTACTCTGATGGGCATCGTTGCGCTCATACTTGGGCTAGCAGGATTGGTACTAGGTGGGTTGGCATTTCAACGTTCAGGCAAAAAAGCTTAGCTAACGCTTAGGAAATAAATATGACATCGAGTCCGTTCACGTTCACTCACATACCGCTTCTCCACGGAGCCGGAGGTGCTTACGACGAGGCGATCATTTTTGGCGGAATCGCTGCTCTACTTATCGTTCTGGCTTTTCTGTCATGGAAGGCGAGCAAGGGCAAAGAACAGCGACGCAAAAAGAGGAAGGCGAGACGTAACCGTTGATCCGGCTTCTTGGTCACAACGTGGTAGGACACAGATTCCTGCTCGGGCTGTTCACGCTTGTGTCGATGATCGTATTGATCACCTCGCCATCTAAACCGGTTGAAGCACATGCGAACCAGATCAATTCCAGCCCTGCGCCAAAAAGTGAACTTGAAACTTCACCAGATCGCGTAATCATCTGGTTTAGTGAACCGATTGAAGAATCGTTCAGCGTTGTGACGGTGTTGAACTCAGCGGCTGAGCGAGTGGACCTCGACGATTCCGCTCGAGATCGATCTGAACCATCTGCGATGTCGGTTGGTCTCCCACCATTGGACAACGGTACTTACACCGTGGTTTGGAAAAACCTATCGTCGGTCGATGGGCACAAGGTAATTGGATCGTTTGTATTTGCTGTCGGTGAACCGCTGTCAACCGGCGCGCAGATCAACGCCGTCGAGCAGCCGTTACTACAAACAGTCGCTGACCCGTGGCTTCGCTGGCTTGTATTTTTTGCAGCTGCGATTGTTATCGGCGGCCTGTCGTTTGAACTGTTGATAGGTATTCCGGTTATTTACGGCGATTCATCAAAAGACGATTGGCAACCCGCTGGTATAGCGGTCTCGAAAGCATGGTCCCGGGTTGCAGCTATTTCTCTTGGCGTACTGATACTTGCCATGATTGGGCAGTTACTTCAACAGGCGAGTGTTATTTCTGGCGATTCGGCATTCTCGCCCAATGTAGAAGTGTTGCGATCTGTTGTGCTGGAAAGCGGTTGGGGTCGGCTTTGGTCATATCGCTTCGTCGCAGTGATCGGGATAGCCGTGCTGGTCTATGTGGCGATGCGAAACGCTGTGCCGTCGGAGGTATTCCATGAAGATGAATCTGAAGGAGAGCTTGAGGGCTCACTCGTAGCTGATTCCGTGATTGCACAGCTCGCCGTGGTTATCGGATTTATTTTTCTAGGGCTAGTCGCAGCGAGTAGCCACAATGCGGCTTCGCCATCTGATGTAAAGATGTTGGCAATTGCCACCGACTTTGCGCATTTAGTTTCTTCTATGGTGTGGCTTGGCGGGGTGATTTATCTGGCGATTGCGGTTCCAATTTTCATTCGTGAACTTGATGGCCCCAGTGTTTCCGATTTACTTAATTCTGCGATTCCGAAATTTACGGTGCTGGGCTTACTCAGCGCGGGAATTTTGATTACAACCGGAATGTTTTCAAGCTACATGCAGGTCACGATTCCGGCGGCTTTGGGTACCCCGTACGGCTGGTTCTTGATCGGCAAACTCAGCCTGATTATTCCACTACTCGGTTTCGCCGCCTACAACGGCTTCAAGCTAGCGAAGAGCATCGGAATTGGTGGCGAACGACGATTCGGTAGATCGTTGTTGGTAGAGGCGGCTATCGCTGTTTTTGTGTTCGGTGCGGTTGGTTGGTTGGCAAGTCTTGAGCCTGCTAGACAGTACGCAGGACGAATGGGAATTGGAGCTGAAGATACAGCGGTCTACCAAGACGTAACTGACGGTACAAAGTTCGATATTAATATTGATCCTGCTGAAGTCGGCGAAAACGACGTAATTGTTCGCATTACCAAACCGAATGGCGAAGTGATCGAAAACGCCATTGATGTGAGAGTCCGACTCAAATTCACCAATGATGATCTTGGCGAACCACTGGTTTCTCTCGAAGATACCGGTGCTGGTGTATGGCGACTCAACGATGCTCAGTTGAATATTGCCGGCGAATATCAGGCTGAGGTTGTGGTGCAACGCCCTGATGCTTTCGATGCTCGAACAGCGTTCCGGTTCGATGCTCGATCGGCAGCAACCGCCGCATCTGCGATCAAGCCCGATTCCGACACGGCGAATCTACTATTTGGATTGCAGTTGCTGATTTCTGGCGGCTTGATAGTTGTTTTAGGATTTCGTGGAAAAATCGCCCCATCGTTTTTCAAATTGTCAGGCACACAGAAAGGTCTGCTAGCCCCTGGAGTTGCGGTAGTAACAGTTGGCCTTTTACTAGTACTCAACGTGCAGGTACTGCGCGTTGGGTTACCAGAGGAAATTCGTAATCCGTACCCGCCAACAGCAGAGTCGGTTGCCATTGGTCTACCGGTATATTCAGCCACCTGTGCGGTGTGTCACGGATTGTCAGGATTGGGCGATGGATCTGGTGTTTCTGGACTTCCAAAACCACCAGCCGATTTAATCGTTCACGTTCCATTGCATAGCGATACGATTCTTTTTGAATTTATTCGCGACGGAATTGGCCAGTCGGGCATGCCCGGGCAAGAAGGTGTGCTGACCGAGGATGAAATGTGGCATCTAGTGAACTATCTGCGAGCTGAATTCGATAACGGCTAGATATCGTTGGTGACAGCAGCACCTGATTCGACCAGAGTATTGATATCTCCAGCGGTGTACCCAATTCCAAGCAAAATTTCGCGCGTGTGCTGGCCGAGTAAAGGCGCAGGTTCCGTAATTCTTCCCGGAGTTCCGTAGAGCTTCGCTGCGAGTCCAATGTTTTTGATAGTTCCTGCAGTCGGGTGTTCCAAAACAGCTTCCATACCTCGATCTTGTACCTGCGGATCCGCCCAAACTTCTGACATGTTCAGGATGGGACCAGCGGGCACTCCAGCTTCTTCGAGAATTTCAAGCCACTCTTCAGAAGTCTTCGATACTAGAGTGAATTCCAGTTCTTTTTCGAGCTTTTCGCGGTTTACCAGCCGCCCTGCGTTATCTTCAAATATCTCCTGAGCGATGAGATCCTCGCGCCCCAACGCATTGGCAAATCGTTCCCAGTTTGGCTGGTTTGGCGCTCCAACAATAATGTGACCGTCTTTAGTCTTAAGGCCTTGATATGGAGCCGAGTTTCGGTGTGATGAACCGAGTGGTTCCGCTACGTCGCCGGTGGCGAAGTACCCCGCCGATTCCCAAACGGTGTAAGCAAGAGCAGCTTCCAGAAGCGACACTTCTAGGTACTGACCTTTGCCTGTTTTGAGTTTGTTTATGTAGGCGGTGAGGATTCCGTAAACTGAGAACATTCCAGCGTTCATATCTGCGATCGGCACCCCGACTTTTACTGGAGGCGTACCCGGAACCCCAGTGAAGCTCATGATCCCGCTCATACCCTGCGCAACCAGATCGTACCCGCCGCGATTGGCATAGGGGCCGGTTCGCCCGAATCCAGAAATTGAACAGTAAATAATGCCGGGGTTGATTGCCTTAAGATCTTCGTAGCCGAGCCCGAGCCGAGCCATGACACCCGTCCGATAGTTCTCTATAACAACGTCGGCATCCTTGACGAGTCGTTTCATCGCCTCAACACCATCTGGCTCTTTGAAATTTAGAACCATGCTGCGTTTATTGCGATTCATTGCAAGAAATGCGGCAGATTCTGTACCGATGAAAGGAGGCCCCATCCGGCGAGTATCGTCCCCGCCGTTAGGTTTCTCGATCTTAATCACATCGGCTCCCATATCAGCGAGCAACATGCTGCAAAATGGGCCCGCAAGAATTTGTGAACAATCGAGAACGCGTACGCCATCGAGTGCTTCGGGCATGCCAAGAGGATTGGGGAGAGTTTGCATGATTTCCAATTAAGTACTGGTCGATCGATCTAACGTTCGTCTGATTTGCTCGTAATTGTTTTGACCATGATAAGCCGACGGAAATGTTATTCCGAAAATGAGTGCTTCGGTAACGACTCACGAGACTCGAATGTGAGCGACAAGTATTAAAACTCTCTGCGATAATCTCGCCAGACTTACATGCACACGAAGCTGACTGCTAAATGTCAGCGGATGTCGTTCAGAAAAGGAATCGGTATGTTCAACTTAGAAGGTAAAGTCGCATTCGTAACTGGCGGCAATGGTGGTATCGGGCTGGGCATGGCAAAAGGATTCATCGACCAAGGTGCATCAGTTGTGCTTGCTGCTCGAACCAAAGCGAAACTCGATTCAGCTGTCGCAGAAATATCATCCGCCGGTGCTGGCGACCGTGTGTTGGCTATTCAATGTGATGTCAAAGACCGCAGCTCTATTCAGTCCGCGTTGGACGCAACAGTAGAAAAGTTCGGCGGCCTAGATATTGTCGTGAACAATGCCGGAACGAACAAACGTGCCGATGAACCTCATCTTCTTTCTGAAGAAGATTGGCAAGACGTTATCGATACGAACCTCACCAGCATGCACAGTGTCACCTCGCTGGCATTCCCACTTATGAAGTCACGCGGCGGTGGAAAGATCATCAATATCGGTTCGATGATGTCGATATTCGGCTCACCGTACGCGCCCGCATATGCAGCGAGTAAAGGCGGAGTTGTGCAGTACACAAAAAGCTGTGCGATAGCCTATGCCAAGTACAACGTGCAAGTGAACGCTATATTGCCGGGGTGGATTGTGACTGAAATGACCGATGAATTTGGCCGGCTATTCCCTGAGCGATACGCCGCTATCGAGGGTCGAACACCCGCCGGACGTTGGGGACAGCCGAACGACTTAGCGGGAACGGCAATTTTCCTGGCGTCGGCTGCATCGCAATTCGTATCAGGTGTGTCAATCCCGATTGATGGCGGCTACAGCGTTCAGTAAACGAATTTCTCGATGGAACCGTTATCGAGGCGGTCACGGACCTTGGAGGTACGATTTCAAAGAGCTAACAGTGAAGCGTCCCCTAATCGCCGATCTTCCTAGTAGCAGTCGGTAACTCATCGAGTACCTTTTCGTAAGAGTTATCTCGATCTGCCATCGTGATTTTCCCATTTTGCACATGGTTCTCACTACTGGCCTGATCTCTGATTCTCCGTTGGAACTCGTCACTTTTCTGGTACCGACTACCGGTAATTCAACAGTTGTTGCCCCTGCTCGGCTGCGTTGTTTCGGGCGAATCTCAAACCGAACCCACGACTGACCCTCCCGTTCAAAGGTCTTGAGTCGGGGCGCATGAAGCGCTGAAGATCGTGCTCCGGTATCTAACTTGGCTATTATCGGAATGGACGTTAGGTCGGCAAGGGTAACCAACTCACGCCAACCAGCGATCTTCTCGCTTATGTGTTGATCACTGGAAGACGTTATGCGATTGGTCTCCGCTTCAAGGGTTTTGTTGGAATGTTTTTCTCAATGAACTCCACTATCAGCTTTGCGACATCGACGCCGGTTGCCACTTCAACCCCTTCGATTCCAGGCGAGGAGTTAACTTCCATAACCAACGGACCGCGACTCGATCGTATTAGGTCAACTCCAGCAATATTCAACCCTAAAGCTCTAGCTGCAGTTCGTGCCATTTTTCGCTCTGTTGGAGTGAGCGTAACAGGCGTAGCTTTCCCGCCTTGATGAAGATTCGAACGGAATTCACCATCGATCCCACGGCGTTCCATCGCTGCTACAACTTTGTTGCCAATCACAAGGCATCGAACATCGGTGCCCTTGGATTCTTTAATGAATTCTTGAACTAGGATGTTGGAATTCTGCTGCCGAAAGGCCGCAATTACCGATCTGGCTGCCGACTTTGATTCAGCGAGCACAACACCTACTCCCTGCGTGCCCTCAAGGAGTTTGATTATTAATGGAGCGCCACCAACCGCTTCGATTAGTCCATCGGCATCAAGTGTCGAATCTGCAAAGCTAGTAATTGGCATTCCGACATCGGTTTGCGTAAGAATTTGGAGAGACCTGAGTTTGTCCCTCGACCGAGTAATCGCTTGAGAATCATTTGGCGAATACACCCCCATCATTTCGAACTGACGCACGATGGCGGTGCCATAGAAAGTTCTCTGCGCAGAAATTCGTGGGATGATCGCGTCGAACAAAAGTGGTTCGCCTGCAAACATGATCTTCGGATTGCGAGTCGTGATGTTCATGTAGCAACGTAAATAGTCGACTACCTGTACTTCATGCGATCGTTCTTCAGCAGCCTCGACTAATCGTCGAGTGCTGTAAAGGTTTGCACCACGGGACAGAATCCCAATTTTCACACTCTATCTCCGTGTTTGTCGTTCGATTTGTGATTACCGACAAGGTCGACAATTATCAGTGCTCGGCTGAGCGATCCATTTTCCAACAGGTTTATTTAGTTTCGGATACAACCATAAGGAATAGCTTGAAATAACCATAGTGACTATATCAATCTGTTCGGCTGGCTGGACACTCACTCTTCAGTCCGTGGTTGATAGCAGCTTGAAGGAGACATAGCGCCCGACTACTCTGCGACTGCACCTTTGAAAATATTCTCTCGATACCAGCGAAGCTCTTCGACACTTTCTTTTACGTCGTTCATCGCCAAGTGCGTGCCTTCTTTAGAAGGTGGGCGAAGTGTTTTTGGGTACCAACGCTCCACAAGCTCTTTGAACGATGAGACATCGATCATTCTGTAGTGCAGGTGATTCTCCAGATTAGGCATCTCCTTGTGTAAGAAACGTCGGTCAACCCAGATCGAATTTCCACACAAGGGCGCATTACCCTTCACCGTCCACTTCTTGACGAAAGCGAGAGTTAGCTTCTCGGCTTCAGCAATATCGATTTTCGAAGCCTCAATGCGATCGAGAAGCCCAGAAATTTGATGTTGCTTTGCAGGCCACTCTTCCATGCGCTCCATCTCTTGAGGAGTTCGGTGAATTGCGATCTCGGGACCTTCAGCAAGGATATTGAGGTCGGCATCGGTCACCAGCGAAGCAATCTCAACGATCACCTGCTCGTCGCCAAGCCCTGTCATTTCTAGATCAACCCAGAATAAGTTCGTATTTTTTGGCATTGATCGAGTTTAATGGAGGATCGGGCGGGGCGGTGGTGGCATCGACAGGCTTACGTACCGGGGGTAACAGTAATTCACATGATTATTGAATCATCGAAAATCGATTGACCGTCCATTCGACACGGCATATCCTCAAGAAACAGAGCGGGAGTAGCTCAGTGGTAGAGCATTTGCTTCCCAAGCAAAAGGTCGCCGGTTCGAGCCCGGTCTGCCGCTTTGACAGTAGAAGCTAACTCTTACTCAAATGT
>JABMNN010000060.1 GCA_013204545.1 Chloroflexota bacterium | reverse complement strand
GTTGCTGGAATGGGTGCTGATTTGTTCGAATCGTACGTCGGCTCGATCATCGCAACCATTTCTTTAGCATTCTTCGCAGTCACCGCAACAGGCGTAACTCCGCTACCGTTCGAGGTGGAGGCTTCAAGAGCCATTCTGCCTCTCGTGATCGCTGGAATCGGAATCATCGCGTCGATCCTAGGAATGTTCTTGGTTCGAACTGGCGACAATGCTGACATGGGCAAGCTGCTCTGGACTCTCCGTTACGGAATCTTTAGTGCGGGTGCACTATCACTAATCGGTACTGCCGTTTACATCAACATGAACGACACTCTGGAATTCGATCTCTTCTGGGTTGTAGTTACGGGTATCGTCGTTGGACAGGTAATTGGCACTTCAACCGAGTGGTTTACTTCGTACGAAGGACTCAAGATTGGTTCATGGGAATTGAACCCGGTGAAGTGGATTGCTAAGCAATCTGAGACAGGTCACTCGTCAACGATCATCGCTGGTCTTTCGGTTGGCTTGTACAGCACCGTTATTCCTGCAATTGCAATCGTGGTCGGAATCTACTTCGCAAACGAACTCGCTGGACTCTACGGAATCGGTCTCGCTGCGGTCGGAATGCTTTCTACACTGGGAATCACTCTCGCTACTGATGCTTATGGTCCTGTGGCCGACAATGCTGGTGGTATTGCAGAGCAGGCTCATCTCGCTCCTGAAGTACGTGAACGAACTGATGCCCTAGACGCCCTTGGTAACACAACGGCGGCTACCGGTAAGGGATTCGCTATTGGATCAGCTGTACTGACGTCCCTCGCACTGCTAGTGGCATACGCATTCGCAACGGGAATCACTGAACTCGACCTCCTGAATCCAAAAGTTCTGATGGGCACGATAATAGGAGGGCTTCTCCCATTCCTGTTCTCGGGTCTCACAATGCAGGCTGTTGGCACCGCTGCCGGAGACATGATCGAAGAAGTTCGACGTCAGTTCCGTGAAATCCCTGGCCTTCGAGAAGGCCTACCGGGCGTAAAGCCTGATGCAGCTCGAGCGGTTGCGATCAGTACTGAAGGCTCTTTGAAGGCAATGATCGTTCCTGGTCTAATCGCCACCATTACACCTATCGTTATTGGTTCTCTGATGGGAGCGTCCGCGTTGGGTGGCATGCTTGCAGGTTCGATCGTTTCTGGCTTCCTATTGGCCATCTTTATGGCTAACGCTGGCGGGGCCTGGGACAATGCTAAGAAGTTCGTTGAATTAGGAAACTTTGGTGGTAAGGGGTCAGACACCCACGCTGCTGCTGTTACCGGTGACACCGTTGGTGATCCTTTCAAGGACACCTCGGGTCCCGCGATCAACATCCTTTTGAAGCTCATGGCTATCGTCTCGCTCATCTTCGGCCCACTGTTTGTATAGGTAGAAGTAAAATTGAGGATTACTGAAAAGTGTCCGAAAGTTTGAATCACGAAACAAAGTGCCCGAGTCATTGTCAACTCGGGCACTTTTGATTTTGATGAAATCGGTAATCTATCGAACGAATCTATTGGCGGATTTTTCGTGCCCGATTGTCGTTGACGGTCCGTGTCCCGGAAGTACGACAGTATCGTCATCAAGTGCAAACAGTACATTTTGGATGCTGGCGATCTCTTGCTGTTGGTCGCCAGCATCCAAATCAAATCGGCCAATCGACTCTCGAAATAACGTGTCACCTGTGAAGACATACCCGTCGATATAAATCGAGATGCTACCGCGTGTATGCCCAGGAGTTGAAAGAACTTTTATCTCTACGCCTGTGATGGCCAACGTATCTCCGTGCTTTAGTGACTGAGATGGTGTAGGAGGTTCTTTGAAGTCGCCAAGCATGCTCTTCAGCCAATCCAGCTGTTCAGTGGCTGCCACATCATCCCCTACGCCTATCATGAACTTGCTCCCATAGCGTTCGACCAGTGGAGCAACCGCTCCGGTGTGATCGGCATGTGCATGAGTGGAAATAATTACACTCGGTATCAGCTCGTTTCCATCTAGAAATTCGATAATTTTCTCTGATTCACCGCCCGGATCGATAACTAGACAATCAGACTCTCCAGCGGCATGCACTGCATAGCAGTTCGTAGCGAGCACACCCACCTGCACCAGATCAATCTCCACCATGTATAGCGAACCCCTAAAGCTGAGTTGTTATCCAATCTGCAATCATTCTGAAGTACAGCATCGACACGATGCCACCGGCAACAAGATACGGCCCGTATGGTATTAGTACTCGATTGAAGCCGAACAGTCGAGCGATGTACACGAATATCGCTACAAATCCACCGATCAACACCCCCACATATAGACCCAGTAGTAATGGTGCCACACCCAAAATCGCCCCTAAAGCTGCTGAGAGCTTAACGTCACCCCAACCCATGATTGGGCGGTTCAGGCGATCACCAACCCAAGCGAATGGGTAGAACACTGCGTAACCAGCGGCAGCTCCAGCTAGTCCCTGCCACCACTCCCGCCCCGGGATAAAAAACGATGTCAAGAGTCCGATAGTTAATACTGGAAGTACGAGTACGTCAGGTAGAAACGTCGTTTCGAAGTCAATGAATGCCAGAGCGATTAGTACAGCGATCAGCACCAGCCAAGCTGCGAATAGCCAAGTTGGATCCGATATTCGATACCAAGCAAGCCCGAACAAGGCAGCAGTGCTTAGTTCGACTAGGAGGTATCGGCTCCATTGATTGGCGTACGGAACCCTGCTTTGTCTTATCGCTCCAAAGGCAGATATCAGCGGCAACCACTCCCAATACTTGATCGAGCGAGGCCGCGCACCTTGCGCAGTCACTCCATCGACGTAGTCGTGAGGAGGTGAACGATCGACGATTACGTTCAGTGCGCCGCCGACGAATAGTCCGATGATTGCGAGGAGTCCGGGTTCCATATTCCTCCTATTGTGCTGCAGCCTAGGCGATTAGTCGTGGAGGTTTGACTCCTTAGGCCGTGAGTGCGAAGCACACACTATCGGCGTTCACCAATGAAACTAAACTCAGATACTTTTCGAAATGCATTGCCGAGCAGTACTAATTCAGTAGTGCTCGACTATACAAATTATTTAATCAACCGCACCGACAAAACTGACTCAGGAGGCTCCTACCTTGGGCATTACCTCCTCCATGAGCAGGCCCATCGATGTCTTCCAGAATCCTTCTGGCTCCCACTCGTGGCCCATCGCCATCAGCGTTCCAAACCCCCCCACCGACTGTTCAAGAGAGGAAAGTTTCTCGGTCACCTCTCCGGGCGAACCAACTATGAAGATGTTGTCAACGAGGTATTCGACAGTGACATCCGAGTCAGGCATGTTCGGGTCGATTTTCAAGAGTCCCATCATCTTGGATCGAGGTAACAACTTCAGAAAGTACCCCTCCATATCTCTTGCCAATGTACCGTTTAGTGCCTGTTTACGGGCTTCCGCACTCGAATCGGCGACCATCACTTCACGAGCAATACGCCAGTTCGAACGGTCCGCTGTTCTTCCTGCTTTTGCCGCCCCATCCTCAACTGCAGTCCAATGAGAGCGCAACATCTGTTCGGGAACGAAGTTGATACTCATCGGAAGCCAGCCACGCTCCCCCGCCATCGTGAGGGTCTCAGACTTGGGTGACACCCCAGCGACTCCGATCGGAGGGTGGGGGTCTTGATACGGCTTAATATGTACCCTCAACGCAATATCATTTTCGGGTTCAGGGATATTGAAATCCCACCACTTACTCTTGTAATTTCCCGGTTTCGGGTCCCGCCAGATCTGTAGCACCAACTCAATGGCTTCTCGAGTCATTTGCCGATTATCACCAGTTCGGGGATCGAAGCCATGAACATGCAGGTCGCCGGGAAAGCCGCCCGATCCAACACCCCACATCAATCGACCACGTGACATCTGATCTAACTGGGCAATTCGATGTGCAATGGAAAATGGATCGTGATTGGGCATGCATGTCACGCCAGTTCCAAGCCGGATCTGAGAAGTGATCCCCAGTGCCTGCGCTATGAGCAAGTCTGGGGCTGGAATGTTCTCCCACTCAGCCGTGTAATGCTCACCGATCCACGCCTCGGAGTAGCCAAGTTGATCAAGATAAACCAACTGTTTGAGATCAGCCTCAAGGGTGTCGGCGATATTTGCACCAGGTGGGTGCAACGGCATTGTGAAGAAGCCCAGTTCCATTCAAACCTCCGAATCAATTTGATTAATCCGTGGGAGAGCACACTAAAGTTCAGGGCATCCTACAACGTATTCAAGCGGGACTGCGCAGAAAAATCGACGAAGTCACTCCAGATCAGTCGCTCTGCCGGTTCGCCTGTTCCTGCAATCTGAATAAGGCGTCGATGGCGTCTCTCGGAGTCATATTGGCGACATCCAGTTCTCTCAACTCTTCGAGAAGTTCGTTTTTCCCCGGCTGTTCTTCGATCAGCATGTGCAGCTGATATCCGACCGGGTTAGATGTTGATTTTGCTCCATTTTCTAACTCGTTTAGTAAATCCCATGCCCTGTTAATCACAGCGCCAGGCATACCAGCTAATCGGGCGACGTGAACCCCATATGACCTGTCGGCTCCGCCGGGGACAATATGATGTAGGAACACTACTTCCCCGGCTTCCTCTGTGACTGCGACACGCAAGTTATGCGCGCGTGGCAGTTGATCCGCCAGTTGAGTCATCTCGTGGTAGTGGGTTGCGAATAAAGTTTTGCAACCAAGGTTTGGGGAATTGTGAATATGCTCAGCAACTGATCTAGCAATTGCCAACCCATCGTAGGTAGAAGTACCCCGTCCGATCTCATCCAGTACAGCCAGAGAACGGTATGTCGCTTGATTTAGTATCGACGCTGTCTCGACCATCTCTACCATGAAAGTCGACTGCCCACCTGAGATATCGTCGGAGAGCCCTGCTCGCGTGAATATCCTATCCACTACCCCAATTCTTGCCTTTGTGGCCGGTATGAAGCTTCCAACCTGTGCCATTAGAACTAGAACAGCCGCCTGGCGGATGTATGTCGACTTACCGGACATGTTTGGCCCTGTGATGATCATAACTTGGCGCGTGGAGTTGGAAAGTTCGAGGTTATTCGGAACAAACCGTCCTGGCCCAAGTGAAGATTCAACAACAGGATGACGCCCATTATCTATTTCAAGGACAGTGTCGTCGTCTACCAACGGACACACCCAGCGGTTCTCAGCCGCTGCTTGCGACAAAGACACCAGCGCATCGAGCACACCGATTGCCTTCGCAGTTTCCATGATGCGATCGCTATGCACCGCGATCTCGCCACAGACTCGCCGAAATATCTCACGTTCAAGTTCGCTGATTCGATCACGGGCGTTCAGAATTTTCGATTCAAGATCTTTTAGTTCAGGGGTTATGAATCGTTCGCCATTTACAAGTGTTTGCCGCCGTTCGAATGAATCGGGAACTAGATGAACATTGTTATTGGTGACCTCAATGTAGTAGCCGAAAACCCGGTTGTAACCAATTTTCAGACTCTTAATTCCTGTCGCCTCGCGATGATACTTCTCCAGCGCAGCAATACTCGACCGAGTGTCGCCCGACAGTGAACGAAGCTCGTCTAGTTCGGAATGAAAACCCGGTCGTATTGCAGAGCCCTCACCCACTGAAATCGAAGGATTATCGGAAATCGCTGCACCGAGCAACTCGACCGCTTCCATTGAAGAATGAAGCTTGCCGATCACGGCCCCGCCAGGAGTTACATCCACTGGCAGCGCTGCAATCAGTTCAGGTATGACCGTCAGACCGGTACGAAGTGATGCAAGATCACGGGGGTTCGCCGTATTAGTCCTCACGCGATTGGTAAGGCGTTCGAGATCGGACACTTGACTGAGGAATCCCTGAACACGAGAAAGTGCGCTCTGATCACCGATAAATGCGGCGATTACCTCCTGTCTTCGCTGAATAGCATCAGGCTCAAGTAATGGCCGAGCAAGCCACGATTTCAAAGTTCGCGCACCCATAGCTGATTTCGAGAAATTCATAGTGCGGTATAGTGTCGGCGCATTCGACTTGCCGGTCGGAGAACTGAACACTTCGAGATCCCGTAGTGCCTTTTGATCCAGCTTCATATACGAGCTAATCGACTCTGTTCGTAGCGAAGTAAGTTGCGGGATCGTTCCGAACTGAGTATCTGCGACGAAATCCAGAACAGAGGAGGCTGCAATTATCGCAAGCGGCATGTTTTCACAGCCAAACGACTCAAGGGTTTTCACCTTGAAATGATCCAGTAATCGAGCAGTGGACAGAGCAGTGTCAAGCCTAGTTTCGTCGAGCGGCCGGACAACTATCGCAGAATCTGGATCTAGACGGCAGATTTTTAGAGCGATGCTATCAACGATCAGCTCAGTAGGAGAAAGGCGAAATAGTTCGTCTTTGAGATCGCTCGCTGAAAATTCCCCGGTCACGAATTCACTGGTGGAGATGTCGACGTATGCAAGTCCAGCTCGTGTACCATCGCAGACGGCTGCCGCAAGGTAGTTATTGGTGCTTTGATCGAGTAGCGCAGGCTCAATCACGGTTCCAGGAGTTACAACCCGCACGACTGCTCGCTCAACCAACCCGCGTGATTTCGCAGGGTCACTGGTTTGCTCGGCGATCGCAATTTTCAGACCGGCTCCTACCAGCGTTCCGAGATGGTTGTTGAGTGCGTGGTATGGGATGCCAGCGAGGGGAGCCTTACCACCGGCTCCTGATTCCCGGGAGGTAAGAGCAATACCCAGTACATTTGACAGCGTGTGTGCATCATCGTCAAACGCTTCGTAGAAGTCGCCCATCCTGATGAGCAACAATGAATCAGGATATTTTGCTTTGAACTCTAGGAACTGTCGTCTGCCTGGTGACAGTTTTTTTCCTGATGTGACCCTTTTCTTGCTCGCTTTTTTAGGTGCAGTTTCATCACCCGTCACAGCTGGGTTAGAGGTGGAGTTTGAGATTGCTGACATGGTGCCCCGATTCTAGCGTGAAAAAGGAGCAGGTTTTGTTCCAACTTTGGGGTTACTGATACCTAATCGTCGCAGAATCCGAAGCCAACCACCGAAGTTCGTTAAACGTACTCCCACGCGGCAATTCAAAAACCATCATGCCAACAACCTGTTCACCGGCATCTAACTTCACGGAACCCCAAATTGGCACGAAGTCGGGTACGTTGTATCTTGGTGCGCTTTCAGCCGGGTAGGCACGAACTATCGTATTTATTGGCTGATAACTCGTTTTTTTTCCGTCGAGCAACAACGTCGCACGTTCGTCCACGACCATGTTGACCGTCCCTGATGTCTGATTGATCAACGTCACTTTCACGTAGGCGAGTTCGTTATTGGCTTCATCGTCGGGTTTCATCGCCCAGTTATAGACTACACCGCTAACATCAGAGCCACTGTAGGTAATGTACTGCTGCTGTTTCGGCTCTTCGGCTCGAATCCACAAAGTCCGACCTGCAACGTAAAGCGGATCCCCACCTTCACTCTTTAATACCGTCATGAGGCTTACCAGGACTATCGCCAAAATTACCGAAAACGCAGCAATACCCATCAGTAGTACCGGTTTGCTTTCTCTAGGAATGCTGACTTGGCGTCGAGCTAGAACCGCTCCGTCAGAATCGATATCCATATACTCCGAACCGGGGTCACCGCGGAACCCTGTGGTTGGTGTGTATTCGAGACGAACACGAACGATATCGTTCGCCATTCGCTCGGCAGAAACCACATTCCACTGCAGCTCGGCATTTCTCAGACGTGGTCCATACTCGTACTGGTTGGCAGCCGCGTACTCAAGCGCAGATGTGACCTGTTCGGGAAATTTCTGTGTTGCGTCGTCGCCAAACGCAAATACCGCTGACTCCATCTCCTCAGGTACTTGAGATTCTCCAGCTATGCCCTGTTCGGTTTGTTTTTCTTCAGTCATCTATTGCTCCACTGTTCGGGTTTATCCTCGAACCGACAAGCGAGAATACACGATGCGAGTGGCTCACCGCACAAGATTTTCATTTCAGGGGAATCAATTATTGCCAAGACTCGGCAATTGAGCGAATTTTTGGTTCAAAAAATGCAATATCAGTCTTTTTAACCCTGAGCCGACGGGAATGTGGCGAGTTGATCCAAAACACTTTTTAGTGCTTGAAGTACGTCATCGACATCCGTTTCCGTTGTCTCGCGTCCAAGCGAAATCCTCAAACTACCCACCGCTAATTTCGGGTTCACTCCCATGGCCAGAAGTACATGGGATGGTTCAAGAGAAGCAGAACTACACGCACTTCCACTAGACGCTGCTATGCCCTTAAAGTCCAGCCCCAAGAGAACCGGTTCGCCTTCAACGCCGGGAAACGAGAAATTGATGATCTCCGGCACACGTGAGGAAATATTTCCATTGAAAGATGCGTTTGGAATTCGTTCATCAATACCCGAAAGCAATAGGTCGGAAAGATAGCTCATTCGTTCTCGAGAACCTTGACGTTCACTCTCTGCAAGTGTCAGTGCCTCGCCGAAACCGACGATACCAGCAACGTTTTCGGTTCCGGATCGACGTTGTCGCTCCTGCCCACCACCAGCGATCAGCGGTTCGAGCTCGACACCGCGCCTTACGTAAAGAACACCAACACCCTTTGGGCCATAGATTTTGTGCCCCGACAAGCTCATCAGATCAACATTAAGTTCATCAACGTTCAGTGACAGCTTGCCTGCAGCTTGTACTGCATCGGTGTGAATCAGAACGCTTCCACCAACTCGTTTGGACGCTTCTCTAGTTTTGTTTGCGATCAAAGCCACATCTTGAATTGTCCCGACTTCGTTATTTACCAGCATCACACTTGCGAGGAATGTTTCCTGTTTGATGGCGGCGGCAAACTCATCTGGATCGACTTTTCCGTGGGCATCGACACCGATATAGGTAGCGGCGTACCCCAATTTTTCCAGTTGTTCGACCGGGTGAATAACGGCGTGGTGTTCGATGGCAGTCGTGACGATGTGACCGCCGACTGGAGCTATAAGAGCCGTAGTTCCCTTAATTGCGAGGTTGTTAGATTCCGACCCACCGCTAGTGAAAACTATTTCCCCAGTACGGGAACTTAAAACAGCTGCTGTTAACTCGCGGGCTTCGTCGACTCCGTACCTCGCTTCACCAGCGATCGAATAAAGGCTGGAAGGATTACCGAACTTCTCAGTGAAGTACGGAAGCATTTTTTCTAGCACCTCGCCACGCACAGGAGTAGTAGCTGCGTGGTCAAGGTAATTTATTCGATCTTTGCTCATTGTCATATTTCAATTATTTGCTAATGAACCGCAGAGGGCAACGAAACCGTGTAGCCGTTGCTATTGCGTATCGGTAAGATAATTTGGTTTGCAATCCGCGAGAGCAGAAGTTTCGTATTTATGTGCCGGAAGCCCCACGGGGCATTTAATTTTGGCAGAATAGTTCCTTTGTGGCGCGGAATGCTGCCATTCAACCGAAGACCGGAGTGAGTAGTTGATCAAAATTGAGCACATGTCGAAAAGTTACGGGCCTTATCCGGCCGTAATCGACATCTCATTCGAAGTGCTCAAAGGTGAAATCGTTGGTTTCCTCGGTCCAAACGGAGCTGGGAAGACCACAACGATGCGTGTAGTAACAGGATTCACTCCACCGACCGACGGTGACGTGACCGTAAATGGCTACAACGTTGTTTCCCATTCGCTCGACGTTCGCCGCCACATTGGTTATCTCCCAGAGACAGTTCCGCTGTATTTGGACATGACTGTTACGGATTACCTCAGGTATATGGGGGAAATTCGTGGAATGAATTCGTCATGGGTCAAAGACCGACTACCAAAAGTTATCGACATGGTGAGGCTTGGAGAATACAAAGACACACTTGTTGGCAGACTTTCCAAGGGTTACCGCCAGCGAACAGGAATCGCCCAGGCAATCCTGCATGAACCAGACGTGCTCGTAATGGACGAACCGACCATCGGAATAGACCCGATTCAGGTAGTCGAGACTCGCGAGTTGATCAGCAACTTGGGAGAAGAACACACGATGCTGCTCAGCTCTCATATCCTTCCTGAGGTCAGCGCAATTTGTAAACGTGTACTCGTCATAAACGACGGTCGAATTGTGGCTGACGACAAACCCGGCGATCTTTCAGAAAAGCTTCAACATGCAGAGCGCATCGAGGTCAGTGTCCGAGGTGCGGAAGCACCGGCATTCATTAATGCGATGCGAGATATTGGTGACGTTATTGACGCCCGTTCTGACCAGCGAGTTTCGAGTACTCAACGAGCAGAACGAGAAGAATATCTACCGTTCATCGTCGATGCCCGACCAAATGCCCAAGCTGCTGAAATTATTGCGAAGACCGTTATTGAGAATGGTTGGGGGCTGTCGAATCTGACCCCGCTCCCGATGACTCTCGAAGAAATCTTCCTCAAATTGACAACCGAAGAGAATTTAGGCGAATAGGAATTGCGTTTTATATCCGTAATAGCGATCAAAGAGATTCGCACATACTTCGCCTCGCCAATGGCCTATGTTGTTTCAGCGGCATTCTTGGCAATCACAGGCTTCTTTTTCGTAGCGTCGGTTTCTGATGCTTTCGCTGTGGCAAGCATCCGCGGCTACCTGGCGGGCGCCATTTTCTTCATGATTTTCATGTCACCTGCGTTGACCATGCGACTCATTGCTGAAGAGCAAAAACTTGGCACCCTTGAGTTGCTTTTGACCTCGCCTCTGAGAGAATTTGAAATCGTTATTGGCAAGTACTTGGCTGCTTTAGTCACGACGTTGGTGATGATCGGACTTTCGCTATATTTCGTGGTGGTGCTATTTGTATACGGCGACCCTGACGTTGGTCCATTACTAAGTGGATTACTCGGTTTGGTAATGTATGCGTCTGCAACACTTGCTGTAGGACTTTTCGCATCATCACTAAGCAGTAACCAGATCGTTGGACTGGTCGTCGGATCCGGAATATTAACAGCGTTAACGATTATCGATTTTGTAAGTGCCCGTCTCTCCGGAATCGCATCTGAAGTACTAGATGCATTCCAACTCGGTGCTTCGTTCTCAGTTTTCGACCTTGACAGCTTCGGAGTTGCCGAAGGTGGTCACTTCGCAGATTTCGCACGAGGCATTATCTCTCTGGCAGATATTGCCTACTACTCATCAATAACAGCAGTGTTCTTGCTCCTCACAGTTCTTGTGTTGGAAGCAAGGCGATGGCGCTAGGCCAATAGATGTCAACCGATCAGCAAAATAGCCCAAATAGCCGACCATCCCCCGATGCCGTTCGAACTACGACTTCAGTTCTTCGCGCTCTGAACAACAACAAAAAGTCGATCAGGCAAGCTCTTGCCATCATTGGGGTAGGAGCAGTTGTGTTCGGTGTTCTGATATGGATTTTCCTCCGCGGACTTGAAGGTCCTGCCTTCATCGTCGCTGGAGTCGGAGTCGGATTGCTAACAATAGACGCAATCATTTCATTGGCGACTGTTCGGCAGGCAATATTTGGCCGTCGAGGGCGTTACGGACTCAACACAGCAATCGTATTCATCGTTTTCTTGGCTATCGCGGTGGCTGTCAACTTCACGCTGCATTGGTCGGTCGACCGACCTAACCCGGCAGGTTGGCTACGCATAGACACAACCGCCACGAAGCAGTTTCTTCTTGAAGAACAGGTTGTAAACACGCTCAAGAATCTGAAAGAGCCGGTAAAAATTACAGCTTTCTTCACAACGGATACTGCAGCTAATTCGGCTGCTTGGCGTGATACGGAAGATATGCTTAGTGAGTTTCGACGTCGATCTGGCGACTTCGAACTCACCTACGAACGTGTCGATCCTGAGTTGAACCCGAATGTTGCAGCCGCTCTCGGTGTAACACAGTTCCCTGCGCTGGCCATCGAAGGAGTCGAAAGTAGACGAACCGAAATAGTCGTGGGTGGTCAACCGAACGTGAATCCTAATGTATTCACAGAGCAGCAGGTTGTCACAGGGTTATTGGTAATAAACCAAATAGCACAAAAGAAAATTATTTTCATAACGGGTCATTCGGAGCGAGACGTTACAGACGTATCGACAATCACGAGCGTTGGTCTTGCAGGACGTGCACTAAATCGTGAGAACTATGTTGTTCTTAACGAGACGCTTCAGGAACTTGGTACCCGAATGGCAGGCGGTGACCCACAGGAAATTCCGGCCGCTATTGTTTTTGCCGGACCAACCCAAGAGCTACTACCAATCGACCAACAAGCTCTTTTGAACTACGCTCGATCTGGCGGAAGCATCTTGTTCTTATTCGAACCTGATGTCACACCTGACAGCTTCAAGCAGTTCTTGTCACGATACGCTGTCGCAATAGGAGACGGTGAAGCAGCAGATATTGCAAGTTTCGTTGCTCCGAGCCCTACGTTTATCCAGGTGAAGAAGAGCAATGGCCAACTTCCACCGCATACAGTTACCGACGGATTCGAGGTTCTGTATATGCCCGGAACGACCCACTTTGGGTGGTCTGTCGACCCTCAATCCATACCGCTTGTAGATGACAACACACCACTCGTCAGGCAGGGCATTCTCGCATCAACCACACTCAGCAGTTGGGCGGAAACAGATCCTGACACACTCGAGTTTAATATCGAATCTGAAGTTGCCGGGCCGCTCCCGATTGCCGTGGTTGTTGAAGCGGTCGGTGAGATTGCGGGTGGCGTTTACTCGGACGGTGAAGAACTCGTCACGATGAACATGATCGTCGTTGGTGACACTGATTTTGCAAGCAACAATTACTTTGGATCGGCAAATAATTCTGACCTTTTTGTGAACGCAATCAACTTCCTTTCACAGGATTTCGAACTGATTTCTATTCGAGCAAAAGTTGATGCGAATCGGCAATTGTTCCTCACAAAGAACGAACGTGACTTCGTTAGATGGTCGGGCTGGTTACTAATGCCATCGCTAATTAGCCTATTTGGGTTCTGGACATGGTGGAGAAGGCGCTAAGCAATGAATCTGCGTCTACTGCTTGTTCTAATAACAATTTTCTCTTACGTAGCAATCGGTGCCACGTGGTTCATTACGAACGCTACTGAAGAATTCGCAGAACCCGAGCCGCCATTCTTCTACACTCTTGCTCCGGAAGATTTGCGCAATATCAGTATTGACACCGGCGATAGCGTTTCAAGTTGGTCTCTTCGAGAGGAAAGCCGACGCTGGTACTTCGATGAGTTAGAGAATATTCCTGCCGATCTGTTCCGTTGGGGTGGTATCACTCAATTGCTTGGCGGACCGCGAACTCAACGTATTCTCGCTCCTGAAATCGACGATCTTACACTTTATGGGCTTGACGACCCAACAGCGGAGTTTTCGATCACGTTGCGTGACGACTCCGTTGTTACTCTCGTTCTTGGCGACCTCACCCCTGATGGTCAAAATAACTACGCAAGAATCAAGGATTACCCTCAGCTAGTGCTTGTTGATGCCTCATGGGGCAAGGTTCTTGAACGTCTAGTAGACGAGCCACCGTATCCTGAATGGTATTTTTCGTTGAATGGTCAGCCTCGCGAATTAATCCTGTTCGACAAAAACGAGGTTTTACGAGCTTATGGCTACGACCGAGATGCAGACCAGTGGTATGTATGCGACATTCCCTTAGCTACTGATCCTTGTACGGGTCAGCAGATGGCTGATGGCAAAGCGATCATGAGGGAACTCGAATACTTCGGTAATCCGCAGATCGGTGGAGCCGTTGCCCTTGGTCTTGGAGAGGATATTGATTTCGAACCGTACGGAACCGTTCTCGAATCACCATACATTGCTGTTCGAGTCGAAAACCGTAATCTAGACACAAATGTCACCGAGGTAACTCGACTGACTATGACGTTTGGAGATCTTACTGACGACGGTGCTTCTCGCTACGCGGTGGCAAACGAAACGTCAGATGTCATCACGATCGATTCCGAATGGGCTGATCGAGTGCTTGAACTGTTCTACGGCGACCTCCTTGCCGATAACGGCTAGAAGCCAACACAACCTTCCCAGAAGTTTACTGTTGTCGCAGCGACGTTGAACACCCTCAGATAAGCTGCGTTGCAGGTGAATTAAGTCGTCAAATTACGGTACAACTGAGGTAGGCGTTTTGGAAGAAGATTGATGTCGGATAGCACTTCATAACTGAAATCTTCCATCATAGTCTTCATATAATCGTGGCCAGCCTTATCGACCGTCAGACAGAATGGGGTGATTCCCAGGTCCCGAGCTTCAATAAGGGATTGACGGGTATCGTGTACAGCGTATTCCTTCTCAACACCTTCTCGGGAGTAACCACGATCTTGCGGACGACCATCTGAAATCAGGAACAGGAATCGTGAGCGTGCTTCAGCCTCAGCCAGCTTCGCTGTTGCGTGACGGATCGCCGGCCCCATGCGGGTGGCATGAAGCGGAGCGATTCTATCGATCCTTCGTGGCACAATGTCACTGAATTTTTCGTCTAGGTCTTTGATCGTGTAGAACTCTACGTTCTCACGCCCATAACCCGAGAAACCGTATATTCCGTACATATCCCCAAGCGCCTCTAGTGAGTTGACCAGAAGGGTAATTCCTTCCTTTTCAACGTCGACGATACGTTTGTAAGTACGGCGAAGTCCTTCAGAGCGACGTGATCGCAACCAGACCATGTATTCGACGGGGTCATCAGGCGCTCCCCAATCGTCAGACGGCTTCTTAGCCTCGTCGATAGCCTCTGCAGTCGACGCAGAGAGATCTAGAAGAAATGCAACCGCCACAGACCGTTCGTTCTTGTTCCTGCGCCAGTAAAGCTTCTCGTCAGGTGATACACCAACACGGAGGTCTATCAGTGCTTCAAGAACGGCGTCGAGATCATACTCTTCACCATCTTCAAGTCGCTTTTGTTTGCGGTACATCTCAGGAATGACCAGCTCAAACTGTCGTTTGATTTGTGCAACTAATCCCTGATTGTCCGCTAGCGTTTCTCGGAAGAAATTGGGCTCACCATCGGCCATTATCTTCTCATGTACCATGCACCAATTTGGCTTGTATTCATTCGCCCTGAAATCCCACTCGGGGTAGGTGTAAGTATCGGGTTCAGTAGCGGTAAGCGGACCACCATCTTCATCGACGTGTTGAGATGGTCCCGGTTGGAATTGCTGGTTCTCTGGATCGCGTTTTTGCAGTTCTTTCATCAGGTTTTCGATCATCTCAGAAACCTGCTGATCGCCACCTTCTTCGCCTTCGGTCTGCTCCATTTCCATTTCCGGGGCGTTTTTCATCATCTCTTCGAGTTGCTCTTGAGTGATCTGTTGCATCTCACCACCCTCTGACATCTCGCCATTTTCCATCATTTGCATCTGGGAAAGCAATTGGGAGAGTTCAGGTTTGAATTCGCCTCGGTAGTCGACATCTTGAGGCGAGGTGTAGTCATCTTCGCCTTCATTTTCGAATTCCTGATCGTCGGATCCTTCCTCTTGGGAGTCACCTTCGCCGTCTGGTGAGTACTGCCCCATAAACTGCTGGATAACCTGCTCATGGTCCACAACGTCATCGTCATCACCAGAGTTTCCCTCATCTTCCGGTTCCAGCTGTTCGAACTCGTCGTCGTCGAGTTCCTCATTTTTGATTTCGATAAGAATCGAATAAGCACGGATAGTAGCTTCAGCAGCGTCTTCGACTATAGCTTCGACGTTTGTAACCTGCCGAATGAGCTTGCGGAGTTTTAGTGCAGCCTCGATATGCTGAGACGGCACGAGCATTTCATCAACCTGACCCAAACTTACTCGGATCATGAATTCAATCATCGCCTCACGAGCTGGCAGTTCAGTAACGTCAGGACGTGAATCGAGAGAGGCCTCACGAACCATTGTGTACATCGTCATGATGCCCGGATACAGGTCAGCAATGGAGCCGTCAACTCGTGAGCTTTCAAGCACTGTGAAGGCATCGAGAGCCAATCGACGTTCTTTGAACAAATCGAAAAACCTGCTCATGTCGGTCAAGAATACAGGGGGTTTAATTTCTGCGGCAGGCTCTGTAGTTACCGGCTCCCGTTCCACAGGAGCTTCATGTCCGAAAATAACCACACTCGGTTTTTTAGCGGTCTTATTTCGGGATGCTTCTTCTGCTTTTTTTGACGCCTTTAGCTCAGATGCGCCTGGGAGGCGAGGACGGAGATCACCGAACAAGTTCGACGGAATATTGAAGTCGAACGCGAACGATCCGAACTCGATATGTCCGATTTGGTGAGTAGAAATTACTTTGAAGAAACCAAAGTTTTCTTCTTTAGTTGTATACCGGTTAATCACCGACGGCATGTATATAGTTGTACCTTCAGTGGTCGGCAATTCACCTTGAAACCAACCAATGTTTTTTTCGGTGAGTTGCGCTGCTGCCTGAACGTCAATGGAGCGTCCCGTAAGAGCAAGGCTGTACATTTGGATAACGTCGCGAACTCTCGACAGCTCGATCGAAGATGAAAGAGAATCGAGCATCTCCTGCGAACTGGGCGACTCAAGTTTGAAATACGCAACAGCCGCTTCTTCGCTCTCACGGGCAGTTTTAATACCTTCAGCCTGCCACTGCCCCATCTGATCGAACGTGACACGCTCGAGAATCTCGGGAACGATCTTCAGAAACTCTGGCGCAGATGGCGCCGAAACGGCTGCGATGCTGTCAGTCATTTCTAATAGGCGATCTCTATTATCTGCTGGAACGCGATTGACCGTATTTGCTCCGTCCCGAAGCACACGTGCGGCGTCACTGACCCCCGTAATCACGAGCCGACGGGCAAGTGAGATAAGCGGAGCTCGGTGGGGTGTACCGAGTTCGACCAAGGCTGCAGTGGCGGAGTCGAACAGCACAGCCGTTTCGCGCCATGATTTCTCAGCAACGATCTGAGCAAGGTTGATAAATCGGTCTACGTCGCCAGTGATTTTCGGAAACAATATGCTACCGGCAGCGAGCGCATCTCCAGCTTGATCATAGGAACGACGAGAGAGTATCTCTAGGAACTCACCGAAGTGACAGAACTCTTCAAATGACAGTGTTTCTAGAAGATCAGGAGTTGCCTCGAATAATCTGCAAGCCAGTGCAGAGGATTTCCACGTACCACGGTACAACGCACGACAAACGTTAGCCCAGTCATCGATATAGCGGGGGCGAAGTCGAAGCATCGCTCTTGGAGACGAGTTGAAAAAGGCTACAGCTAGAGACGGGGAATCTTCACAAAGTGAAGTCCCGGTTTTTGCCCATTTGAGAAACTGTCCTGACGGAAGTTGACGTTGAACATCGACAGAAGCATCGAAAAACTCCGCAGCAGCCTCCCATGACCTGACCGTCTTACGAGCAATCTCTAGACCTTCGTGCGCCCAAAGCTGACATGTTTCGTCGGCTAGGCGACCAGTGAGCTTTTCAAGAGCAATTTCATAGCGTTCAAGCACCGGAGCGGGGAACTGCTCTAGTTCCTTCCTCGTCTTCTTAACTGCGTCTTGTTTTGGGTCGTCAGAACTCGTCAAATCTGGTCTTGCCCTTTTTCAAACTCTGTCACGCTGAGTTCATAATTATTTCGATAGTGTTCGCAATTATTTGGGCGGATGTACCCCAGATGATGCGATCTTCATAAGCGTATGCATTCAGTTTCCGTGTGGAGCTATTGCGGATGATGGTGATGGTTCGGTTCGAAATGTCATCAATGAACACCCGCACCGGCACACTAACAACATCAGCAACCTCTGCATCTTCTGGTGTCAAGTTGACACCATCGGTCACCCGGCCAGC
Organism: Chloroflexota bacterium; assembly: GCA_013204545.1. Classification (GTDB taxonomy): domain Bacteria; phylum Chloroflexota; class Dehalococcoidia; order Lucifugimonadales; family Lucifugimonadaceae; genus Lucifugimonas. The sequence goes on along the minus strand of JABMNN010000060.1, from coordinate 5,334 downwards.
GTATGGCCAAACTTCAAAACCGGTAGATGTATCGACCGGTGGCATCTGGCACCAGATCTCAATGTCGCCCGATTTAATTCCAAGCTCTTCGTCTGTCTCTCGTAGAGCTGCATGCGCTGGAGAGTCATCAGATTTTTCGATCCTCCCGCCCGGAAATGCCCATTGTCCGCTGTGGTGCCGAAGCGTTTCCGCCCGCTTGATCATCAACACGCACGGCTCGCCGTTCGTAACATTGAACAAAACACTTACGGCCGCGGGGACACTACTACCCTGTGCTTCATGGTTTTGTCCTGAGTATGACCTCAGGGTAGTTTCGATCTGGTCGATCGTAAGCTTGGAAGTGTTCACGCGAAGATCGAAGTTACAACCTCGTCGATGCTGCGTTGAACCTGAGGATCGTCAGTGATACCCCACGTTACAGACACCTGACATGCTCGTCGTTGCGATACGCCTTCTTTGATAAGGCGACCTGCATAAATAAGCATTCGAGTGCTAGCACCTTCTTCGAGGCCATGCTCCCGTAAGTTCCGAATTTTTAGACCCAGTCGTGCCAACCTTGCCGCAGTTTCGGAATCACATCCCGATTCGTGTGCGATGATCTGCGCTTCACGCTCCTCATCGGGGAAATCGAATTCGAGCGCAACAAAGCGCTGGCGCGTGCTGTGCTTCAAATCCTTAAGGGCGTTCTGGTATCCAGGGTTGTATGAGACAACCAACAAAAAACCATCGGCAGCATCGATTGTTGACCCGAGCTTGTCGATGGTGAGCGTGCGACGGTGGTCGGTAAGAGGGTGGATGATGACCGTGGTGTCTTTTCGTGCCTCAACAATTTCGTCGAGGTAGCAAATTCCACCAAATTTTACAGCACGAGTAAGTGGACCGTCGATCCAGCGTGTACCATCAGCATCCAGCAGATATCGCCCCACAAGGTCACTGGCTGTCAGGTCTTCGTGACATGCGACAGTAATAAGTGGAAGTTTCTCGCCCTTGCCATTAAGAGCTTTGTCGCCTGGGTTACGTGCTGTAAGACCTTCGCTTAGGCGCCATGCCATGTGCTCAACGAAACGAGTTTTACCTGTTCCCGTTGGGCCTTTCAAGAGGATCGGCACTCGCTGGCGGTAGGCCGCTTCAAAAATATCGATCTCGTCAGAAGTTGGGATGTAAAACGGCTCATCCGATACGAAGTATTCTTCGATGTTCCGTTCGTTGAATTTTTGTTCTGTGGCCATTACTACTCACGCCTTGAAGGCATTTCCTCACCATTTTGATGGTGAATTATTTCGGATTCACGTCCGGTTTATCTGGGATCGATTCCCAGAGCTTCAATATCTGACTACGCAAATCTTCGAGCGTTGCATCGTTTTCGATCACAGTGTCAGCCTTTTCGACACGTTTTTGCCGCGGCATTTGTGCTGCAACTCTGGCTTCCGTGTCTAGCTCACTCATTCCTGATCGCTGTCCGACTCGTCGACCAATCATGCCTTGAGGCGATTCAACGGTCCAAATAATGTCGACTATTTCATCCCAGCCAGCTTCGAACAGCTTCGGGACCTCGATCACAACGTTTCTAGTTCCGCGTTTCTCCTCTTCTACCAAAAGAGCTGTAACCCAATTTCTCGCAGCCGGCCAAACAATCGCTTCAAGTTCTTTCCGATGAGAGACGTTAGAAAAAACGATTTTCCCTAGTAGAGACCGATCAATAGCACCGGTATCGTCCAATACATCACTTCCGAAACGATTGACTATCGCCGTGTGAGCCTCAGTTCCAGGCCCATATGATTGATGGGCAATTTTGTCAGCTTCGATCACCACTACACCCAGTTCTTGAAGAACGTGTGCAACTTCGGTTTTTCCGGTACCAATACCGCCGGTAAGGCCGATGACTAACACTCATGCTCCCAGTAGTACCGGTAGTGAAAGTGGCGAACCGAGTAATCTTACGCCCGCGTGACCATTATCGCTGTATTTTTTTCAACTAGATTTGAGTTCGGAGGTAGTAAACTTTTGTAGTATCAATTGTTCAAGGAATTTTTGAGACGCCAACTAATCGAATACCTGCTCAACGCACCGTAATTGCCTAGCCCATCAGGAGAGTCCGTTTGACAGAGTCTTCATATCGATCACTTCCGTCGGTCGACTCGCTTCTTCAATCCGAAGAAGTAACTGCACTTGTACGGGATTTTTCCCATGATGCCGTGATGATTGTGGCACGGGAAGTGCTGGAAAAAGCTCGAGAGACAGTCAAAAATACCGGCAATGCCCCGACTACCGATACGATGATCTCAGAGATCGTTGCTAGAGCAGATAGCTCTTGGGGTGATTGGCCTAAACCGGTTGTCAATGCCACCGGAGTTGTATTGCATACTAACCTCGGACGTGCACCGTTGAATGCCGGTGTGGCCGCCGCAGCAGCAGCATCGGCATCCGCCTACTCTGATCTCGAGTTTGATCTAAGTTCAGGAAAACGCGGATCACGAAATGCCCATATATCTGAACTCATTTCACAAGTTTGTGGCGCAGAGGCAGGGATAGCGGTCAACAACAATGCATCTGCGGTGTTGTTAACACTCGCCGCAATAACCAGCGCCAATTCAACCAACAAAGAGGTCATCGTTTCACGTGGTGAGGCAGTAGAAATCGGTGGCGGATTCAGAATCCCCGATGTGATGCGCCAATCCGGCGCAACTCTTGTGGAAGTCGGCACGACCAATCGGACATATGTCTCAGATTACGAGGCCGCTATCACGCCAAATACAGTGGCGATTCTGAAAGTTCACCCAAGTAATTTTGTGGTCGAGGGATTCACTCATGTTCCAGGCCTTGCCGACCTAGTCGAGATCGGAAAACGACACAACGTTCCGGTGATCAACGATCTCGGCTCGGGCTGCCTAATCGATACTCGCAAGTATGGACTTGATCAGGAACCTCAGGCACAAAGTTCGGTTTCTGACGGAGCTGCGCTGACACTTTTCTCTGGAGACAAACTTCTGGGCGGTCCACAGGCGGGGTTAATCGCCGGCCAGAAGAAATGGATCGACCTGGTCTCGAAACACCCGCTTGCTCGCGCTGTGCGCATAGACAAAATAACTCTTTCCGCGATCGCTGCCACTTTAATCTCATATTTGAGAGGTGCGCACGAGGAAGAAATTCCAGTCTGGAACATGATATCGATGAGTGAATCCTCGATCGCACATCGAGCCGAGCTTTGGCGCAGAGAAGCAGGTATTGGTCAAGTAGAACGTGCCAGATCCGCCATTGGTGGCGGTTCCCTGCCGGGGCAAACTCTGCCTACCTTTGTTTTGACAATCGAACCCATTGGTAGCGTAGACCGTTTTGCTGAGTATCTACGTCAGGCACCGATCGTGGTGGTGGCTCGTATTGAAAACGATCGCGTGCTGCTCGATCCTCGCACTGTATTGGTCAGCCAAGATGATGCGGTTATTGAGGCGATCAAATTCGCAGTCGCACAATCATCTAAATGAGCCCTAAACGACGTAGACGTCCGAAACCGTTCGATGAACAAGGCTGGTCTTCGAGCGAATCTAACGGGATGGATCTCGTTGATATCGAGATTGATCTCCATGGAATGAGGGCTGTTGAAGCGGATACGATGATCAAGATTCATCTGCAGCGTTGTCACAACGTGAGACTACACATCGCCAAGATCAATCATGGCCACGGCACAGGGGTACTCAAACAACTAGCCCGCGAAATTCTTACGAAAAGCGACTTGGTTGTACGCCATTATGCTGCCCCTCAAGGCGACGGAGGTGACGGAGTAACAATAGCCGAGTTGAACTATGGAGGACACAAAGCGTTTAATCGCCGCGCCAACAACGAGATTGTACCGAAGGCACTTCCTCGGAAGTGATGTTGTTAAACCTCGACAACTGGTGATTGCCCACGTTATGACATGGAGACGAATTGATGGCGTAATCTGTCATATATTCGTTTGGGCTGGTACTACCATCTGGGGAGTCCGAAGAACAACTAGAAGATATATATGACGCTTTTTGACCGTCGAAAACAAGAAATTCAAGATCGCATAGCACCACTGGCAACTCGTATGCGACCCCGCAATCTCGACGAATATGTTGGACAAAAGCACATCTTGGCGCCGGGGAAAGTGCTTCGCCAAGCGATAGCTCAAGATCGACTTCCTTCAATGATTCTATGGGGACCGCCCGGAAGTGGGAAGACGACCCTCGCACGCCTCGTAGCTGGAGAAACAAACTCTCAATTTGAGCAATTAAGCGCTGTTAGTTCCGGTGTGAAAGATGTTCGTGAAGTCATGGCGCAAGCGAACGACCGTCTCGGTCAAACAGGGCGTAAAACGATCCTGTTCATTGACGAAATTCATCGATTTTCCAAGTCGCAACAAGACGCCCTCCTCCCTCACGTCGAAGACGGAACAGTCACCCTGATTGGTGCGACCACCGAAAACCCATCGTTCGAGGTGATATCGCCGCTGTTATCGCGGACCCGGGTTTACACCCTAGAACCTCTACACGATGAAGACATCACCGAGATCGTTGAACGGGCGATGACTAACGAAGACCACGGACTTGGTCGAGATGGCGTTTCGCTCTCCGATGAAGCGATGCACTTCCTGCTCCGAGTGGCGAATGGTGATGCCAGATCGGCTCTGAACACTCTCGAGTTGGCAGCCGAATCGACGGAACGGGATAAATCTGGAAAGGTTGTAATCGAAGTCGAAATTATGGAAGAATCGATGCAACGTCAGTCACGCTACGACCGCCTCGGCGATATGCACTACGATACGATTTCTGCTTTCATAAAGACCATTCGCGCGTCAGATCCAGACGCAGCCCTGTACTACTTGGCGCGAATGATCGATGCTGGCGAGGACCCAGTGTTCATCGCCCGGAGGCTCGTCATTTCCGCAGCTGAAGATATCGGACTCGCCAATCCCAACGGCCTTGCTGTTGCGATGGCAGCCCAACAAGCGGTCAGTTTTGTCGGTATGCCGGAAGGTAGGATCCCACTTGCAGAAGCGACGATTTATCTCGCAACAGCCCCAAAATCGAACTCCGCATACAAAGCAATAGACAAGGCCTTGGAGTTCGTTCGGGGTTCACGTGACGAACCGGTTCCACGCCATTTGCGCAATGCACCGACCCGTCTAATGAAAGAACTCGGTCACGGTGATGGTTATGAGTACCCTCACGATAAACCGGGGCACTTCTCGCAGTCCGACAACCTACCGAAGGCGATAAAAAACGAACGCTTCTATGAACCAGGCAATCTCGGATCGGAACAGGCCATACGAGAACGACTAATTAATTGGTGGGGCGAGCGCTATGGAAGATCGTC
>JABMNN010000059.1 GCA_013204545.1 Chloroflexota bacterium | reverse complement strand
GCGGAGTACTGTTCTAAAACGTAAATCCAGCCACGAAATCGTATTTTGACCCATCCGTATCTAAGCGTCGTAATTCCTGCCTACAACGAAGAGGCTCGGATCGCGTCGACGGTGAATGCGATCGTCGATTACCTTGCCGTCTGGGCTACTCAAGCACCTGACTCAACGCCAAGGCGCTCGTGGGAACTAATCGTTGTTAGCGATGGTTCCACTGATTCGACAGCCAGTATCGTTTTAAAGCTCAACGCTTTAAACGATCAAATTCGTCTGATCGACGCTACGCACGGTGGTAAAGGCGCTGCCGTTCGTCGCGGTATGGACGAGGCGACGGGGGAGTGGCGATTTCTATGCGACGCTGATCTTTCTATGCCGGCCGACAACCTTGGACGCTTCTTTAGCTGCAACGGTATAGCGAACGGACAACCAAAATTTGATGTAGCGATCGGTTCCCGTGAAGCCCCCGGTGCTCACCGGTTCAATGAACCGCGTAGCCGTCATATCAAAGGCAGATTGTTCAATTACGCAGTTAAGGTTCTTGCTCTTCGCGGGATAGAAGATACTCAGTGCGGATTCAAATTGTTCTCCGCAGAATCGGCACGCAAGTTATTTCCGCATCAGTCGCTCGATGGTTGGGCATTCGATGTTGAATTGCTTGTAATGGCAAAGAAAGCGGGATTCGCAGTGGGTGAAGTGCCAATCGACTGGTATTACGGCGAGGGATCGAAAATGACTTTTACCAAGGGAGTTCTCGCCGTGATCGATGTAGCCCGCATCGGTGTGAACAACTTGTTCAGGAAGTATCGAGCGGTAGAGCGGAAGTGTGGCTAACAATCATGTTTTCAAACCCTTCTACTGATGGAATTCGCAACATACTTCAAGAATCGAAAACAATCGCCGTTGTTGGAATCTCGGAGCGCGAAAACCGAGCCAGTAAATATGTTTCTGAATATTTACAACATGAGGGTTACACGATCTACCCAGTGAATCCAAAGATCGAAAAATGGAATGGTCTGAAGGTTTACGACTCGGTTGTTGATCTTCCTGTGAAGGTCGATATTGTCGATGTTTTTAGACGATCGTCTGAAGTAACACCCCTCGCGAGAGATGCAGTAACCGCCGGTGCGAAGGTATTGTGGCTTCAACAGGGTGTAATAAACGAAGAAGCGGCAGAGATCGCATTGGAAGCTGGAATCAAAGTTGTGATGGATTCCTGCATCATGGTTGAGCACAGATCAATGAAATTGAGCTATCAAGGTTGACGGACCAAACCACGACGATGAATGAGAATTTATTGAAAGTCGCCATTGTGTGCCGACCTACAACGAAGTCGAAACTCTGCCAATTTTGATCAAGAAAGTTCTTGAGCAAAATATCAAAGGACTCGGATTTATTGTTGTCGACGACGGGTCACCCGACGGTACAGGCAATATAGCCGATCGACTTGCAGACGAATTTGCTGGCGTGTTTATCGTCTTACATCGTGAAGGTAAGCAAGGTCTCGGAACGGCATACATGGCAGGCTTTCAGGCTGCTCTAGACGCTGGAGCCGAGCAAATTATCGAAATGGATGCTGATCTTTCGCACCCACCAGAAGTTTTGAACGGCCTAATCAGCGAACTGGACAACGCTGATGTTGCGGTTGCTTCTCGGTACGTACCAGGTGGTGGTGTGGATCCTGAATAGAGTTGGGGCAGGCAGCAGATCAGCTACTGGGGTAATGTTGGCATACGTATGATGCTCGGTCTAACGGTCAAAGACGCCACCGCAGGGTTCAAGAGCTTTCGGCGAACGTCCCTTGAGTCGATCGGAATTGACCGATTGAAGCTCAACGGGTTCGGTTTTCAAGCTGAAGTTGCGTACCGATGTCAGCAGGCAGGAATGAAAGTAGTCGAGCATCCTTACGTTTTCATGGAACGCACTGCAGGGCAGTCGAAGATGTCGTTTGGCATAGTGGTTGAAGCCTTCTTCTCTCTATCGTGGTTGCGAATTCGCGGCTAGACGCCAATCTAGGCGGTAAGACGAAAAGCAATGCAGGTTAATCACAAGCAGTACCGAGCGGTGTGGTGGGACAACGGTGTTATCAAATACGTTGATCAACGCCTGATTCCCTATCGTTTCGAAGTAGCCGAAGCCCGAACGTTATCTGATGTCGTTGATGCGATTATCACAATGGGCGTTCGAGGTGCTCCGACCATTGGTGTGATGGCAGCCTATGGCTTGGCGTTAGCGACCTCGAACGGCGGGAATCCTGCTGCGGCGTATAAAACACTGGCTGAGACTCGACCAACAGCAGTAAATCTTAAAGTTGGGCTTGATCGTGTAATGGGTGGTAATGCTGCCAATATTCTCGAAAATGCAAGGCGGTTCGATGATTCTGAAGTTGCAGCTGCCGAGGCAGTAGGCGAAAACGGTAATCAGTTGATTTCACCCAATGCCAGAATTCTCACCCACTGCAACACGGGTTGGTTGGCTGCTCAGGATTGGGGTACTGCCGCTGCCGTTATTTTCAAAGCGCACCATGCAGGCAAGAAACCATTCGTATTCGTAAGTGAAACTCGCCCGAGGCTGCAAGGATCGCGACTACCCGCATGGGAGATGACAAACGAAGGTGTTGATCACGTAGTGATCCCTGATGCATCTTCAGCGTTTCTGATGAGCCGGAGTGAGATCGACATCGTGATCGCCGGGGCAGATCGTATCGCTGCAAATGGCGATACGGCCAACAAAATTGGTACCTATTCGCATGCATTGGCAGCGAAAGCACACGGAGTGCCATTTTACATAGCAGCACCAAAATCTACTATTGATTTAGGTACACCAACGGGTGCGGATATCGAAATTGAAGAACGGGATGAAAGCGAAGTGCTGTCGGTCCGTGGCGTGGACGAAAATGGAGTTTTACGAACTGTGAGAGTCGCTTCATTAACATCCGGCGCACGAAATCCAGCTTTCGACGTTACTCCGGCCGATTTGATCGCTGGGATTATCACAGAATCTGGAGTCGTTAAACCCACTGTTGAGGCTATGCACGCTCATCTGATGTAAAGGGAACTCTGTGCCTGAGCGATTGAGCGAACTTCGTCATTTCACACTTGAATCACAAGTTTCGCTTGCGTAAAATTCGCGTGTAAACGCACAGAAATGTGTAGGGCTTACACCTGTCAGTTGTGATTAACTCAGCGGTATCACGTCTGTAGTAAGACAGAGAACACTGTATTTACTACTCGAAAATAGCGTTAAAACCCTCGTAAGAAATCTTCAAATAATGGTCACACAGACCCAACAATTCAACAATCCCCGTTCCTTCAAGAAAATCGAAGATGAAGCCATTGATCACGCATTGGCTGGTCAATGGAAAGATGCCATAGAATTGAACCTCGAAGGCCTTGAACTTGATTCGAATAACATTGGCTGCCTTAACCGGCTGACCAAGGCGTATTTAGAATTGAGTATGTACAAAGATGCACGAGCGTCGCTTGATAAAGCTCTTGTGGTCGACCCACGCAACAGGGTTGCGATAAGACAGTCAGACCGACTGTCGAAGCTAGACAGTAGTGGTGTTGTCCGACGGACATCGGGCGGAACTGCTACGAGCTCTGCACTGTTCATAGCCGATCCTGCTGTTGCCACCGTTTCTGAATTGAAGAAAGTCGCTTCACTCGAAGTGCTCGCCGCCATTTCTCCGGGCGACAAGTTCAACTTGGTTATAGACGACACAATTGCTTACGCAACGACAACCAATGGCGAATACATCGGCACTCTTGAGGTTCGGATTGCTACCCGACTACGAAAAATGGTCGATGGCGGCAATACGTACGATATCCTCGCTGCGCGGTTGACTGACTCGGAAGTGGTAGTTGTTGTTCGTGAGACAAAGCGATCGGCCCTGCAGGCTCGAATCGCTTCGTTCCCGTCTTACCTTCAGAAAAAGATAGGCGATTTCGATCTTGATGACCCAATGGAAATCAACGATGAGTATCGAATGGAAGACGACATGGACGAGGACGCTCCGCAGCCTGTTGAAGCGGAATCTATGAAGTCGATCATGCGAGGTGAGTTCGGTGGGTCGGACGACGATTCCAGTCTAGAATTTTAGTTGTAACCGATTCGCTTGAGTACATTTCGAACGGCTTGAACAAACGCATCCACGTCGTCTTCAGTGTGAACTGTTGAGATATTTCCTGCGCATCTATTCGACATCAGAAATCCTTCATTTAGCAGCCCGATGAACATGATTTTTAGCATGTTTTTATCGTTGGTAGCAAACGTTCGATAGTCGACAACTTCAGTTGAGGTAAATTGCAGAGCGAAGAGCGATGCGATTCCAGTCACGCCCATTGGCACCTCGAGCTCCGCAAAGAGTGCGCGTAGTTTCGATCGCAGTGATTCACCAAGATGATTGAGATACTCGTATTTTTCTGGTGTGAGATTCTCTAGCGTTGCTACGCCGGCAGCAGCAGTCATGGGGTTTCCGTTGAATGTACCGGCGTGTTGTACAACCGCACTACCGCCAGCGGGGTTCCACATCGACATGATGTCTTCTCTCCCTCCGAATGCCCCGACGGGCATGCCGCCACCCACAATTTTTCCGAAACATGTGAGGTCGGGCGTAATTCCGTAGTAGTCCTGAGCACCACCATAGGCGATTCGAAAAGCGATTACTTCATCGAATATCAGCAGTATCCCGAGCTCTTCGGTAACTCGGCGTAGTCCTTCGAGAAATTCGTGTTTGGCAGGCACCATTCCACACTGGCCATTGACTGGCTCTACGATTACCGCTGCTAGTTCGTCAGCGTGATCTCGAATGGTCCTTTCAGCAGCGAAAATATCGTTGAACGGTACGATGAATATATCGTCAACAGCGCTATCGGAAATACCTGGGAAGGCTTTGATCGCTTCGGGCGAGTCTGCGTCACCTGCTTGATCGATAGGCGGTACTACGCTGATCTGAATAGCGTCGTGGTTACCGTGATAGGCGCCCTCGCACTTCACTAGTTTTTGCTTCTCTGTGAACGCACGTGCAGCTCGAATAGCGTTGAGAGTTGCTTCTGTACCCGTATTTACGAACCGGACTTTATCGAGCGAACGTACTCGTTCGCACATTAGCTTTGCCCATTGAACCACCGATGGACTTGGAGCCGGGAACGAAAGTCCGTGTTCGAGTTGTTCAGCGACCGCCGCGATTACCTCTGGAGGACGATGACCGAGGATTAGAGTCGTCATATTGTTTACGAAGTCGGTCCGTTTGTTGCCATCCGCGTCGGTGAGCGTAGTTCCGTTGCCATCTGTGATGTAGAGAGGAAATGGATCCCAGAAGATCGAATTCCGAGTGTCGCCGCCGGGCATGTATTGGGTCGCCGTGTTGTGCAGTTCGGCAGATTTAGGATTTGCTGCGGTGTAGTTAGCGATTTCGAGTTCTAGCGGAGTAGTCATTTCATAGTTCTTACTAGATGAGCTGTTTGAGATCAGTCTGAGAGCGATTGAAGCAGCAGTGGAAGTGCCTCGCCCGCTGTCGAGCGCAAAGATACCTCACAAATGGGTGATAATTTCGTTTCGATCGGATTGATCTCGATAATTGTTGCTCCGGCAGCTTCGGCTATCCACAGTAATCCGCTAGCTGGTCGTACAGTTGCTGAAGTGCCGATAGCCAGAACGCAGTCGGCTTTATCTATTTCGGTTCTGGCGGCAACCATTACATCGCTAGGAATAGGTTCACCAAACATCACAGTGTCGAACTTCACTATACCGTCGCACTTTATGCACGAATCAGGTGCGTACAGCGGAACGAAGTCACCAAGCGAAACACGATCTCCACAATCGATGCATCGAAGTTTTGTTCGGTTGCCGTGGATTTCTACAAGATTTTCGAGCCCTGCTTTCTCGTCGAGTGCATCAATGTTCTGTGTCACAAGCGATTGCAGGTAGCCTTGTTTTTCCAACCCTACGAGTGCGTAATGACCTGCGTGGGGTTTGGCACTAGTAAGTGCATCACGAAGCTCGACAATGTGGGCGTCAATCTTCTCGTTGGTTCGACGGTTCCACCAGCCAATGGGGTCTTTTTTGAACTCAGAGTACCCGTCCATGCGAGGCACACCGTACTTGGTCCATAGTCCGTCTGCACCTCGGAACGGTGGAATCCCGCTTTCGACCGACATACCAGCTCCTGTCATGCCAACTACATAGTGAGACTCGCTAATGATGGTCGCAATTTGCTCGATCGTGCCGACCAGCTCTGTGTTTGACAGTTCTTGGGCTGACGTTCTAGTCATTTGAATTTGTGCTGACGATAGAATCTTGCGTTACATGCCCGTTCATTACCGTGTAGATATCGGCAGAATCGAGGAACTCTTTGGGGACGATGCCGAGTTC